>CANGRI010000049.1 GCA_947456525.1 Opitutia bacterium
CCTGCATCTTGGTCGCGTCTCCCATGCGCATCAGGGTGCCGTCGCCATACTGCTTGTTGATGGCGGAGAGAGCCAGATCGAGGGTCTTCTTCTCGGCTGCCTGGTTGGCAGATTTTTCCTTAGCGGTGGGTTCGGATTTGGCGGACATAACGTTGGGTATGCGGAATGGAAATTGCCCGCCCGAGCGAGCGGTGCAAGCAAAATGAACAAATGTTCACTACTTCTTTCCACCCCCCTTCGGGCGGGGGTTAGAAGCTAAACAGATCCCCCAGCCAGTCCCAGAAACCTTCTTCTTTCTTAGGCTTTACCGTAGTTTTGGGCGCAGCCTTGATGGTGGGAAGCTGGGCGGTCCGGAGGGCTTTCGCGGCTTCGAGCTGCCTCAGTTTCACGAGGCCTTCGGACATCAGGTCGGCCGCGAGGCTATCCCGGAGGCGCTGCTCCGGCTTGGCGCCGGCGGGGCTCTGGCACCCGAGGACGACGGCGATGACACGCAGATCCTTGTCCTTGGCCGTGGTCACCATCGAGGCGTGGGCGGCGACGGTCCAGCCGGTCTTCAAGCCGTCGCACCCCTGGAATGATCCGAGAAGGTGGTTGTGGTTGAGGAGCTCCATCGGCTTGCCGGGCCGGCGGAAGACATACTGCTTCGTGCCGGTGAGCTTGAGGAGCTCGGGGAACTGGCAGAGGGCGATGGCGAGCTTGGCGAGGTCGCGGGCGGTCGTGGTGTCGTGGGGGCCGGCGCCGTAGGTCAGGCCGTTGGGGGTCACGAAGGTGGTGCGGCTCATGCCGAGTTCGGCGGCGCGGCGGTTCATGCGGGCGACGAAGGCGGGGACGCTGCCTTCGCGGTCGATCGCCAGGGCCAGGGCGACGTCGTTGGCCGACTGCAGCATCAGGGCGTAGAGCATCTCCTCGACCGTGAAGCTTTCGCCGGGGGCCAGCCCGACACTGCTTCCGCCCGCGCGGGTGGCCTCGCGGGTGACCGCGACCCGGCTGCGCATCGTCAGCTTGTTCGCCCGGATGTCCTCGAGCACGAGCAAGGTCGTCATCAGTTTCGTGACGCTCGCCGGGTGGCCCGGGTAGTCGGCCTTTTCCTGCGAGAGCACCGCGCCCGTCGCGGCGTCGACGCAGATCATGCCGTCGACGGTCATGCCGGCGGCGGAGTAACGCGGGTTGACGGCCGCCTCGGCCGGGAACGACAGGCTCAGGAGGAGGGCGGCGATCGCGGCGAAGCGCACGCGCGATTGGTTGACGGACCGCGCCTGTGGGCAAGACCGATTTGCGTTAATATCATTTCGGGCCAACCTCCGGTCATGCGAGTCTACCTGCTGCGTCATGCCGAAGCCGTCCCGGGCACGCCCGACGCCTCGCGCGACCTCACTTCGCACGGGCAGCGGCAGGTCGCCTTGCTGGCCAAGGGCGCGGGCGCGGTGCCGCTCGGCGAAGTCCTCGCCATCGAGCACAGCCCGCTGGTGCGCGCGGTACGCACGGCCCAGCTGCTGCGCCTCGCCACCGGCACTTCTCTGCCCCTCAAGGTGCTGGGCGGACTGGAGCCCGAGCATGATCCGCGCAAGACGGCCGAGCTGCTGGGCAAGTCGCGACGCAGCCGCCTGCTGGTCGGGCACAATCCGCATCTCGCCGAACTGGCCGCCTTGCTGCTCGGCCTGGCCGACGGCGGCGCGGCCATCCGTTTCCGCAAGGCCGGGCTGATGGCGTTGGAGCGGACGGCGAAGCCGACGCGGCTCCGGCCATACGGATCCTGGAGCCTGCTCTGGATGATCCCGCCGGACCTCGCGAAATGACACGCCCCGTTCTTGACTGAACGCAGCCTCGCCCCGACCCTGCCAACGTGCTCGAAACCCGCCGCCATCGCCTGATCTGGGTCGCCGTGGGCGGTGCGCATCTCGCGGCCCTCGGGGCCGTCTGGCTCGGCGGTTCCGTCGGCGTCAGCGAACCGGCCCGCGAAGGCGGCCTGGTGATCGTGAACCTGGTCTCCGAGCCGATCGCCTTGCCGGGCGAAGCCAAGGGCGGCGTCGCGCTCGGCGCCGGCCAGCCGGTCGCGATCCCGCTGCCCGTCGCCGTCGTCCCTTCTTCCGTGTCGCCCGTCGCCGTCGCGTTGACGTCTTCGCCGGCGGCCGCTTCCCCGGCTCCGGCCGTCGCCGCGACCAAGGGCGAAGTGCTCGCCGCCGTCCCCGCGCCCGTCGCGGAGCGGTTCGTGCCGCCTTGCTTCCGTTTCCGTCAGGAGCCGACCTATCCCGAGCGCGCCCGTCGCGCCGGCGCCGAGGGCGTCGTAGGCGTCCGACTCGTGCTGACGGCAGATGGCGCGATCCGTTCGGTCGAGCTGACGCAGAGCTCGGGCAGCCGTCTGCTCGACGAAGCCGCGTTGGCGGCCGCGCGGGCGTCGACGTTCGCGCCGGCTTCCCGTAATGGCGCGGCGGTCGAGGCCGAAGCCATCGCAAGCTACCGTTTCGAGCTGCGCTGAATCACTTCGCCGCCGGGACGCGTTCCCAGGCCTTCACCCAGTCGATCTCGAAGGTGTTCTTCGAGACGTCCTTGAGTCCGTAGCCTTCCTTCGGGCGTTCGCCGTTCCAGCCTTTGAGGTTGGACTCGCTGGTGAGCAGGAGGAATTCCGGCGCCTTGGTGCCGGGGCACTTCGCGTCGGTCCACACGACCTTGCCGTCGAACGTGAAGCGATAGCCGGAGTCGTCCCACTCCACGCCATAGTCATGCCACTCGCCGCCCACGTTCGCGGGATGCTGCGTCGAGCTGGCCTTCTTTTCGGTCGGCGACTTGTAAGGGCCCCAATGCAGGACTGACTGGTAGCCGCCTTTCTTCAGACCGGTCGTCTCCAGGATGTCGATCTCGACGCCGTCGGTCACGGCGCCGGCGGCAGTCCCGGACTTGCCGTAGGTCTGCGACTGGGCCCAGAAGGCGATCTGCGTGCCCGGCTGGACGGAGAAGCGGCAGCGCGCCTCGGTCTTGCCCTGCGCGACGGCGAACTTCTTGCGCGTCGTGAGGAAGCCGCAGTACGTCGTGCCGTCGACGTCGGTCCACGTCGTGATCTTCAGCACGCCGTTCTTCATGTCGACCGCCTTGGGCGAGTTGAGGGATTCGCGGCGCTTGCCGGTCTCGACGTTCCAGACCTTCGCGTCGAGCTCCATGCCGTCGAAGTTGTCTTCGAGCACGAGCTTGAAGGCGGGTTCGGCGGCGAAGGCCGCGGCGCCGAGGAGACAGAGGAGGGTGCGCATGTTACTTGATGACGATGAAGCGGGAATCCGAACCGGAGAGCAAGGCGCCGAAGCGGGACCAGTCGCCGTCCTGCAGGCTTCGGTCCATGATGAGCGTGGTGTCGGCGAGGCCGCCGCCGGGCGCGCAGCGTACGGACCAGAGCGGCTTGCTGCTCGTCGGCAGCATCGCGAAGCGGATGTCGCCGACCAGGATGGCGCCGGGCTGGACGTCGTAGGTGTTCCATCCGCCGGTGAAGCGCGAGAAGTCGGCGATGAGGTGCGCGCCTTCGGAGTAGGGCGGGGGATTGCCCGCGGAGTCGGCTGACCATGCCGCGCGGCTCTCGCCGACCACCAGGCGCGTGTCGGTGAAGGGCAGGTTACGGACCGCGGCGACCTGCCAGCGTCCGTCGTTGAGCCAGATCGCGCGCCAGACGAAGAGGTTCGAGATCGTCGGCTTCAGCGCAAGGCGAGCGGGCTCGATGTTCCTTTGGGCGAGCCAGGTGCGGAGGCTGCGTTCGGCGCGCGCGTGCTGCCAGACGCCGAGGGAGGCGTAGGCCGCGAACCAGAGCAGGGCATACGTCGCGAGGCGCGGCGAATACCGACGCCAGGCCATGATCGCAAGGACCAGCAAGGGCAGGGTGGCGAAGAGGTCGACGATCGGCAGGCAGTCCCAGGCGTAACGCGCTTCCGTGAAGGGCCAGAGCAGCATCGTGCCGTAGCTCGTGCAACCGTCGCAGAGCAGGTGCGTCAGCGCGCCGACGAGCCCCGGCAGGAATAGTTCGCGCCAGCCGACGTTATGCCGGCGCCGGAAGAAGAGCGTGGTGACCCAGGCGCTGAGCAAGGCCCAGACGGGCATGAACGCGAAGCTGTGGGTGAAGTGGCGGTGCCAGCGGAAGGCCTCGAGCGGATCGTCGGCCGAGCGGAGGAAGACATCGAGGTCCGGGGCTTCGGCGGCGAGCAGGGCGGCGACGGCAGCGGCGGAGATCGACCCGCCGCGGCGGTGTACGGCGATGCCGGCGGCGATGCCGAGGGCGGCGTGCGTGACATTGTCCATGCGCCCAACTTACGGACCTCGGCCCGGGAAGGAAGGCGGACTTTCGCTTTTCGGCCTCCCTGGCGCCAATTGGCTGGAACCCGCGGGGTTTCCTTACGTCTAATAACAACACCCCATGAGACTGCTTCTCTCCGCCTTGGCGCTGTGCGCCGCCGTCCTCGGTCACGCCGCCGACAAGGAATATCCGCTGGTCGACGCCCAGGAAGTCCGCGCCCGCGGCGGCCTGCCGAACTTCTTCCTCAAGGCCCAGACGACCGGCTCTGAGGTGAAGATCGGCTACTTGGGCGGTTCGATCACCGCCCAGAGCGGCTGGCGCGTGCAGACCCTCGCCCATTTCAAGAAGGCCTATCCGCAGTCGTCCTTCGCCGAGATCAACGCCGCCATCGGCGGCACTGGTTCCGACCTTGGCGTCTTCCGGGTGCAGCAGGACGTGCTCTCCAAGGGCCCTGACCTGCTCTTCGTCGAATTCGCTGTGAACGACGGTGGCGCCGACCCCCAGCGCATCATCCGCTGCATGGAGGGGATCGTCCGCCAGACCTGGAAGACCAATCCGAAGACCGACATCTGCTTTGTCTACACTCTGACCGAAGCGCTTTCCCCTGCGATGCTCGAAGGCAAGCTGCAGCGCTCCGCGAGCGCGATGGAGAAGGTCGCCGACTTCTACGGTATCCCGTCGATCACCCTCGGCATGGAAGTCGCGAAGCTGGCCAAGGCCGGCAAGCTCCTCTGGCGCGCGCCCTTGCCGAAGACCGACGCCGAGAAGGCCGCGCTCGGCGACAAGTTCGTCTTCGCCCCCGATAGCGTCCACCCGCATGAATCCACCGGCCACGTGCTCTATACCCAGGCCATCGTCCGTTCGCTGACGGCGCTGGCGATCGCCAACAACGCCCCCACGCCGCACGTGAGCAACCTCGCCCTCGACCCGGCGAACTGGGAGCGGGCCACGCTCGTCCCGGTCTCTTCCGCCAAGCTCTCTGACGGCCTCGCTCCGGCTGATATGAAAACCGACGCCGTCGCCAAGGGTTGGTCGAACCGTCTGCCGTCGATGGTCAAGCTGACCAAGCCCGGTCAGAGCATCGAATTCAAGTTCAAGGGCACGCACTGCGCCATCTATGACATCGTCGGCCCCGCGGGCGGCGTGGTCGCCGTGACCCTCGACGGTAAGGCGCAGAAGCCGGTCCAGCGGATCGACGCCTATTGCACGTATCCGCGCCTTGCGAATTTCATCGTCGGCACCGACCTCCCTGAGGGCGTGCATACCGTCCGCCTCGAGCTTCTGGCGGACCCGATCGACAAGGCCGCCGTCCTGGCGAAGAACAAGAACAAGATCGATAAGCCCGAACGCTTCGCCCCCCTGGAGTTCTACCCCGGCGGCCTGCTCCTCGTCGGCGAACTCGTCCCTTGAAAGGCCTCGTTTGCACGCCCAGCCTTGACCGCACCCTGACCCCCTCCAAAACTCCGCTCCTCCCCAAATCACCCACACCACCATGCGTTTCGGCCTCAATACGTTCCTCTACGCCTCTCCGTTCACCAACGAGAGCGTCTCCATGTTCAAGAAACTCAAGAACTGGGGCTTCGACTCCGTCGAGATCGCGATCGAAGATCCTTCGCACGTCGACCCGAAGTTCCTGAAGGCCGCCGCCGCCAAGGCCGGCATCGCCATCGGCTCCATCTGCGCCGCCATGGGCCCCGGCCGCGACCTCCGCGGTTCCGCCAAGGACCAGGCCAACGGCCGCAAGTACATCCTGGCCCTGATCGATCAGGCCGCCGAGATGGGCTGCCCGCGCATCATCGGCCCGCTCTACTCCGTCGTCGGCCTCATCGGCGCGCATGACGACAAGACCAAGGCCAAGCACTTCAAGCTCGTCGTCAAGAACCTCAAGGCCATCGGCAAGCATGCCCAGAAGAAGGGCGTCGAGCTCGACATCGAGCCGCTGAACCGTTTCGAGACCGACTTCCTCAACACCTGCGACCAGGGCCTGCGCCTCGTCAAGGCCGTCAACCTCCCGAACGTGAAGCTCCACCTCGACACGTTCCACATGAATATCGAGGAGAAGAACCAGGCCGCCGCCATCCTCAAGGCCGGCAAGCACCTCGGCCACTTCCACGCCTGCGGCACCGACCGCGGCACCCCTGGCAACGACTCGCTCGACTGGAAGCCCATCGTCGCCGCCCTCAAGAAGATCGGCTACAAGAACGAGGTCGTCATCGAATCCTTCACCACCGACGTCAAGGTGATCGCCCGCGCCGCCGCCATCTGGCGCGCCATGGAGCCTCGCCGCGACGACATCGCCGTCAAGGGCCTTAAGAACCTGCACCGCCTCTTCGGCAAGCAGAAGTAATCCCTCCGCGCACTCTCCTATGAAGCTCCTCACTCCCTTCCTCGCCCTCGCCGCGCTCTGCGCGTCGGTCTCCGCCGAGGACAAGAATCTCTTCAACGGCAAGGACCTCACGGGCTGGAAAGGCCTGGATTTCTGGTCCGTCAAGGACGGCGCCATCACCGGCCAGACCACCAAGGAGCACCCGACCAAGGGCAACACGTTCCTCGTCTGGGACGGCGAAGTCGCCGACTTCGAGCTGACCTTCCAGTACAAGATCGTCGATCTCGACGGCAAGTCCGACAAGTTCGGCAACTCCGGCGTGCAGTACCGCTCCAAGGTCGTCGACGAGAAGGGCTTCGTCGTCGCCGGCTACCAGGCCGACTTCGAGTGCGGCAAGACCTACTCGGGCATCCTCTACGAAGAGAAGGGCCGCGGCATCCTCGCCAAGCGCGGAGAGAAGGTCGTCATCCATGAAGGCAAGGACGCCAAGAAGCCGAAGATCGAAGTCACGGGCTCGCTCGGCAAGACCGACGAGATCCAGGCCAAGATCAAGCCGGCCGACTGGAACGAATACCGCATCGTCGCCAAGGGCGGTCATCTCCAGCACTTCATCAACGGCGTCCAGACCATCGACGTCACCGACGAGACCGCCGTCGGCGCCAAGAAGGGCGTCCTCGCCCTCCAGCTCCATGCCGGCACCCCGATGACCGTCCAGTTCAAGGACCTCGTCCTCAAGGAGGTCAAGTAAGCCGTCATGAAGAAGTCCTTCCTCAGCCTCCTCCTGCTCTCGGCCGCGTTCGTCTCGGCCGCGGACAAGAAGAATGTCCTCCTCATCGCCGGTCGTCCGAGCCACGGACCCGGCGAGCACGAGCATAACGCCGGCATCCAGCTCCTCGCCTCCGGCCTGAAGCAGGGCGCGGCCGATCTCGTCAACGTCGACGTCGCCCTCAACGGCGAATGGCCGTCCGACGAGCGTGTCGCCAAGGCCGACACGATCGTGATCTACTCCGACGGCGGCGCCGGCCATCCGGCCCTTCCGCACCTCGACCAGCTCGCCAAGAAGATGGCCGCCGGCTGCGGCTTCGTCTGCCTCCATTACGCCGTCGAGCCCGCCTACGAGCGCGCCGGCTGGCTGAGCGTCGACGGCAAGCCCGTGAATCCTCCGCCCGCGGGTCGTTCCTCGACCGGCAAGGGCGCCGCGGAATTCAAGGACTGGCTCGGAGGCTACTTCGAGGCTTTCTACTCGGTGAACCCGCATTGGCAGGCCGACTTCAATGAGCTCCCTGACCATCCGGTCAGCCGTGGCGTGAAGCCCTTCGGCTCGAGCGACGAGTGGTACTTCAACATGCGCTTCCGCGACCACATGGAAGGCGTCACGCCGGTCCTGCAGGCCATCGCTCCTCCTGAGACCATGAACCGCAAGGATGGCGCCCATGAAGGCAACCCCGACGTCCGCAAGATGGTCGAGGAGAAGAAGCCCGCCATCGTCGCCTGGGCCGTGAACCGCAAGGACGGCGGCCGTGGCTTCGGATTCTGCGGCGGCCACTTCCACGCCGGCTGGTCCATCGACAGCCAGCGCACCCTGGTCCTCAACGCGATCGTCTGGACCGCGAAGGCCGAAGTCCCCGCCGCCGGCATCGTCACGAAGTTCTCGGAAGAAGAGCTCAAGGCGAACCAGGACAAGAAGGCCCCGCGCAAGGCGCCGGCCAAGCCCGTCGAGAAGAAGTAAGCGACCGCCTGGTCGCCCGCATCAGGCCGGAGGTTCACCTCCGGCCTTTTTCGTGCCCGGAAAAGAAGCGGGTCGTTTGACCTCAGGGTACGCCCGGCAACCTTGTGGGCATGTCCAAGCATATCGCGATCATCGGCGGCACCTCCGGCATCGGCCGCGCGACCGTCGCGCAACTCCAGGCCGACGGGCACATGGTCCACGCCGCCTGCCGTTCGCCCGAGAAGCTCGCCGACCTCGGCCTCGTCGCGCAGCCGTTCGACGCCGCCGCGCCCGGTCCGCTGCCCTGGCCGGAGCGCCTCGACGGCTTCGTCTACTTCCCCGGCTCGATCTCGCTCAAGCCGTTTCATCGCCTGACCGCCGAGGACTTCCAGCGTGACCTTCAGGTGAACCTCTTCGGCGCCATCGCCGCGCTGCAGTCGGCGCTGCCGGCGCTCAAGGCTTCGGGTAACGCAGCCGTCGTGCTCTTCTCCACCGTCGCCGTCGCGCAGGGCATGCCCATGCATGCGAGCATCTCGGCCGCCAAAGGGGCGCTCGAAGGACTCGCCAAGAGCCTCGCCGCCGAATGGGCGCCGGCCATCCGCGTCAACGTCATCGCTCCGTCGCTCACTGACACGCCGCTCGCCGGCGCGCTGTTGAATTCGGACCTCAAGAAGGAGGCCGCCGCGAAGCGACACCCCTTGCAGCAGGTCGGACGTTCTGAGGACATGGCCGCGCTTGTCGCGCACCTGCTCTCCGGGCACGCGCGCTTCATGACCGGTCAGGTGCTGCATGTGGACGGCGGCCTGTCGTCGGTGCGCACGTTCTGACGCGGGCACAAAAAACCCGGGCGCCTCGCGGGCCCGGGTTTCGGAAGAGCGTTTGCTTCGCTCAGATCAGCATAAGCGCCGGTTCTTCGAGGAGCTGCTTGAGCGCCTGGAGGAACTGAGCGCCGTTGGCGCCGTCGACCACGCGGTGGTCGCCGGAGAGGCCGATCACCATGCGGTGGCCGATGACCAGGCGGTCCTGTGCGTCGACGACGGGCTTCTTGATGGTCGCGCCGACGGAGAGGATCGCGGCGTTGGGCACGTTGATGATGCCGAAGAAGCCGGTGACGCCGTACATGCCGAGGTTGGTGACCGTGAAGGTCGAGCCGGACATCTCGTTCGGCGTGAGCTTCTTCGAGCGGGCCTTGCCGATGAGGGATTTCGCCTCGACGGCGATGTCCTTCAGGGTCTTGGCGTGCGCGTCGCGGATGACCGGGGTGACCAGGCCGTCCTCAAGGGCGACGCCGAAGGAGAGGTGCACCGCGCCGTGGGTGCGGATGCTCGTGCCGGCCCAGGAGGCGTTGACCGCGGGGACGCGGCGGAGGGCTTCGGCGGAGGCCTTCAGGATGAAATCGTTGACCGAGAGCTTGATCGCGTCGGCGCCGGCTTCGGCCAGGCGCTTGTTCAGAGACTCGCGCATCGCCATGAGCGGAGCGGCGTCGACTTCGACCTCGAGGTAGAAGTGCGGGACGGTGACCTTGGACTCCAGGAGTCGGCGGGCGATCGTCTGGCGCATGCCGCCCACGGGGACGTCGGCGTCGGGCTGGATGCCCTTGCCGTCGGCGGGCGGAGCGACCGCGACGTTGATCGGACCGGAAGGAGCGGCGACGGCCGGAGCCGAAGCGGCGGCGGCGACATCGCGACCGACGACGCGGCCGCCGGGGCCGGAGCCGGCGAGGGCGGCGACGTTGAGCGCGGCCTTCTCGGCCATGCGCTTCGCGTAAGGCGAGGCCTTGGCGCGGGAAGCGTCGGACTGCGCGGCGACGGAACCGGAGGAAGCGGGAGCGGCGGGGACGCAGCTCACTTCGGCCTTCTCGGGGATCGCCGGGACGGCGGTCGCCGGAGCCTTGGGAGCGGGAGCGGCGGAGGGCTCAGGGGCGGCTTCGCCCTTCTTGCCGATGGCGCAGATCGGCGCGCCGACGGGCAGCTGCGAGCCGGCCGGGGCGTAGATCTTGAGGATCGTGCCCGGCACCGTGCAGGAGAGTTCCATCGTGGCCTTGTCGGTCTCGACTTCGCCCAGGATGTCGCCGAAGGCCACGGTCTGGCCTTCCTTGATGTTCCATTTCACCAAAGTCCCCACCGACATCGTGTCGGAGAGCTTCGGCATATCGATAATTTCAGCCATCGGATTTGAGAGGGTAGGGGATTAGGCGAGGACCTTGAGGGCTTCGCGGACGACGCGGTTCACGTCGGGGAGCTGCTGGTCTTCCATGCGCTTGCAGTAGATCTGCGGGGCGTCGATGGAGGACACGCGGTGGATCGGGGCGTCGAGCTCGTCGAACGCCTTCGACTGGATGAGGTAGGCCACCTGGGCGTCGACGCCGCAGAAAGGCTTGTTCTCTTCGACCAGCAGGGCGCGGTGCGTCTTGCGGACGGAGGCGAGGATGGTCTCCTCGTCGAGCGGGCGGATCGAGCGCAGGTCGACGACTTCGACGCTGACGCCGTGTTCCTTCTCGAGGATCTCGGCGGCCTTAAGGCTGGTGATCACGGCGCGGCCGTGGGCGACGATCGTGAGGTCGGTGCCTTCGCGCTTCACGTCGGCGACGCCGAGCGGCACGATGTAATCTTCGTCGGGGACCTCGCCCTTGTCGTTATAAAGGATGGTGTTCTCCATCACGTAGACCGGGTCGTTGTCGCGGATGGCCGCCTTGAGCAGGCCCTTGGCGTCGTACGGGGTGGCCGGGCAGACGACCTTGATGCCGGGGTGCGAGGCGAGGATGGCCTCGGGCGTGTGGGAGTGGGTGGCGCCGACGTTGGTGCCGCCGTTGGCCGGACCGCGGATGACGATCGGGCAGTTGATGAGGCCGCCGGACATGTAGCGGATGTTGCCGGCGTTGTTCACGATCTGGTCGAACGCGACGTACGAGAAGGACCAGAACATCAGTTCCATCACCGGGCGGATGCCGAGCATCGAGGCGCCGATGCCGAGGCCGATGAAGCCCGCTTCGGAGATCGGGGTGTCCACGATGCGCTTCGGGCCGAACTCCTTGAGGAGGCCTTCGGTGACCTTGTAGGCACCGTTGAACTGGGCGACTTCCTCGCCCATGATGACGACCTTGTCGTCGCGCTTGAGTTCTTCGCGCATCGCGGCGCGGAGCGCCTCGCGGTAGGAAATGACAGCCATGGCAGTGTGTGCGAAGAAGGATTATTCGAAGATGATGGTGCCGCGGCTCGTGGTGTCGGGCCCGCGGTTGTCCTCTTCCCAGTAGATGTGCTTCGTGATGTCGGCCACGGTGGGGTCCGGCGACTCGTCGGCGAAGACAGCGGCCTTGTCGGCCTCGGCCATCGCGGCTTCGTTGATCTGCAGGGAGAGTTCGGGGGTCAGCACCTTCTCGCGGAGGAGTTCCTGTTCGAAGGCGAGGACCGGGTCCTTCTTCTCACGGTATTCCTTGATCTCTTCCTTGTCGCGGTAGGTCTTGTCCGGGTCGGCCATCGAGTGGCCGAAGTAGCGGTAGGTGAAGATCTCGAGGACGGTCGGCTTGGATTCCTCGTGGGCGCGCTTGAGGGCGAGGGCCGTCTTGGCGCGGACTTCATAGACGTCGTGGCCGTTGATGACGTCCCAGGCCATGTTGTAGCCTTCGGCGCGTTTCGCGAGGCAGCCCGGGTGGGCGGTCGAGCGTTCCTGGGAGGTGCCCATCGAGTAGCCGTTATTCTCGACGACGAAGATCATCGGCAGGTCCCAGAGGGAGGCCAGGTTGTAGGCTTCGTGGACCGCGCCTTGGTTGACGGCGCCGTCGCCCATGTAGGCGAGACAGCTGCCCTTGAGGCCCATGTACTTGACCGCGTAGGCGAGGCCGGTGCCGAGGGGGGCCTGGCCGCCGACGATGCCGTGGCCGCCCCAATAGTTCTTGTCCGGGGCGAAATAGTGCATCGAGCCGCCCTTGCCTTGGGAGCAGCCGGTGACGCGGCCGGTCAGTTCGGCCATGCATTCGTTCATGCCCATGCCGACCATCAGGCCGTGGCCGTGGTCGCGGTAGCCCGTGATGATGTGGTCATGCTTGCCCAGCAGGGAGATGGTCCCGGCGGCGACGGCCTCCTGGCCGACGTAAAGATGGAGGAAGCCGCCGATCTTACCCTGCTGGTAGATACGGATGCAGCGCTGCTCGAAATGGCGGATACGAGCCATTTTGGTGTAAAGGGCGATCTTCTCGGCCTTTGACATGGACGCGTTGACCGGATCTTTGGCGTATTCCGAAGGGCCGGCGGGGCGCTTCAGGGATTCCGGGTGGGTAAGGACAGCGGGCTTGGCCACGGTAGTTCGTTTGGGTTGATTGGAGGGGTCTGGCGGGGAAGGTCAAGCGTCCCCTCCCTTGGGCTCAATTTGCCTTGACCCG
>CANGRI010000050.1 GCA_947456525.1 Opitutia bacterium
ACCCTCATCGGAGGCATCATCCTGACCCTTTGCGGGATGCTGATGGAAGGTATCATCTGCGTGGTCATGGCGGCCCCGTTCGGCGCAGCCCTCGCCTTCGTCGGCGTCGTCGCCGGATATTTCCTCGCGAAACGGCGGGTCGCCGACGGCACGCTGCAATCCGCCGCCTGGCTGGGCATCGTCGCGCTCGTCGCCCTCGAAGGCTGGAATCCGCCCGCGCCGCTGGAGGACAGCACCACGACCGAGATCGTGATCGAGGCTCCGGCGGCCCGCGTCTGGGCCGAACTCCACGATATCCGCGACCTGCCGCAGACGGATAACTTCCTCTTCAAGTTCGGCGTCGCCCACCCGATGGGCACGGTGACCGACGGCCAAGGCGTCGGCGCGGCCCGCCTCTGCAAGCTGAGCACCGGGGATATGCCTGAGATCGTCACGGTCTGGAAGCCCGGCCAGGAGCTCCGCTTCAAGGTGCTCTCGACCCCGCCCTCGATGCGCGAGACCGGCTTCCTCGGCCGGACCATCGACACGACCCACATCCACAGCGCCTACGCCAGCCTCGAAGGCGGCTTCAAACTGGAGGCCCTGCCCGGCGGCCGCACCCGCGTCATCGGCGAGAGCCGCTACCTCTTGAACATCGCCCCGGCCGCCTATTGGAACCTCTGGACCAAGGAAATCGTACATAGCGTCCACCGCCGGGTGTTGGAACACGTCAAAACCCGGGCGGAAGCAGGCCCCAAGGCCTGAAACCCGTCGCGGCGGCCTCCTGGCGGAAACTTCGCCTTGGTCGCGGAGTTATAATCCTTACAAAGACCCCATGAACTCGAACCGCTTTTTCGCGATCTTCAGCCTCATCATCCTGGCCGGCGTCAGTTACGCCGTCTACCAGTGGACGCGGCCCGAGGAAGCGCCGGTCGTCAAAAGCTCCGCCAAGAAGACGCGCTCGCCGGTGAGTAACCTCAACTCCGAGAAAGGCGGCACCCGTACCGCCAAGAACCTGCACCTCAGCCGCAAGGACGACGTCGGCACCGACGTGGAAGAGAAGGATCTCGCGAAACAGTCGAAGCCCGTCGCCGAACTCGACGCGAAGTTCGCCACCTGGCGCGACGACGGCCGCAAGGCCGTCGAGGACATGTTCGGCGGCGACCGACAGAAGATCGGCGAAGCTTTCCGCGCCGCGATGCAGAACGACGAATTCCGCACCAACTTCGGCCGCATGCGCGAACTGGAAGCCCAGTATCGCACCGCCACCGACGACAAGAAGCAGGCGATCATGGACGAGCTCGGCGAGGTCCGTAACCGTGGCCTCGGCATGCTCAAGCAGGCCGGCGCCGGTGCGCCCGCCGCCGCCCCGACCGTGACGATCACCGGCCCCGGCGTCGTGAATCCGGCCAACGGCAACGCTCCGGCAGCCGCGCCTGCCGCCGCCCCGGCGCCGGCGCCCGCTCCCCCCGTCGTCTTCCAGTAAGACCGCGGCGGCCCCTCGCCGCCCTATCCCATGAACGCGTTCCTCGTCCGCCGGCCGATGCTCCTCGGCCTGATAGCGCTCGGCTTGGCCTGGATCGTGTTCGCATGGATTTTCTCCGCTCCGGTCAGCGACCGGCATAAGCCCGACATTCACCCCTCCAGGGCGTCCGGTCCTAGCCAAACCTCAGGCAACCGAACCGGCGCCCCGCGCAGCGCCAACGGAATCATCAAGGACGCCGCGCAGGACGTCTCCGCGGACGGACGCCCGCCCAACGCCCGCCGGGAAGCGATCATCCGCATGGGCCTGGGCGAGATCCAGGAGATGCAACAGATGAACAAGGCCGTCTTCGACGAAGCGGCCAAGCGTTGGAACGCCCAGCCGCGCGTGAAGGAACTCATCGCGAAATGGAAAGAAGTCGAAGAGACGTGGAAGACCCAGGACGACGAGGCCAAGGCCGCCGTCGTGCCGCAGATGGAAGCGATGTGGAAGGAAGCGCTCGGCCTGCTCCGCGAAGAGGTGGAGAAGTCCGCCCGCGAAGCCGGCGACGGCGTCAAGTAGCCGCGAAGCGCGCGAGCTCCGAACGGAAGTCCGTCAGCACGGACCGCATCCGCGCGAAGCCGGCGTGCCTTTCGCCGGAGGTCTCATCCATATAAAGGTCGCGGCGTACCTCGATCATCACGGATTGCACGGCCTGGCCCGTTCCGTAGAAACGGTTCGGCACGATCGCGCCGCTAAACGGCACGTCGACGCCGACGACGAAGCCATGCCGGCGGAAGAATGATTCGGCCATGGCACGCAGCTCCGGCGAGGTGTGTCCCGGCTGCGTACCGATGCCGATCTCCGGCGGCGCCGAGAAATCGACCTGCGTCGGCAACGGGCTCGCCGGGAACGAATGCGCGTCGAGGATCACGCAGCGTCCGAAAAGCGCGAGCCGCTCCGCCGCGGCTTCGTCGAGCCGACGATGATGAGGCCAGTAATAGCGATCGAGCAGTTCGGCGCGACGGTCGGGCGAAAGAGCGCGCAAAGGATTTCCGGCACAGGTCTTCACATAGGTCGCGCCCATGCCGACGGCCGCGCAGCGTTCCTGGGCGTCATCGGCGAAACGTTCGACGTCGACGACCAGACGAGAGACTTCCGCGCGCACGACATCCGCCGGGTCGGCCCCATAAGCATAGAGGTCAGCCGTGTGCCAATCGCTGAGTCGGAGCAGCTCATGGCGAAGGGCTTCTTCGGAAACAACGAAATCGGCGCGCTCCGCGGAGGGGATTACCGTCGAATCATGGGGAAGATGGAGGAACAAGGGGGTCATTTCCGCATGATTATACCCCCATAACCGCCTAAAGCATTGATAGAGAGTGTCATACTTTGATTTCAAATCTTGCAACTGTCGCCCGAATGTGGGGTTTTAAAGGTGCACCCCCAATCCAACACACACATGAAACTGAAACTCGCATTCCTCCTGGCCCTGATCTCCTCGGCCGGTCTCATCGCTGCCGACGCTCCGGCCGACGCCCCTAAGGGCGACGCCCCTAAGAAGGCTGAAGGCAAGGGCGAAAAGGGCAAGAAGGGCCCCCAGAAGCCTGAGTCCGTCGACGAAGCCACCTGGAAGAAGTTCCTCGACGCCAACAAGGCCGCCTCTGAAGACGCTGGCGTGAAGGCCGCCGAAGAAAAGGCCAAGGCTGACCCGAAGGACGCCGACCTCCGCAAGGCCGTCATGGAAGCCCGCAAGGCTGCCGTGCTGAAGGCTGACGCCTCCCTCGAGTCCGTCTTCAAGGCCCTCGAAGAAGCCCGCGCCAAGGGCAAGGGTAAGGGCGAAAAGAAGAAGAAGGGCGAAGAGCCTGCCGCCAAGTAATCTTCGGATTACAGGCCTGAACAAGACCCCGGTTCGCCGGGGTCTTTTGTTTAGGAACGAAGACGAGGTGTCGGCGGTTAGCGGATAGCGGTTGGCGGCTGGGCAAGACACTCCAGGTGCGCAGGTTCAGGCACAGGTCCGGGTCTGATTCCCGAATCTGATCCCTACCCGTACCTGCAGCCGAGACCTCTGACCCGAGGATGACATCCGGACCCTTATTCCCCTTGGTTCGAAACGCCTTTTTTAACCGCCAACCGCTAACCGCCAAAACCTTGGGGTATTCTTGGTGTTATCTAAGCATGCGCCTCCCTGCCCTGCTCGCCCTCTTCGCCACCCTTTCACTCATCGCCGCCGACGAACCCAAGACGGCTGACGCGCCGAAGCCTGACGCCCCGAAGACGGAGGCGCCGAAGGCCGACACACCGGCCGCCAACCCTTTCGAAAAAGGCGCGCCCAAGGCCGCCGCGAAGAAAGCCAAGAAGACCATGGGCATCCCCGCGATCCCCGAAGGCATCTCCATCGAGGACGGCGTGAAGCTGCAGTCCGCTTGGTCCAAGGCCCAGGAAGACCCTGCCCTGAAGGCTGGCGCCGCGAAAGCGCCGGACGGCGAAGACAAGCCCAAGGAAGCCGAAGGCAAGAAGGGCAAGAAAGGCGCCCCCAAGGAAACCCGGGCTGAGCACGGCAGCGCTGACGAAGCCTTGGAAAAGGCCATGCTCAAGGCCGACCCTTCGCTTAAGCCCGAGCTGGTCCACACCTTCGTCCAGTCGACCCACCAGAAAGGTGGCGAACGGATTAAGAAGGCGAAGTGAGCGGAAGAATGGAGGACTGCGTTGAGGGCTGAATTGAGCACTGCATGGAGGACTGCATAGATAAAGCCTCCTCCACATACCCCACGCTCTACCTCCGATCGGCTTTCCACTCAGTCCTCAACTCAGTCCTCCATTCAGTCCTCTATTCAGCACTCCATTCTCTCCTCACCCATGCGCCCTGCCCTTTTCCTTTTCGCCAGCCTCTTCGCTCTCGCCGGCTTCGCCGCGGATGAGCCGAAGCCCGCGCCGGCCAAGAAGGCGCCCAAGGCGGGCAAAGGCGCGGAAATCCTGCCCGAAAGCGTCGCCGGCGTATCGGAGGAAGAGTACGCCAAGATCAAGCGCGCCCTGATCCTTACTTATGGCGACCCGGAGATCACCGCGGCCCGCAAGCGTCTCGCGGAGCTCAAGGAGCGCACCCGCTTCACCGCCGGAAAACAGGAGGCCGAAGACCTCCGCCTCGACTTCAACAAAGCCGGCGACGAGATGCTGAAGGCGAAGCTCGACGCGGTCCTTAAATTCGACCCCACGATCAGCAAGGATTCCTTGGTGCTGACGCTCAACGCCGTCGACGAAGGCGTGAAGAAGCGCAGCCAGGAAGCCGCGCTGAAAGCCCGTGAAAAGGAAATGGCCCAAGCCAAGGCCGCGAAGAAGGACGCACCTGAGGCCAAGCCCGAGGCCGCCGGCGCCAAAGAAACCGAAGCCAAGGCGCAGGCTCCCGTCGCCATCCTCGCCGACGTCGAAGGCGTCTCGGCCGAAGACATGAAGAAATTCCGCGCCGCCGCGCTCGCCGCCCGCTCCGACCCTGCGGTCAAGGAACTGAAGGCCAAGCAGGGCGAGCTTCGCAAGCAGGCGGAGTACGCCTCCGCCGACGAGCGTAAAGGCATGCGTGGCGAATTCGAAGCCATCCAAGCCGACGTCCATAAGGCGACCCTCGCGGCCATCCTCAAGTCCGCCCCTACGCTGTCGAAAGAAACCGCCGAGAAGATCCTGGAAACCGTGGAAGCCCGGATGGTCGCCGCCAACCAGAAGAACATGCAGAAGGCCGCTACCAAGACCCCGCTGAAGCCCTTCCCCTTCGCGGAGAAGAAGTGAGGCGGAGCCGAGCAGAGTGCTGAGTCGATGACAGAGGACTGAATTGAGGACTGAATTGATTTAACGCATTAGGGGATGGATAGGGCTGACCGCCCTTGGTCAGCCGCGCATCGTCAGGTAGGGGCGCGACTGCGTCGCGTCCGTTCGCCGAGGCGCGGGCCAAGAGCCGGGCACAGTCTTCTGGTCTTTCGAGTTCAGTCCGCCACGGACGCCACGCAGTGGCGCCCCTACCTCAAACAACGCCACGTGGCGGGTGGCAGGAATGCAGCATTCTGTCCTCTGCCATCGATTCAGTCATCGCCCCACTTCGGGTGGCAGGTGGCAGCCCCGGGTGGCCGGTGGCGGTGCTTTTCCATTCAGCCCTCCATGCAGTCCTCTATTCAGTCATCTATTCAGTCCTCCATTCTTCCCAACAACTTTCCCCTCATCCCGGGGTTTCCTCATTAGCCTACCCCTGCCCCTACCCCTCTCACCATGAAACAACTGTTCCCCCTGCTCCTTGCCGCCGCCATCGGTTCCGCCGCGACCTACTTCGTGATGGAAGCCAAGCATGCGGCCGTCGTCGCCGCTCCGGCTCCGGCCGTGGAGAAGGTCGAGGCGCCGAAGTTCGCGAGCAAGACCGCGACCTCCGAAGCCCCGGCCTCCGACACCCCGCGCAAGACCGGCGGTTCGAAGTTCGGCGGCAAGGGAGGTTTCCTGCCGGAAGAGATCGACGGCGTCACGCCCGAGCAGCTCAACAAGTGCAAGACCGCCCTCTTCAAGACCTTCCAGGACGAAGGCGTGAAGGCCGCCCGCGTCAAGCAGGCCGAACTGCGCAAGGAGGCCGAATACGCCTCGGATGACGAGAAGAAGAACCTGCGCACCCAGTTTGAAGACGCCCAGGCCGACCTGCGCAAGGCGACCAAGGCCGCGATGCTCGCGGCCGACGCGGATATCTCCGATGACATCGCCGACAAGGTCCTCGATGCCATCGAAGAGCGGATGAAGCAGCGCGCCCAGCAGTTCCAGCAGAACTCGAAGAAGAAGTGAGGCGAAGAGGATTGGAGGACTGGATTGAGGACAGCACAGAGGGCTGAATGGAGGCCTGAATGGAACCGGGGATGACTGCGTCGATGACAGATGCTCTTACCAAGCCCTCTTGATAATCCATCCAGTCCTCAACTCAGTCCTCAACCCGGTCCTCCACTCAGTCCTCCACGTCACTTCACTCCCTCAAACACCGCCTTCAATTCCGCGTCGGTCAGCGGACGATTCCACAGCAGGAATCGCGCGATCTCACCATCGAAGGATTCCTTGCCCGGATGCTGGATCGCGTCGCGCTCCTGACCGACGGCGAGCTTGGACGCATCGGCCTTCGGATTGACGGGGAAGCGCGCCGTCGCGCAGGCCTTGAGATCGTTGACGAAGAATTCGGCGAGGACTTCGCCCTGCCCTGAGCCTAGGCGACCGGCCAGGACGTGGAAGCGACCTTCCGCCAACTTCGGCCCGACGAGCTTGGGGTTATTGACGTCGAAACGTCCGAACGTGAGTCCGTTGCGGGCGCCCCACCAGACGGTGTTGTCGTCGTCGAGGCAGCCCCAGATGCCTTCGTATTTCTGGCCGTTGCGCAGATTGCCGAAGAACGAGTTCACGTCCTTCAGCCCGACGCGCTGCGGGTAGACCTTCAAGACGGCGACCCAGGTGCAACCCTCCCCACGGATCAGGCCGTCCAAGGCGGCTTCCTCATGGCATACGAGTTCCTGCTGTCGGAAGGAGAGCGAGGCCGGCGACCCTTTCAACGGCGTCGGCAGACCCGACGAAGCATCGGCGCGCCCCTTCGGCTGGCCGACAAACGAGCGTAGCTCGGGCGGGCCGGCCTGATTCTGCCATTCTGTCACGCGACCTTCGGCGTCAAGGGTGACCCCATTGGAGGCATCGAGGTCGACCATCAGGCCGGCCTTCGGCAGATCGGCGGCAAAGGGGGCTACGGCGCACAGCAAAGCGATGAGACGAAGGAGCATGGGGAAGCCCGAATTGAGGACAGAGACGGGCGCCGAATCGAGGCCGAATCCGAATCTCACCCGGACCCTATCCATAAGGCCTCCACCCCACCATTCGGGCTGGAACTCTCCGGTCCGAACGCCATCTAATACCCCATGCCCCCTCGCGTGCTTTCCTTCCTAGGACTGACCCTGCTCGCCGCCGTCGCCGGTCGCGCCCAGTCCGCCGACACGGTCTTCGTCGAAGCCGAATCCCTCGCCTCCTTCGGCGGCTGGAAACTCGACACCTCCTTCACGAACATCGTCGGCTCGCCTTACCTTCTGGCCCACGGCCTTGGCAAGCCCGTCGCCGACGCAACCGGGACCGTCCATATCGCCGCCGCCGGCGAATACCGCGTCTGGGTCCGCACCAAGGATTGGGTCGCCCACTGGAACGCCCCCGGCACCCCCGGCCGCTTCCAGCTGATCGTCAACGGCCAGCCCGTCGCCGCGGAATTCGGCACGCAGGGCGCCGAGTGGCATTGGCAGCAAGGCGGCAAGGTCACCTTGGCCGCCGGCGACGTGAAGATCGCGCTCCATGACCTCACCGGCTTCGCCGGTCGCGCCGACGCCATCCTCTTCAGCAAGGACGCCTCCTTCGTCCCGCCCGAAGGCGAAGCCCTCGCCGCCGCCCGCTCCAAGTGGAACAGCCCCAAGGGCGCCGAAGACCAAGGTGAGTTCGACCTCGTCGTCGTCGGCGGTGGCTACGGCGGCCTCGGCGCGGCGCTTTCCGCGGCTCGCCAGTCCCTGAAGGTGGCCTTCGTCCAGGATCGCTTCGTGCTCGGGGGCAACGGCAGCTCCGAGATCGGCGTCTGGGCGATGGGCGGCACCACGCGCGGCAAGTACCCGCACCTCGGCGAGATCATCGAGGAGATCGGCGACCGCTCGCCCGACAGCCCCGGGCGCGTCGAAAGCTTCGGCGACGAACTCAAGGAGAAGGTCGTGCGCAACGAGAAGAACATCGCCCTTTTCCTCGGCCACTTCGCCACCGGCGTCGTCATGGACGGCAACCGCATCGCGGCCGTCAAGGCCATCGACGTGAAGACCGGCCGCGAGAAGGTCTTCCGCGCCAAGTTCGTGGCGGACACCACCGGCCACGGCTGGGTCGGCGCCTACGCCGGCGCGAAGTTCACGCAGGAAAAGGACAAGCGCATGGGCATGTCCAACATGTGGTTCTACCAGGACGAAGCGACCGCGACGACCTGGCCCGCGACGCCGTGGGCGCTGCCGCTCGAGCTCGGCGACTTCCCTCCGCTCCAGAAGTCCAAGTCCAAGCTCGACGACAAGCCCTTCATGAAGGCCGAGTGGTTCTGGGAATCCGGCTTCGACCAGGACCCGATCAACGGCCTCGAATACATCCGCGACTGGAATTTCCGCGCCATCTACGGTGCCTTCTCGGCCCTCAAGAACGGCCCCGACAAGGCCAAGCACGCCAACGCCGACCTCAAGTGGGTCTCGCATGTCGGCGGCCCGCGCGAATCTCGCCTCTTCACGGGTGACATCGTGCTGACCAAGCAGGACATCGTCGCGCGCAAGGAGTTCGACGACGGCTGCGTGCCCACCACCTGGGACATCGACCTCCACTACGCCCGCGAACAGTACGCCAAGAAGTTCCCGGAGAATCCGTTCATCTCCCGAGCGGCCTTCGGCTACGTCGGCGCGGACGGCAAGCCCACGCCCGCGGTCGACCGCCGCAACGGCTACCCCCTCCCCTACCGCCTGTTCTACTCCCAGAACATCAGCAACCTCTTCATGGCCGGCCGTCACATCTCCGTCACGCACGAGGCCCTCGGCACGGTCCGCGTCATGCGCACCATCGGCATGATGGGCGAAGTCGTCGGCAAGGCGGCCTACCTCGCCGTCCGCGAGAACACCGACCCGCGCGGCGTCTACCAGAAGCACCTGCCCGCCCTCATCCAGCTCATGGAACAGCCCGGCCGCATGCGCCGCAGCGACCTGCGCTCGGACCTCTTCCTCGACACCTCGATCGCCGACTACAAGGAACTCCCCGTCGGCCGGATGAACCGCGACCTCACCAAGGGAAGCCCCTCGAAGCTCAGCGAGGAAGACGCCAAGGAGCTCGCCAAGATGGGCGGCATCGTCGTCGACGACTCCCAGGCGAAGTTCGAAGGCAAGTGGACCGAAGGCCACAGCCTCGACCACCTCGGCAGCGGCTACCATTACGCCGGAGGCGCCGGCAACCGCGCGACCTTCACGTTCGAGGTCAAGGACGCGGGCAAGTACGAGCTCCGCGGCTACTGGCAGGGCCATGAGAACCGTTCCGGCAACGCCTTGCTGATCATCAACCGCGCCGGCGAGAAGCCGATCTCCCTCCGCCTCAACCAGAAGGTCGGCGAGATCGACAAGCCTGTCTCGCTCGGCAAGTTCCCGTTCGCCGCCGGCACGCACACCCTCGTCCTCTCGACCGAAGGCGCCAAGGGCAACGTGCAGGCCGACGCCTTCCAGCTCATCCTGGCCGACTAAGCGATGCCGTCGCCCCGCGTCAGCGCCTGGCTGGTGAAGAGCTGGCGCCTCGCGGCGCTCCTGCTCGCCGCCCTGCTGCTGCAGCGCACGACGCCGGTGACGGAGTCGGCGTTGACGCGACTCGGCCTCGACGACGCGCGGGCCTTCTTCCCCGGCGCCAAGCGCCTGAAGTCCGGCCCCAACCAGACGCTCCTGGTCCAGGACCAGTACGGCAACCGCATGGGCCGGCTCGTGACGACCTCGCCCGACGCCGACAGCATCATCGGCTACGCCGGCCCGAGCAACGTGCTCGTCGCGCTGGACAACGACGAGAAGGTCGTCGGCACCCGCATCCTGGCCAGCGACGACACGCCGGAGCACGTCGATCAGTTGAAAGGCAACGCCGTCTTCGAGCGTTCTTTCAAGGGCTGGCGCCCGACGACGCAGCCCGCGCCCAAGCTCGACGCCTATGCCGGCTCGACGCTCACCGCCTACGCGATCACCGAATCGATCCAGAAGCGCCTGTCGGGGAATTACGTCTCGCTGCGCTTCCCCACCCCGCTCTCGCTCAAGGAGATCCAAGGCGCCGGCTTCCCCGAGGCCACCGGCTTCGAGCCCAACGTGCCGCGCCTCGGCTGGAATCTCGTGCGCGGCCCCAATCGTTCGATGCTCGGCTACGCCGTGCGTTCGTCGCCTTCGGCCGACGAGGTCCTCGGCTACGCCGGGCCGAGCGAGACGCTCATCGCCGTCGAACCCGACGGGTTGCGCCTACGCAAGGTCGTCCTGCGCACGACCTACGACACCGCCGATTACGTCAGCCGCATCAAGGAGCAGGAGCCTGATCCGCAGGGGCAGACCTTCCTGACCCAGCTGACGAAATGGAACACCCGGGAGTGGGCCGAGTTCGATTTCCGCAAAGCCGAGCTCGATACGGTCGCCGGAGCGACGCTCACGAGTTTCGCCCTCGCCAAGGGCATCCAGGCCCGCTTCGCCGACGACGCACAGGGCGGCCATCGCGAGAAACGGACGACTCAGCAGAAGCTGCAGACCGCGGCGCTATGGTGCTTCCTCGTCGGCGCGTTGCTCATGACGTTCACTCCGCTGCACGGCCGGCCCGTCATCCGCACGACCTGGCAGATCCTGCTCGTCGGCGGCCTCGGCCTCTGGCTCGGCCAGCTGCTCTCGCTCTCGCTCTTCGCCGGCTGGGCCCGCCATGGCATCCCTTGGACGCAGGCGCCCGCCCTGCTCGTCCTCGGGGGCGTCGCCCTGCTCGTGCCTTGGGGTTCCCGTCGGCAGCTCTACTGCCACCATGCCTGCCCCCATGGAGCCGCCCAGGAGCTCCTCGGAGGCCTTAAGCGGCTCCATGTGGCCGTTCCCGCCCGCTGGCACGCCTGGCTCGGCAAACTGCCCGCCATCGCCCTCGCAGGGGCCTTCCTGGCCGCCCTGACCTGGCCTCGCTGGAGCCTCGGACAGGCCGAGCCCTTCGACGCCTGGGTCCTGGGCGCCGGCGTCGCCATCCCCCTCGCCTTGGCGATCGTCGGCCTGGTCGTCTCCGTCTTCATCCCGCAGGCTTATTGCAAATATGGGTGCCCGACCGGGGCCCTCTTTAAGTTCGTCCGCTCCGCCAACCAGGCCGAGAGCTGGGGCCGGCGCGACGCCTGGGCCGCTGGCGTCCTCGCGGTGGGCGCGGTCGTGGCCTTCCTGCCGCGACCCGAATTCGCGGAGGCCGAGACCCCCGACGTCGCCGCCCGCCGCAGCATCACCGAACTCCATGGCGCGGCCTTCGGCACCACCTGGACGATCAAGGTCCGCGGTAGCGACGTCGACGCGACTATCCTCAAGCGCGAGCTCGAGGCCGAGATCAACCGCGTGGAATTCTCGCTCTCGCACTGGCGTGAATCCTCGGCGACCACGGACTTCAACCGCCTCGAGTCCACCCAGCCCTTCGGCATCAACCAGGAACTCGCGGATATGGTGGAGTTCACGCTCCGGCTGAACGCGGCGTCGGACGGCATGTATGACATCACCGTCGCGCCGCTGACGAATCTCTGGGGCTATGGGCCGGCCGGCAAGCTGCCCGATCCGACACCGGAACAGCTCAAGGCTGCGCTCGCCAAGGTAGGCTCCCAGAAACTCCGGCTGGACAAGGAGAACCTCACCTTGGCCAAAAGCCATGAAGGCGTGAACCTCGACCTGGGTTCGGTATTACAAGGCTATGCGGCGGATCGGGCGGCGATGGTGCTTCGCGCGCAAGGCCAGACGGATTACCTCATCGAGGTCGGCGGCGAGATCCTCGCCTCCGGTTCATGGCGGGTCGGCATCGAGGATCCGTTCAACCCGCGGGTCATGATCCAGACCGTGCTGCTGACGGACCGAGCCCTCAGCCCATCGGGGCTTTACCGCGCGAAGCGGCTCGCCGCCGGCAAGCCCGTCTCGCACATCCTCTCGCCCAAGACCGGACGGCCTGTGGACCCTACCCTCGAGCTGGTCGTCGTCTATCACGACAGCTGCTTCCAGGCCGACGGTTGGGCCACCGCCCTGATGGCGGCCGGCTTCGAGCAGGCCAAGGTCATCGCACAGCGCGAGAAACTCGACGTCATGCTCGTCACGCCTGAC
>CANGRI010000051.1 GCA_947456525.1 Opitutia bacterium
CGGAAGACCTCGCGCGGATGCAGGAGCGAGCTCGTCGCCGTACCGGAGCTCACCTCATGCAAGGCGAGCAGGCGGTTGCGGCGATTCAGGCAAAGGACCCAGCACTTCTCCACCGTGAGGCCGGCCGCGAACGGCTCGAGCCGGGCCCAGACCTTGGCAGGCGCGTCAAGCTTCTCGCCCGGATCGTGCGCCCGCTCCCGGATTCGCCGGGCGAGCTCCATCGCGGAGGCGAGCTCGGCCGCCTTCGCCGGACCCAACCCGTGCACGCGGCCGAAGTCATGCGTATCCCAGGTCGCCAGCGCGGCGAGCGAGCCCGCCTCGGCGAGCAAGGCCGCGGCGACGACCGGCGCCGGCGCGCCCTTGGTGCCGGTGCCGATGAGCAGCTCGATGAGCTCGGCGTCCAGCAAGGCGCGCGGGCCGAGCCGCACGAGCCGCTCGCGCGGACGATCCTGGGAAATCATCCCGCCACGCTGGCGCGGCCGACCGAGCGCTCAAGCGGACCTATCACCCAGCGGTTCCACCCAGGCGCCGGTAGTGGGCGAGGACCTTGCCATAGGCCGGCGTGAGTGACTCGAGCGACGAGACGTTGAGGCCGAGGTCCTTGATGAGCCCGTCGCGCAGGCCGTAGATCCACGCGTGGACCTCGACCTTCTGGCCGCGGGCCCAGGCATCCTGCATGACGGTGCTCTGGCAGACGTTCGCGGCCTGCTCGATCACGTTGAGCTCACAAAGGGTATCCAGCTTGGCCGGCCCGAGCATGGACTCGATGGTGAGCGCGTGCTTGTGGTGGACGTCGCGCACGTGGCGGAGCCAGTTGTCGACCAAGCCGACCTTGCGACGCTCAAGCGAAGCCTGCACGCCGCCGCAACCGTAATGGCCGCAGACGATGACGTGCTCGACCTTGAGGACTTCGACCGCGTATTGCAGGACGGAGAGGCAGTTGAGGTCCGTGTGCACGACGACGTTGGCTACGTTGCGATGCACGAAGAGTTCGCCAGGAAGGAGGCCGACGATCTCATTGGCCGGGACGCGGCTGTCAGAACAGCCGATCCAGAGGTAGCGCGGGTTCTGCTGCTTGGAGAGCGTCTCGAAGAAGGAGGGGTCGCGGCGACGGACGCCTTCTGACCAATCGCGGTTCTGGCCGAACAGATTTTCGATGGAAGACATCGAGGGCACTTTGATTGGGCATAAACGGGTGGCCGCAAGCGAATAGCCCGGGCTTCTGGCATGATGCCCGGGGGAATGCCCGGCAGACGTAGCCTCTGAGCTGACCTCGACCAGACGGCCCGACGCGCAGCCCAAAAGGCCGACCATGGTCATGAGGAACGAAAAGACGGGCTTTTCATGAGCTTTTTCCGCATCCGACGGCACCTCTTTCATCAGCTACCCTGACAGGGATTGAAACTCCCGGCGACGCGTGGTGTATTATCCATAACATGAAGACCAGCCTGTTCGCCCTCCTCGCGGCCACCGCCCTCGTTTCGGCCGCCAACAACACCACCAAGGGTGGCACGGCCAAGACTCCATCCCAGAACCCGACCTCGAGCACCGGCACCGTCGTCCTCGATCAGCCCGCGGCGACGACTCCCGTGAAGAAGTCGAAGAAGGATGCCGCCGCCGCTGCCGCCGCCGAACCGACCTCGCTCGTCAGCACTTCCGTCGACGCCGCCACGCAGATCGCCCTCGACGCCGCCAAGGCCGCGCAGGCCGAAGCGGACAAGCTCGCCGCCATCGGCACCGACAAGGTCGCTTCCCCTTCGAACGCCAAGCTGGCCGAGACCGCCGTCGTCGCCGGAGCCACCGCCGCCAAGGAACTGAAGAAGGCGCAGAAGGAAGCCGGCGCCGAGAAGACCGACGAGAAGAAGGCCGACGCCCCGGCGCCTGCCGCGGATGCGCCCAAGCCGGCTGCCAAGCCGACCTCGAAGAAGGCCTCCAAGGATACGACCGCCCAATAAGCGTTCCGCCTGCGTCGAAAGAGCCCCGGATGACGGGGCTTTTTCATGCTCGGAGGCGGAGGTTGAAACTTCCGCGGCCATCCGCTGTATCACTCTCAACCCCATGAAGCCTTCCCTGCTCGCCCTTCTGCTCATCGCCGGCCTGGCCGTCGCCGCGGAACCCGCCAAGGACGCCCCCGCTACGCCGGAGCCCAAGCCCTTCTACGATCCCAACGCCCCCGCTCCGACGGTCGACCCGACCAAGCCCGCCCCGGAGCCGGCGGTCGCCGCGCCTGAAAAGGCCAAACCCGGCCAGCCCGGAAAAAAGAAGAAGGCGCAATAGGCGCCAACCCACGGGCCAAAGAAAGACCCCGGCGCTCGCAAGAGGCCGGGGTCTTCGTTTCCGAGGGCGGATCAGGTCAGTCGACCAAAACCTCGCGCGGGCTAGAACCGTTCTCGGGACCGACGTAGCCCTTGTCGTGGAGGATGTCCATGATGCGGGCCGCGCGATTGTAGCCGAGCTTGAGGCGACGCTGCAGCAGCGAGACCGAGGCGCGGCGCGTCTCCTTGATGATGGCCCAGCTCTGCGCCACCAGCGGATCTTCGCCTTCCTCGCCCTCTTCGCCGGCTTCGCCGCCTTCGGCGCCGTCCTTGATGGCCTTGATGACGTCCTGGGCGAACTCGGGCTTGCCGTTCTTCTCGGCGAGGAATTCCACGATCGCGGCGACTTCCTGCTCACCGACGAAGGCACCCTGCACGCGGTTGAGCGTGGCGCTGCCCGGAGGCACGAAGAGCATGTCGCCGCGGCCGACGAGCGTCTCGGCGCCGCCGCGGTCGAGGATGGTGCGGGAGTCGATCTGCGAGGAGACCTTGAAACCGATGCGCGTCGGCAGGTTGGCCTTGATGAGGCCGGTGATGACGTCCGTCGACGGACGCTGCGTGGCGAGCACGAGGTGGATGCCGGCGGCGCGGGCCAGCTGCGCGATACGCGCGACCGACGTCTCGATGTCCTGGGCGGCGACCATCATGAGGTCCGCCATCTCGTCGATGATGCAGACGATGTAAGGCAGCTTCTCGCTGGGGACGCGGATGCCGTCGTCGATGACCGTCTCCGCAGCCTCGGCCGCGGCGGCCTGCTCCTCGGGGCTGAGCGCGAGTTCTTCCTGCTTGGGCGCGCCGGCCTCCTTGGCGATCTTGGCGTTGAAGCCGGTGATGTTCTTCACGCCGCACTTGGCGAAGATCTTGTAGCGCTGCGACATCTCCGCGATGAGCCACTTGAGGGCGGCGGGCACGCGCTTGGGGTCGGTCTCGACCGGAATCAGGAGGTGCGGCAGGTTGTTGTAGATCTGCAGCTCGACGACCTTGGGGTCGACCATGATGAAGCGCAGGTCCTGCGGCGTGCAGCGATAGAGGAGCGAGACGATGATCGCGTTGATGCAGACGGACTTGCCCTGGCCGGTGGCGCCGGCGATGAGCGCGTGCGGCATCTTCGCGAGGTCCTGGATGACGGGCTTGTTGGTAACGCTGTCCACGCCGAGCACGACGGGCAGCTCCATGGCGGCCTCGGCCCAGGCCTTGGACTCGATGATCTCGCGGAGAAGGACGTCCTTGCGGCTCTTGTTCGGGATCTCGATGCCGACGGTGCCCTTGCCCGGCACGGGGGCCAGGATGCGCACGGCCTCGGCCTCGAGGTTCATCGCGATGTTGTTCGAGAGGTTGGAGATCTTCTCCACGCGCACGCCCGGGGCGGGCTTGATCTCGTAGCGGGTGATCGACGGGCCCTGCTGGATGCCGACATCGACGCCGTTGGCGGGGTCGACGGGGACGCAGTCGACCTTGAACTGCTTCAACGTCTCGATGAGGTCGGCGGCGCGCTTGCGGAAATCCTCGGGCGCGGCCTTGGAGCCGTCGGCCGGCTCGTTGAGCATCTTGATCTCGGGGAAGACGTAGTCGCCGCGCTTCTTGATGACCTGGCTGGCGCGCGCCTTCTCGATCTTGTCGGGCTGGACGACGAGCACCTTGCCGGCGTTGGGGCCGAGCGGCTCCGGCTGCTTGCGCGCCGGCTTGGCCTCGGCCTCTTCCTCTTCTTCATCCTCTTCCTCTTCCGCGACGGGCTTCGGCTTCTCGGGCTTATTGTCCTTGGCCTCGGTATCGGAAGAGATGGTGACGTTGTCGGAGTCGACAAGGTCGGGGCCGACGTCTTCATCTTCCGCAGGACCTTCGTGCGGGATGTCGACGATGACCGGGGCGGCCTTCGTGGCCGGCTTGGCGGTCTCCTTCGGCTGGGGCACCGCGATGGCGGCGCCGACGACTTCCTGCTGCTTGCGACGCAGCTCGGCGGCGGCGGCGTCACGACGACGCTGTTCTTCCGCGGCCTTGGCGGCGGCGGCCTTGCGGTCGGCGTTCCACGCGCCGAGTCCGTCGCGCATCTCGGCGATCCAGGAGGAAAGCGTGGCCTTCGGGTCGTCGGCGAGCGCGCCAAGGAGGCAGAAGCCGTAAGGGAAGACGAGGATCCAGGAGCCGTAATCGCCGAGGAACGGATGGAAGACCGAGACGTAGAGCACGCCGCCGAGCACGCCGCCGGCGCCCTTGGGATCGAACGAGGCGGCGGCATCCGTGGACGCGCCGAGCCAGAGGGTCAGGATGGGAGCGAACAGCACCACGCACAGCACCATCAGCGTGACCTTGACCGGCCATAGCGTGTGCGCGCGCTGGTTGAGCGCGAACCAGGCGGCCGCCAGGACGAAGAACGGGATGAAGAACCCGGCGTAGCCGAAGAGGTTGAAGAAGAGGACGGCGACGCTGGCGCCGAGGACGCCGCAGTAGTTGCCGGCGGTCTTGAGGGTGGTGTCTTCCGACGGCCACCAGCTCGCCTCGTTGCTGGTGTGCGTGATCATCGCGACGAGCAGGAAGACTCCGACGAGGGCGAGCACCGCGGCGAGGAGGGGTTTGCTCTCGCTGGCCGGGCGGGCGAGCGTGGTCGAGCGTTTGCGGGCGGGGGCGGGCATGATTATTCTCCGAAGAGGGTTCCCTGCGAAGCGGCGTCCGCGGCGCCGGGAGGCGCGGGATCGGCGTGCAGATGGCGGGGCGGACGCGTGACGCGGGCCGCGAGGGCGCGCGTGCGTTCCTGCGCGAGGCGTTCGACCATGCCGGCGAGGGCGTGGCGGATCCACTTGGGCGTGAAGGAGGCGGCGGAATAATCGCACGGGCCGTAGCCGTGCACGCGGCCGGCCTGCAGGAGCGCGTCGTTCTGCGCGAACTCGGCCTCGCTCTCGGGCACGTAGACCGCGAAGGCCTTGCCGCCGTTCTTGCGGAGGAGGGAGAAGACCGGGACGTCGCTGGGGCCGTCGGCGACGTAGATCATGTTCTCGAACGGCACGCGGCGGTCCTCGGGGCGCACGACGGCGTTGACGTCGATGTCGGCGTTCTTGTTCGAGCCTTTGTTGATCTCGAAGAGGAAGCGGGTCTTGATGGTGTTGTCGACCATCGCGGCGACCTGGGTGATCTCGGTCGGCAGGTCCAAAGAGAGCTCGTCCTGCTTAGTGAAGTGGGGCGGCAGCGGATGCTCGAGGAACTCGCAGCCGTAGATGCCGTCGCAATGCGCGGCGAGCGAGGTGCCGCGGATCATTTCGGCGAGGCCGGTGCTGATGACATAATGCTCGAGGACGACCTCGACGTTATGCTTCCGCCCAAGCTCGCGGACGTGCTCCTTGAGGGCCGGGAAGAACTGCGGGAGGCCCGGGCAGAGCGCGATCTCGGCGCCCAGCTCGCGGAGGCGGGCGTTGGTCAGCCCCTTCATCAGGCCCGACTTCACGTAGCTGAGGAGGTGGTTGAGGTAGACGGAGTCCTTGGGCGTGCGGATGCCTTTGCGGGCGTAAAGCGCGGGAAGCTGGTTGGTTTCCTTCCAGAACTGCTCCTCATCGACCCCGAAGGCCTTGAAGAGCGGGGTCTGCATGTAGCCCGGGCAGAGGGTCTTGTCGAAGTCCCACACACAGGTGAGGACGTGGGTGCCGCGGAGCGCGGGTTCCTTGGGCTGCATGTCGGTCGGAAAAGGGATGAAGGTCGGGCTTGCGGAGGGGGGCCTGCCGCACTCCATTGAATAACGAACGGACGACTCCTGTCCAAGCCCGATTAACCTCCCTTACCGATGTCCGCCAGCCCCCTCCGTCCCGACCTGACCGGCTTCCGCCGCCGCCTGGCCGAACTCGAGGGGCTGCTGGCCGACCCCGCGACCTTCGCCGACAACCGCCGGGCCGCCGCCCTCGGCGCCGAGCTCCGCTTCACGTCCAAGGCGGTCAAGGCCGACGACGTCCTGACGGGCCTGGAAAAGGAGCTCGCGGAGGCCCGCAGCCTGTCCGGCGAGGCCGATCCGGAGATCCGCGCGATGGCCGGGGAAGAGGTCGCCCGCCTGGCACCGGCCGTCGAGACGGCCCGCGAACTGCTCATCCGGGCCATCATCCCCCCGAATCCGGATGATTCTCGTAATGCTCTTGTAGAAATCCGCGCCGGCACGGGCGGCGAGGAGGCCTCCCTCTTCGCGGCCGAGCTCCTCCGGGCCTACACCCGCTTCGCCGAGAAGAAGGGCTGGAAGCACGAGCTGATGTCCCTCTCGCATTCCGACCTCGGCGGCGTCCGCGACGCGGTCCTGCTGGTCGAAGGCGAAGGCGCCACCGCCCTGCTCCGCCACGAGGCGGGCGTCCACCGCGTCCAGCGCGTCCCGGCCACCGAGGCCTCGGGCCGCGTCCACACCTCCGCCGCCACGGTCGCGGTCCTCCCCGAAGCCGAGGAGGCCGAGGTCGTCCTGAAGCCGGAGGACCTCGACATGTCCGTCGCCCGCGCGAGCGGCGCCGGCGGCCAGCACGTCAACAAGACGGAGTCCGCGGTGCAGATCATCCACAAGCCGACGGGGCTGATGGTCTACTGCGCCGACGAACGCTCCCAGCTGCGCAACCGCATGAAAGCCCTCCGCGTGCTGCGCTCGCGCCTCCTCGACATGACGCGCGCCAAGGAACGCGAAGCCCGCGCCGACGCCCGCAAGACGCAGGTGGGTTCGGGCGACCGCTCCGAACGCATCCGCACCTACAACTTCCCGCAGAACCGCATCACGGACCATCGCATCGACCTCACGGTCCACGGCATCGAGCAGGTGCTCGAGGGCAATCTCGACCAGCTGGTGGACGCGCTCTTCGAGGCCGACCTGCGCGAACGCGCCGAAGCGATCACTCGGCCGACAGCCTGAGCAAGGCGTCGCCGTCGCGCACGCGCATCTCGCCTGTCGCGACGTCGCCGTCGTCGAGCCAATGGTCGACGGCCCCGAGGACGCGCCGGAACGCGCGGTCGGGTTCGGCCGGCGTGAACACGATCGCCGGGCCTCCGGCCGCGGGCTTCGCGACGAAGCTCCACTTGCCGGAGAGGTCGCACTTGCCCAGGGCGTCGTTGAGAAGGTCGAAGCTGAAGCCGCCGAACTGGTCGCCCGGGGCGTTCAGGTCGAAATCCTTGGGCCAGGCGCCCTTCTCGACCTGATACTGGAGCAGGATGACGCGCGCCTGGACGAACACCTTGCTGACGGAGTTGGCCTTGCGATGATCGAGCACGACGAACACCAGCGCGACGGCGAGGCCGACCAGCAGGCCCACGAAGCCGCGCCTTAGCGCCGTCGCCCAAAGGGGCCGGAGCGGGGCGCGGACGGCCTCGGGCTTCGGGGAGTTCTCTTCGGCGGACATCTGGGCGGAGGATGCCGACCCGGCCCTTGCCATCAAGCCCGGAGGAGATGCGTTTGTTCCTTGGAGGGAAGCCGCTTACCGCCTTGATAGGGGCATGGACGCGGACCACCTCCAACGCTTCGCCGGCATCGGCCGTCTCTACGGACGCGCCGGCATGGAACGCCTCGCCCGTTCGTCCTTCCTCGTCGTCGGTCTCGGCGGCGTCGGCTCCTGGACCGTCGAGGCCCTCGCCCGCTCCGGCGTCGGCCACCTCGCGATGGTCGACGGCGACGCGGTCTGCGTCTCGAACACGAACCGGCAGCTGCACGCGGTCGCGGGCAACGACGGCAAGCCGAAGACGGAGGCGATGGCCGAACGCGCCCGCTCGATCCACCCGAAGATCCGCACGACGCTCCACCAGCGTTTCCTTTCGCGGTTCAACCCGCACGAGGTGCTCGCCGACTTCGACGGCGTGGTGATCGACGCGATGGACGCGCTCTCGCCGAAATGCGGGCTGATCGCCGAGGCGGTGAACCGCAAGCTGCCCGTGGTCACGGTCGGCGGCTGCGCCGGACGCCTGGACGGCACGCGGATCAAGGTCACCGACCTCCGCGACTCCCGCGACGACCCGCTGATGATGCTGGTCCGCAAACGCCTCCGCCAGAACTTCGACTTCCCGCGCGGCAAGGCGCCGTTCGGCGTCTCGTGCGTGTGGTCCGACGAACCCTTCACGCAGCCGGTGGATTGCGAAGGCCTGCCGGGCGGCGAGATCCCCGAAGGCGAAGACCTGCGTCCGAACTGCGAATGGGGCTACGGCACGGCCTCCCACGTGGCCGGCGCGTTCGGCCTCGCGGCCGCCGGCGAGGCGCTCCGCCTTTCGCTGCTACGCGCCGAATAGGCGCGCGAAGTTCGCGCAGGTCAGCGCAGCGGAGGCTTCGGGCGTCACGCCCATGGTCTTCGCGAGTTCCGCGTTGTTGCGCACGAGATTGGACGGGTGGTTCTGCTCGGTGCCGTCGGCGGACGGCGCCAGCTCGCGGCAGCGGAACTCCGGCGCAGGGCACAGCGCGGGCGCGTCGGTCTCGACGAGGATGCGCTCACGTGGGATTGCGGCGGCGAACTGGACTCGGAGGTCGGCCTTGCGCGGGATGAGGTGATGCGCGCTGAAGGAAAAATAGGCGCCCAGTTTAGCGAGTTCGGGCACGAGCTCGACGGGTCCGTTCCAGCTATGCAGGAGGAAGCCGCGCCGCGGAAGCTGCGTCGTGCGCAGGATATCCATCAGCGGCCCGATGGCCTTGACGCAATGGATGGTCAGCGCGCGGTCGAGCTCGACGGCGAGCGCGAGTTGCGCGCGGAACGCGTGCTCCTGGGCGACCGGATCGAAGTCCTTCACCCAGCGGTCGAGCCCCATCTCGCCGACGCCGGCCGTGGGGTACGCCCGAAGGATGGCGCGGAGCTGTTCCTCCCATCCGGCGGGAGCCGTCGGGACATCCCACGGGTGGAGGCCGAACGAGACACGGTTGCGCGGGTCACGCCGGCCGAGGGCCGCCACGTCTTCCCAATCGGACGGGGCGCTGCCGTTGATCATCGCCTGGTCGACGCCGTCCGCCCGGGCCTGCTCGACCGCGGCATACGGGACTTCCGCGAACTGGTAATGACAATGGGCGTCGCGGAGTTCCATCAGGCGGAGCGGATGCTGGCCGCCGGACCTGCGGCCACAACGACGAACCACCTTGCCCTGCCGCCCCGCCGTCCCCTATCTCCGTGGCAGGATGAAGACGCCGCCCTTGCCCACCGAAGCGCTGATGACCGTCACCGGCCTGCCCTACCCGCTCAAGGCGAAGGGCAAGGTCCGTGAAGTCTTCGACCTGGGCTCGCATTACCTGATCGTGGCGACGGACCGTCTCTCGGCTTTCGACGTCGTGATGCCCAACGGCGTCCCGGGCAAAGGCATCCTCCTCACCCAGATCAGCCTCTGGTGGTTCGACCAGGCTCGCCTCGTCTTCCCGACGCACCTCGTCCCTGACCACGCCAACGCGCTGGCCAAGGCCCTGCACGGCCACGAGCACCTGATCCCGCGTTCGATGCTCGTGCGCAAGCTCAAGCCCCTCCCGGTCGAAGCGGTCGTCCGCGGCTACCTCGCCGGCTCCGGCTTCAAGGAATACCAGAAGACCGGTGGCATCCTCGACCACCCGCTCCCGGCCGGCCTGCTCGACGGCTCGAAGCTGCCGCAGCCGATCTTCACCCCTTCGACCAAGGCCGCCGAAGGCCACGACGAGGCGATCACCCGCGCCCGCTGCGGCGAGATCCTCGGCGAGAAGGTCTTCCGCACCGTGCAGGAGACCTCGATCGCGCTCTACCGCATGGGCGCCGAGCGCGCCGCCAAGGCCGGTGTCATCCTGGCCGACACGAAGTTCGAATTCGGCAGCGCCCCCGACGGTTCGCTCGTCCTCATCGACGAAGTCCTGACGCCCGACTCCTCCCGTTACTGGCCCGCCGCCACCTGGCAGCCCGGCCGCGCCCAGCCTTCCTACGACAAGCAGTTCGTCCGCGACTGGCTCGAAGCCCAGCCGTGGAACAAGACCGCGCCGGGCCCGACCCTGCCGGCCGACGTCGTGCAGAAGACGCAGGCGCTCTACGCGGAGTGCCTCGAGCGGCTGACTTCGTAAGAAGTTGATCCGTTGACCAGTTGGCCGGTTGGCCAGAGGGAGGGACTGAGAGTATCGAGTATCAGGGGAGTGATGCCTTCGAGGTAGGGCCGGGACAGCGTCACGACATAGGTACCTTGTGGTAGGGCGGGCTCTCCGAGCCAGCCGTTTATTTGACCCCAGGGCGGACGGTTCGGAGAACCGTCCCTACCCAAGGCAGAGAGACAAGACATCCGACGGGAAACCGGAGACCGGATGATTGGCTGGGGTTATTGATTATGCCCCCAGCTAACCTCCCGGTTTCCGGCCTCCCTTTAGCTCTTCCTCTGCATCGAGGTAGGGACGTGATCACTATCGCGTCCGCCATGCGGCGGCCGAGGACAGCACGTGGTACTGCACCTGCCTGACATGCCGGGGAACTGCGGTCGACAGGTAGGGTCGGATAAGTTACCCAAACGACCATGCAGCCGACCCCGCTCCTCGCCCTCCTCCTTGCCGCCGTCGCGTCCGCCGCGCCGGAACCGAAGTTCCGCGCCCAGGAGATCGACAAGATCGAGATCGGCTACGGCCTCGCGATCGCCGACGTCGACGGCGACGGCAAGCCGGACATCATCTTGGCCGACAAGACCACCGTGCAGTGGTACCACAACCCGGACTGGAAGAAGCACGTCATCGCCGAGAACCTCACCAAGGAAGACAACGTGTGCGTCGCCGCGCGCGACATCGACGGCTCGGGGAAGTGCTCCATCGCCATCGGCGCCGGATGGAATCCGTCCGACACGGTGAAGAGCGGCGCGGTCTTCTACCTGATCCCTCCGGCCGACCGCACCCAGAAGTGGGAAGCGGTGAAGCTGCACCACGAACCGACGACCCACCGCATGCAGTGGGTCGAAGTCGCCAAGGGCCGCTGGGACCTCGTCGTCCAGCCCCTCCACGGCCTCGGCAACAAGGCCGGCGCGGGCGCGGGCGCCAAGCTCATCGCCTACGAGAAGCCCGCCAACCCGAAGGACGAGTGGAAGATGCATGTGATCAACGACGTCGGCCACATGACGCATAACCTCCAGCCGGTCCGCTGGGACAAGGCCGACGGCCAGCAGGTCGTCTCCGGCTCCAAGGAAGGCCTTTGGTTCAACGCCCCGAAGGCCGGCGGCTGGACCGCGACGCAGTTGACCAACGTGGCGGTCGGCGAAGTCCGCGACGGCAAGCTGCCGAACGGCCAGACTTTCCTCGCAACCGTCGAACCGATGCACGGCGTGGCTTCCGCGGTCTATGTCCGCGACGCCGCCGGCGTCTGGCAACGCCAGCAGGTCCTCGATGGCTTCAAGGAAGGCCATGCGGTCGCCTGCGCCGACTTCCTCGGCACCGGTTCCGACCAGGTCATGATCGGCTGGCGCGGCGCCGATCCCGGCATCCGCCTGCTCACCCCGCTCGACGACGCCGGCAAGAGCTGGCGCACGAGCGTCGTCTCGACCAAGGAAATCGCCGTCGAAGACTTCAAGGCCGCCGACCTCGATGGCGACGGCAAGCCGGACCTCATCGTCGCCGGCCGCCAGACCAAGAACCTCATGATCTTCTGGAACGCCCGATGAGCGAAGCCCCTCGCGTCCCACGTAACTGCCTGGCGTGCGATCATGCCGAACTGCTGGTCGGATACGCTGGCTATGGCC
>CANGRI010000052.1 GCA_947456525.1 Opitutia bacterium
CCGAGATGATCGCGCGCCTTCTCGCGGGCCATCTGGGCCTGCCCTTCGTTGAAATGGTAATACACCACCCCGACGGGGAAAAGCAGCCAGAGCAGCGTGAAGAACTTCCTCATCGCCCGGCGCCCTCCCCTCCTTCGGCTTCGAGGCGGACGACGCGCCAACGGGAGCCGAGATATTGCAACGCCACAGGCAACAGCGCGAGGATCGCGGCGCCCAGGGCCATCGCGAGCACCGCCAGCTGCGCGAGATCCAGTCCCGACTTCGGCACCGGCGTCCGCACGACGAGGTCGCCCAAGGCGTCGGTCGGCAGGTGCTTCTCGTTCACGTCGAAATAGGAACCACGCAGGGAGCGCGCGACCGTCGCGAGCACCTCGGCGTCCTGGCGCGACTGGTGGCCGGCGATGAAGGTGCCCTTGCGCGGATTGCCGACGCCGAGCACGAGCACGTCCTTGACGGACTTCGGGCGCGGCAGGATGGGCTGAAGCGGGATCGTGTCGCCATCGGTGAAGATGACCAGGCGCACTGTTTGTGCCGGCATACTTTCAACGACTTTGACGGCCGCGTTGACGGCGGTGCCGAGATCGGTCGAGCCGGCCTTCATCACATATTGGACAGGCAAGCCGTTAAAGACGTTGCGGACGAGCTCCGGATCATGGGCGTCCATCACCACCGAATGCGCCTCGGTGTAAAAGCCGATGACGCCGTAACGCAGGTCGCCGCCGACGCGCATGAGCACCGCTTCGACTTCTTCGCGCATACGCTCCTGGCGGGTCTGTTTTCCTTCCGGACCCGCGTCCTTCAGATACATGCTGGGCGAAAGATCGGCCACGAACACCAGGCGGACCGGTTCCTTGGTGTCGGCAGGTTTGCCATCCTTGGCCGCCTGATGGAGCTGCCACATCACCGCCAAGCCCCAAGCGAAAGCCGTGATGGCCAAGCAGCGCAGGAAAGGAGCCAGCATGGTCCATCCGCGGGAGGCTGCCTCGGGGCCAAAGGCCAACCGGGCGGCGACGCGTACCCGACGGGCATGCATGCCCTCCGCCAAAGCGGAGAGCAGCAGCACCAGGAGGGCGGCGGACAGGGGGTTCATGGGGTGCCGACACGGGGAGTGCCGGAAGCCCGATAATTAGGACTGGTTCCGACGGGGTGCAAACGCCCTTTAACCGATCCCCCTATTCGACCCTTAGATGTGAATAACTCACCCCCACCCGCTTCTACAAGGAATGCCGTGAAGGCACCAAAAGGCCCTTTCGCTTAGAGCCGGATACGGAGGCGCGGGGAGATCGGCGTACCGGCGTCGCGACGCGGCCCCTTCGGCCCCTTGCCCGGCGCCTCGTCATCGGCGGCCAAGGCCTCCTCGAATTCCTTCGGCATCGGTGCCGACGCCTTGAAGTCGACCTTCGCGCCCCGCCATTCGAAGGACAGCTGCGTCGATTCCGCATGCAGGAAGAGCCGCTTGAAGCCGCGGGCGGTGCCGACGGCCTTGTTGAATTCGAAATCGCCGTAGGTGCGGTCGCCGAGGATCGGATGGCCGTGCGCGGCGGTCTGCACGCGGAGCTGGTGCGTGCGACCCGTGCGCGGCTCGAGCTGGATGAGCGACAGCGGCAACGTGCCGCCGGCCGAACGTTGCCAGGCGTAGACCGTCACCGCAGGCACGCCCGCGCCCGTCTCGGAACGCACGCCGCCGCCGGGACCTTTGGACTTGGCCATCTGATCCTGCCAGGTGCCGCGGGGGGTACGCAGGCCACGCCCGCGGATGAGGGCGACGTATTTCTTCGAGACCTGCGAACGGGCGAACATCTTGCGCACCAGGTCGGCGACGCCTTCGTCGAGCGACAGCAGCAAAGTCCCGCTGGTCGGGGAGTCGAGCCGGTTGAGCAGGTAGACGCGACGGATGCCGCCCTTGCCGTCGCGGACGTGGAAAGATTCCTCGTCGAGGGAGTAGTTGCCCGCGATCAGGATCGTGCCCTTCTCGGCGACCTCGCCGGGATTGGGATGCGAGAGGATGCCGTCGGGTTTCTCGACCGCGATGAGCCCGCAGGCGTGCGTCGCGACCACGCGTACGCCGCGTCCGAAAGGGATCCAATCAGTGGCCAGGGTCATCAGTAGTAAAGGAAGTTGATAGTGACGGTGTCGCTCTCGCCATACATAGCGACCATATCCGCTCGCCAGATGTCATAAGGCGCCGGCGCCATCACGGAATCCTTGCAGGCCAGGGTCATCACGCGCGTGACCTCGCTGCCGACGATCTGGACGTCGGTGACGGTCCCGTCGCGATGGAGGCGGAAGCGCACCGTCACGCGTCCGCGGGAGACGCCCTCGAAACGCGAGCGCTCGATGATGCTCCACCAGCTGGACTGGATGGCCTCGAGCATGCGCTGGGTGTAGTCGCCGTAGTTGCTGAAGCGCGCGTCGATGGCGACGGCGCCGGCGCGGCTCACGCCCGAGTGGTTCCGCAGCAGCAGCCCGGCGGTACCCGAGGGCAGCGTGGCGCGGGGGCGTTCCGGATTGGCGGCGACCTGGGCCGGCGCGGGTTTGGCGGCCGACCTGCCGGGGCCGGGGGGCGGCACCGACTTCACCGGCGGAGCCATCGAAACCGAAGGCTGGACGGCTGGCGCAGCCTGTGACTGGTCGATGGAGCGGGGCTTACCCTGCGCGAGGCGGACCTGCTCGGAGGTGCCGGCCGACTTAGGCAGCGCCGAGTTCGTCGGCTTCTTCTCCGGCACGGGCTGGGCGGCGGTCTGGTTGCGCGAAGACGTGAACGGCGCGACCTTCGGCACGGCCTGGTTGGCGGCGGGATTGGTCTCGGCGAAACGAAGCTTCGGCGGCAGCCGGGCTTCGTCGATCTTCACCGGAGCCGTCAGCACCTCGACCGGACGGACGAAGACGACGACCTTGCGGAAACTGTCAGGCAGCGCCCAGAGGAGCAGCAGGTGCAAGGCCAGCGACACCACGACCGCGATGGTCGCGGACCGGATATCGATGGAGTCGTCCGAACGCACGCCCACACGCTACGGAACGGCGGTCCGACTTCAAGCGCAGGTCGGGACGATTATCGTCCGGCGAATTCCTGCGTCAGGGCGACCAGGGCGAGCCGGCAGTCCTCGCGGGTGCCGATGACGACGTAACACCGGAAAGAATAGCCTCCGGGCTTGATCGGCTCGGATTGGCGCAAGCGGAAGACGCAGTTCCACTTCGCGACCTTGTCATGCTCGAAAAGAAAACGGCCGTAACCGACCGGAGGCTGCCCCTGGGGCGGGCGGTCCGGAGTGAAGATGCCCATCGCATGCGAACCGGAGGGAGTCGACAGCACGAGGGGGTCGCGGATCTCGCCGTTCTTACGGGGCAATGGGACCAAGGCGGAGGACTTGGCGTCGAAACGGAGCTCCTCCGAGAACGTCGTCGGCATATATCCCGTCAGCGCCTCGAACTGCAGGACCTTATGCGGACCGTCGTCAGGCACGGTGAACGTCACCTTATAGTCGATGACGTGGTCCATCCCGGGACGTCCGATCCGCACCTGCTTGGTGAGCACGTGATCCGAAAGCAGTTTCCGATTCTGGGCCGGCTGGCCATGGGACTGCATGCCTGGCGCCAGCCAGAACGCCATGCGCGTGCGCGTCTCGAGCACGCCGTCCTTGACGGAAAGGAATTCCAGGCGGCTCGTCGACCTCGGTCCGAGCGCGTCGACGACCGAACCGGCTTCCGTCGGATTGTAGCATTCCACTTGATAGACGCCGTCGACGTCGGCGTTGATCGCCGACTGCAGCTGGCGGCCATGGTCGTGCGAGTCGATGAATTCGACGCCGTCCCACTTCACCGAGTCGATGGCGCCGGCCAGGCGGCTCGTCGTGCGGATGACCAGCGGCTTGCCGCCGACGAGGCCGGAGATCTCGGCGTCGCCGCTGACGACCGGAGCCTGCGCCAGCACGAAGGCCGGAAGAAGGCAGAGCAAAGCCTTCATGCGACGAGCCTTTCCAGGAGGCCGAGCGCGGCGAGTCGCGTCTTCACGAATTCGACCGGCAGGCCCATGATCGTCGAGATCGGCCGCTGAAAATCGTCGATGATGATCTCCTTGCCCTGCTGGATGCCGTAGGCGCCGGCCTTGTCCAAGGTGTTCACCAAGGCCTGATAGCGGGTGATGTCATCTTCGGAGAGAGGTCGGAAACGGACCCACGCCGTGACGTCATGGGACTCGTCGAGGCCGAGCGCGGGACAAAGCAGGCAGACACCGGTGTGCACCGTATGCTCACGGCCGGAGAGGCTGCGGAGCATCGCTCGGGATTCGGCAAGGTCCGCCGGCTTGTTCAAGGCGCGGTCGCCGAGGGCCACCGTCGTGTCGGAGCCGAGGACGATCGCCTGAGGATGGAGACGGGAGACCGCCGCGGCCTTGAGGCGGGCGTTGTGGAGGACCATCTGCGCGGGGTCGGTCGTCGGATCCTCATGCTCGGTGACGGCGGCGACCACGACGCGATGCGGGATGCCGGCCTCCCGGAGGAGCTCGGTGCGCCGGGGCGAAGCGGAGGCGAGGATGAGGACGAGCGGCGACGACACCCTCCGAGATGAGCGGAAAAATCCGGATAAGACAACCGCAACAGCCCTTCCCTCTTTCCTTCATTTACTCCTTTTAACCTCTGGTTACCAATTTCCCTATCACCACCCCTTCAATTACAGGTGGCAGGTGGCGGCCGTCTTCAATTCCTTCCTTTGCCTTTCCCACCCGCCAACCGCCATCCGCTAACCGCCGACTACCCCTTCCTTGTCATGCGCCCCCTCCTGTCGCTCCTCGTGCTCCTCGCCTTCGGCCCCCTGCTCACGGCGGACGAAAGCGCCCGGCGCTTCCTCAGGAAACCCGACAGCTGGTTCGCGTCGACCGAGGCGAAGCAGGTCGCCGCCATCATCCTGAGCTTCCAGTGCGACGCCGGCGGCTGGCCGAAGAACACCGACACGATCAGCAAGGCCTACGACGGCGACCGTTCGAAGCTCGTTCCGACCTTCGACAACAAGGCGACCGTCGACGAGCTCCGCTTCATGGCGCGCATGCTGAACGCGACCCAGGACGAGACCTACCGCAAGTCGTTCGACCGCGGCCTGGCCTACGTGCTCTCGGCCCAATACCCGAACGGCGGCTGGCCGCAGTTCTTCCCGCTGCGCAAAGGCTACTGGGACCATATCACTTTCAACGACGACGCCATGGTCCGCGTCCTGCAACTCGTGCGCGAAGTCGCCAGGGAGAAGACCTACGCCTTCCTGGACGCGAAGACCCTCGACGCCTGCCAGCAGGCTTTCGACCGCGGCATCGCGTGTATCCTGAAGTGCCAGGTCGTCGTCGACGGCAAACCCACCGTCTGGTGCGCGCAGCATGACGAGACGACCTTGGCCCCGGCCAAGGCCCGTAAATACGAACTCCCCTCCTTCAGCGGCTACGAATCCGTCGGGATCGTCCGCCTGCTCATGAGCCTCGAGAAGCCGTCCCCCGAAGTACGGTCGTCGATCGAAGGCGCGTTCGCCTGGTTCGAAGCGCACAAGGTCACCGGCCTGCGCCTCGTGACCGAGAAGGACAAGGACGGAAAAGACAACCGCGTCATGATTCCGGACCCGCAGGCTCCCGCCCTCTGGGCACGTTTCTACGACCTCAAGACCGGCCAGCCCTTCGTCAGCGACCGCGACGGCATCCCGAAGCCCACGCTGGCCGAGATCGGCTACGAGCGCCGCAACGGCTACAGCTGGTTCGGCGAATACGCTCGCGACCTGCTGGCCAAGGACTACCCTAAATGGAAACAAGCGAACCGATGAAAATCACGGCTCTTAAGATATTCCTCGGACTCGCCGCCGCCCTTCTCCTGTTCGTCGCCTTCGACCTGATCCGCCTCTCCGGCCTGGGCGGCGAACACAAGATCTCACGATACGCCGACCTGGCCGCCGCGCGTGCCGACGGCGCCTTCGAAGGTGGCTGGCTGCCGAAACTGCTGCCTCCGGGCAGCACCCACATCGCCGAGACCCATGACCTTGGCACCAACAGCGGCGCCGGATCGTTCGCTTTCCCTTCCTACCAGATGGACGCCTACAAGACAGAGGTCCGCCAGTTCGGCAGAGCGATCCTTCGGGAAACGGGCACCACGACCCGCATCATCTATTACGGGGATCGTAGCCGCGTTGAACTGACCATATTATCCCCCGACCCGCAGAAGCCAGAAGTCATGAACGGGGTCTGGTCCATGAAGCCTACCCGCTGAGTTTCGGGGAACCTTCGGCCTCGGCTTGCAGTCATAGGTCATAAGGCCTTTATAAAGGCCTGCCCCGATGTCTTTGCGTCCGTCCGCCTGCTTTGCCCTCTTCCTGACGACCGTCCTGGTCGGCACGGCGACCGCATGGGCCGCCGACAACGACCAGGCCGAGAAGGCCGTCGCGCTGCTGGACTCCCGTTGCTTCAAGTGCCACAGCCACGCCGCCGGCAAGAACAAGGGCGGCTTGGTCATGGACTCCCTCGCCGGCCTGACCACCGGCGGCGACGGGGGCGCGGCCCTCATCCCGGGAGACCCAGCCAAGAGCCTCTTCCTCCAGAACATCCTCTCGTCAGACCCGGACAAGATGATGCCGCCGAAAGGCGATCGCCTCACCAAGGACGAAGTCTCCCTCCTCGACGCCTGGGTCAAGGCCGGCGCGACCTGGCCGAAGAGCCGCACGAAGGCGCCGGTCGCCGGCCGCTACCTCCCAGGTACCATCGGAGCGAAAGAGAAAGCCTGGTGGGCCTATCAGCCCGTCAAGCGCGCGGAACCGCCTGCCGGCAAGTCCGCCCACCCCGTCGACCGCTTCATCGACGCACGCATCGCGCAGGAGGGCCTCACGGCCGCCGCCGAAGCCGATCGCGCCGTGCTCATCCGTCGCGTCACGTTCGATACGACCGGCCTCCCGCCGACGCCCGAAGACGTCGCCGCCTTCGTCAAGGACGCCGCCCCGCAGGCCTACGAGAAACTCATCGACCGCCTCCTCGCCTCGCCCGCCTACGGACAGCGTATGGCCCGGGCTTGGCTCGACCTCGTACGCTACGCCGACAGCGACGGCTTCCGCATCGACGACTTCCGTCCGACCGCCTGGCGCTACCGCGACTACGTCATCAAGTCCTACAACGACAACAAGCCCTACGACCGCTTCGTCCAGGAGCAGCTCGCCGGCGACGAGCTGTTTCCCGGCGACCCGCAGGCGCTCACCGCCCTCGGCTACCTGCGTCACTGGATCTACGAGTACAACAACCGCGATGCCCGCGGGCAGTGGGAAAACATCCTCAACGACCTGACCGACACCACCGGCGACGTCTTCCTCGGCGCCGGCATGCAGTGCGCCCGTTGCCACGACCACAAGTTCGACCCGATCCTCCAGCGAGACTACTTCGCGCTCCGCAGCTTCTTCACCAACACCCTGCCCGTCGAGAACCGCGTCGCCTGGACCCCAAAGGACGCCGGCGAACATGCCCGCAAACTGGCCGCATGGGAAAAGGAGACGAAGACGATCACCGACGAGATCGCCGCGCTCGAGAAGAAATACCGCGAGAAGGCGACCAACAGCGCCGTGAAGATGTTCCCCGAAGACATCCAGGCGATGATCGCCAAGCCGGAAGCGCAGCGGACGCCCTACGAGCAGCAGATCGCCGCGCTGGCGTGGCGCCAGGTCGACTACGAATACGCCCGCCTCGACCGCTCGATCAAAGGAGACGACAGCGTCAAGCATGCCGACCTGAAGCGCCAGCTGGCTGAGCACGACAAGCAGAAGCCGGAAGACCCGCCCTTCGTCCTCGCCGTCCGCGAGACGGGCGCACAAGGCATCGACGCGGTGATCCCGAAGAAGAACACCGTCGTCCCTCCCGCATTCCTGACGGTGCTCAGCACGAGCTACCCGGCCGAGCCGGCCGTCATCACGCCCCCCGCAGACGGCAGCTCCACCGGTCGCCGTACCGTGCTGGCCCGCTGGCTGACCCAGAAATCGAATCCTTTCACCGCGCGCCTCGCGATGAACCGCCTCTGGCAGCTGTGCTTCCGCCGCGGGCTGGCGCCCTACGCCAGCGACTTCGGTCGTCTCGGCGAACCGCCCTCGCACCCCGAGCTGCTTGACTGGCTCGCCGCCGAATTCATGGCCAAGGGCTGGGACCAGAAGGCCATGCACCGCCTCATCCTGACGAGCGCCGCGTACCGCCGATCCTCGCAGCACCCCTCTCCCAAGGACGGCCAGCTCAAGGATCCCCAGAACACCCTGCTCTGGCGCGCTCAGCCCCAGCGACTCGAAGCCGAGCAGATCCGCGACGCGGTCTTCGCCGCCTGCGGCGACCTGAAGACCGACAAGCAGACCGGCCCGAGCGTCGTGTACGGCGAACCCGTCCGCAGCATCTTCACGCGCATCATGCGCAACAACCGCGACCCGCTGGCCGACGTCTTCGACGCGCCTCAATGGTTCAGCAGCGCTTCTTCCCGCGACGTCACCACGACTCCGATCCAGTCGCTCCTGCTCCTCAACAGCCCCTTCATGCTCAAGCGCGGCGAAATCCTCGCCGCCCGCATCGCCAAGGAAATCCCGCGCGACGAAGCCGCCCAGGTGCGCCGCCTCTACCAGGTGCTCTACGCCCGCGACCCCAGCGCCTCGGAAGCCGCCCGGGCCGCGGCCTTCCTGAAAGAGATCGGCTCCCAGAAGAACTCCACCGCGGTCGCCGCCGCCGTCGCCAACGACTTCCAGCCGGAGAAGGTGCCCTTCCGCGACGGCCAAGGCGCGCATCTGGACGCCGGCCACCGCAAGCCGTTCATCGCCCCGGGCGCGATCGAGGCTGACCTGGCGCAAGGCTTCACCATCGAAGCCGTCATCGTGCCCCGCACTGTGAGCGACACCGGCGCCGTCCGCGTGATCGCGGCCCAGGTCGGCAAAGGCAAGGCCGACGGCTACTGGCAGTTCGGCGTCACCGGCCAGAAATCGCGACGCGCGCCGCGCGTGCTCGTGCTGCAGGCCTTCGGTCCTCTCCTCGGCGGTACGTCCGGCGAAGCCGTCCAGTTCTCGAACCTACGCATCGAGATGAACAAGCCCTACTTCGTCGCCGCCGCCGTCCGTTATGCCGATAAGAACGGGCCGGGCGAAGTGACCTTCACGCTCAAGGACCTCGCTAACGACGACGAACCCCTGCTGCACGACCGCGTGGCCACTAGCCTCACCGCCGTCCGCACCGCGACCCAGCCCATCCAGCTCGGCGGCAAGGGAGCCGACCGCGAAAGCTCTTTCCATGGGGTGCTCGACGACGTGCGCCTGAGCTCGGGCGCCCTCGACGACCAAGGACTCCTCTACGCCAACGAAGACATGAAGCCCGGCACCCTGGGCTTCTGGCGCTTCGAGAACAAGACCGGCACGATGCACGACTCGTCCGGCAAGGGGCGCGACCTCTCCGTCGGCGGGAAGAAGGCCGCCGCCCCCGAAGCGAAGGCCGCCCACGCCCCGCTGGCCGCCCTCTGCCACGCCCTGCTCAACTCCTCCGAATTCCTCTACGTCGAATGAACGACCCACGCTGCCATCGCGTCGAAACGACCTCCTCCCGTCGCGACTTCCTCTTCGGCGCCGGCCTCGGCCTCGGCGCCATGGCTTTCAGCGACCTGCTCGGCAAAGAGATCGTCGTGCCCGCCCCCGGCACGCCGCTCCAGCCCGGCGTCGGCCACATCAAGCCGCGCGCCAAGAGCGTGATCTTCCTCTTCATGGAAGGCGGCCCGTCGCAGATGGACCTCTACGACCCGAAGCCGCTGCTCAACCAGCTCGCCGGACAGCGCCTGCCGGACAGCTTCGGCTCGGTCATCACCGCGATGGGCGAATCGCGCTCCCCCTTGCTCGCCTCGAAGCGCGAATGGAAGCAGCACGGACAGTCCGGCCAGTGGTTCTCCGACTGGATCCCGCACATCGCCTCCTGCTCCGACGACCTCGCGGTCATCCGCTCCTGCAAGGCGGACGGCATCAACCATTCGGCCGGCGTGTGCCAGATGAACACCGGCTCGATCCTCGCCGGCAAGCCGTCGCTGGGCTCCTGGATCAACTACGGCATCGGCTCCGAGAACCGCAACCTGCCCTCGTTCATCGTGATGCAGGACAACCAGAACACCGTCATCAACGGGCCGCGCAACTGGGGCGCCGGCTTCATGCCGGCGGTCTACCAAGGCGTGCGCATCTCAGGCGGCTCCGAGCCGATCCCGAACCTCAACACGCCCGAGGCCGTCTCGGCCGACCTCCAGAAATCCAAGCTCCAGCTTATCAATAGCGTGAACAAGGAGTTCGCCGCCCGCTATCCCGACCGTTCCGAGCTCGGCGCCCGCCTGGCCAGCTACGAGATGGCCGCGCGCATGCAGGCCGAAGCCCCTGGCGTGGTCGACCTGACCGGCGAGACCGAAGCCACCCGCAAACTCTACGGCCTGGACGACAAGACCACCGAAGGCATGGGCCGCCTCTGCCTCCTTGCGCGCCGCATGATCGAACAAGGCGTCCGCTTCGTACAGATCTACCATGGCGCCGGCTCCAAGTGGGACGCCCACGCCAAGATCGAATCGAACCACGCCGGCCTCTGCGCCTCGATGGACAAGCCCGTCGCGGGCCTGCTCAAGGACCTCAAGTCCCGCGGCCTGCTCGAGGACACGCTCGTCGTCTGGGGCGGCGAATTCGGCCGCACCCCGATGTCCGAGAAAGGCGACGGCCGCGACCACAACCCGACCGGTTTCACCATGTGGATGGCTGGCGGCGGCGTCAAAGGCGGCCAGACGATCGGCAGCACCGACGACCTCGGCCTGCGCGCGGTCGAGAACCCTCTGCATGTGCACGACCTGCACGCGACCATCCTCTGGCTGCTCGGCATCGACAACATGGGCCTGACCTATCGCTACAAGGGCCGCCCGGAACGCCCGACGCAGAACGAAGGCGAGCCGTATAAGAAGATCGTCGGGTGAAGGTAGGAGCGTCTAGGTAGGGACGGCTCTCCGAGCCGTCCGCATTCGGCGGGTTCGGAGAACCCGCCCTACCCATTCGTCCTCGCCCTTGGCAGGGACGGCTCCCCGAGCCGTCCGTTCGCCGATCGAGATCCGTCCTTGCCGCGGGCCAACGGCGGGTTCGGAGAACCCGCCCTACCTTTTAATCCGTCCCAACTTCTCCCCTGCCGCCCTCAACGTGTCTTCCTTCTTGGCGAAGTGGAAACGGAGATAACGATGCTCGGGCTCGCGGAAGAACGACGACCCCGGCACGCCCGCGACGCCGATCTCCTTGATCATCCATTCGGCGGCTGCGGTGTCGGTCTTGAAGCCGAGGGGCGAGACATCGAGGAGCGAGTAGTAGGCGCCCTGCGGTTCGGTGAACTTCAGGCCGGTCGTGGCGAGGATCGACGTGAACAGCGTCCGCTTGGCGGCGTAGAGCTCACCGAGGCCGGCGTAATATGAGTCAGGCAATTCGAGACCGGCCACGGCGGCTTCCTGCAACGGCGCAGCGGCCCCGACGGTCAGGAAGTCATGCACCTTACGGGCCTGAGCGATGACGTGCGGAGCGGCCTGTACGTAACCAAGACGCCAGCCGGTGATCGAGTAGGTCTTCGAAAGCGAATTGCAGGTGATCGTGCGCTCGAACGCGCCGGGTAGCGCGGCGAAGTGGACGTGCGTGTTCGGCGCGTAGACGATGTGCTCATACGGCTCATCGGTGATGACGAACGCGTCATGCTGCTCGGCCAGACGCAGGATGGTCATCAGCTCGTCGCGCGTGAAGACCTTGCCGCAGGGGTTCGAAGGATTGCAGACGATGATCGCCTTGGGCTTCTGGGCGAAGGCCTTCGCGAGCTCGTCGGGATCGAAGTCGAAGGTCGGCGCGCGCAGCGGGACGTAGATCGGCTC
>CANGRI010000053.1 GCA_947456525.1 Opitutia bacterium
TAGGCTTAGAAAGTTCGGAGATGGAGGGAAAGACTGCCTTATTGCCTAGCCCTACCTCTATCCCCACCCCTACCCCTAAGTATACCCCCTTTCTTCTTGCAGATTAGACTCATTCTAACTGTGTTAAGAATTAGAATGATTCGAAATCTCACCGAACAGGATAAGGAACACCTTCAGGAGGCCCTCGTTAAGAGCGGTCAGAAGGTCACCCCCCAGCGCGAGGCCGTCTTCACCGTCCTCCTCGCCGAGCGCGACCACCCGACCGTCGACGAAGTCTTCCACCGCGCCCGCGAGGTCATGCCCGGCCTCTCCCTCGCCACCGTCTACAACTGCCTCGAGACCTTCGTCGGCTGCGGCCTGGTCCGCCAGGTCAACCACGAGCGCGAGTCCACCCGCTACTGCCCCAACCTGGCTCCACACGCGCACTTCCGCGACAAGGCCACCGGCCGCGTCCACGACATCGAACTCCCGCCCGAAGTCCTCAAGAGCCTCCGCTCGATCCTGCCGCCCGGCTTCGACTCCGAAGTCATCGAGATCAGCTTCCACGGCCGCGCCCAGGCCGGCGAACAGCATTCCAACTAATCCCCCACCCTTTCCTGCCATGCCCGACTCGCTCGTCATCAAGAACCTCAACGCCTCCATCGGCGACCGCCCGATCCTGAAGGATTTCTCCCTCACGGTCCCGAAGGGCGAAGTCCACGCCATCATGGGGCCTAACGGCACCGGCAAGAGCACGCTCTCCAAGGTGCTCGCCGGCCACCCCGACTACACCGTGCAGTCTGGCGAAGCCTTCATCGACGGCGAACAGATCATCGGCCTCGAGCCGGATGTCATCGCCCGCGCCGGCCTCTTCCTCGCGTTCCAGTACCCGAGCGAGATCCCCGGCGTGACCATCGCCAACTTCATCCGCGCCGCGATCGTCGCCCGCCAGGCCAAGGGCGCCCCCTTCGACGCCAAGGCCTACTACAATGAGCTCTACGCCAAGATGGACGCCCTCAAGATGGACCGGAAGTTCACCTCCCGCTTCGTCAACGAAGGTTTCTCCGGCGGCGAGAAGAAGCGCTGCGAGATTCTCCAGCTCATGATGCTCAAGCCGAAGTACGCCGTCCTCGACGAGACCGACTCCGGCCTCGACATCGACGCCCTCCGCATCGTCTCCGAAGGCGTCAATGCCATGCGCGGACCGGACACCGGCTTCCTCGTCATCACCCACTACCAGCGCCTCCTCGACTACATCGTCCCCGACCGCGTCCACATCATGTGGGACGGCCGCATCGTCCACAGCGGCGGCAAGGAGCTCGCCCTCGAACTCGAGGAGAAGGGCTACGATTGGGTCAAGCAGGACCTCGCCAAAGCCTAAACCAGATGGCCGAAATCGACGAATCCCAGGCGCAGCGCGAAGCGATCGAAGTCGATCGCTCCAAGGGCGACTTCAAATACGAGGAGAACTACGCCTTCGACGCCGGCGTGGGCCTCACTCCCGCGACCATCGACTACATCGCCAAGGTGAAGGGCGAGGAGGGATGGATCCGTGAGTTCCGCCAGAAGTCGCTGAAGATCTTCCAGGACCAGCCGATGCCGACGCATTGGGCCACGGCCGACCTCGAGAACATCAAGTTCGAGGACATCCGCTACTACCTCTCCAAAGGCCAGAAGCCCGTCCGCACGTGGGAAGAAGTCCCCGACGACGTGAAGAAGACCTTCGAACGCCTCGGCATCCCGGAATCGGAACGCAAGTTCCTCGCCGGCGTCGAGGCCCAGTTCGACTCCGAAGCGGTCTACTCCCGCATGAAGGAAGAGCTCGAGAAGCTCGGCGTCATCTTCTGCGGCCCCACCGAAGGCCTGCGCGACCACCCGGAGATCTTCCGCAAGTGGTTCGGCAAGGTCATCCCGGCCGGCGACAACAAGTTCGCCGCCCTCAACTCCGCGGTCTTCTCCGGCGGCTCGTTCATCTACATCCCCAAGGGCGTGAAGGTGGCCCAGCCGCTGCAGGCCTACTTCCGCATCAACGCCGAGAACTTCGGCCAGTTCGAGCGCACGCTCATCATCGCCGACGAAGGCTCGGAAGTCACCTACATGGAAGGCTGCACGGCCCCCAAGTTCGAGACGGCCACCCTGCATTCCGCGGTCGTCGAGCTGGTCGCCCTCAAGGGCGCGAAGATCCAGTACATCACCGTCCAGAACTGGTCCGCCAACGTCTTCAACCTCGTGACGAAGCGCGGCGTGGCCGAAGAAGACGCCGAAGTGCGCTGGATCGACTGCAACATCGGCTCCCGCCTCACGATGAAGTACCCCGGCGTGGTCCTGCGCGGCAAGCGCGCCCGCGGCGAGGTCCTCTCCATCGCCCTGGCCAACGACGGCCAGCACCAGGATACCGGCGCCAAGATGATCCACGCGGCCGATGACACGACCTCGAACATCATCGCGAAGTCGATCTCCGTCGGCGAAGGCCGCTCGACCTACCGCGGCCTGGTCCACATCCCGAAGACCCTCTCGAACTGCCGCAACAACACCGAGTGCGACGCCTTGCTCATCAACGAGCACAGCCGCACCGACACCTACCCGGCGATCTCCGTGCGCGGCCGCAAGAACTCGGTCCAGCACGAGGCCAGCGTCTCCAAGGTCTCGGCCGAGCAGATCTTCTACATGATGCAGCGCGGCCTCTCCGAAGGCGAAGCGATGTCGCTCGCCGTGAACGGCTTCGTCAACGACCTGGTGAAGGAATTCCCGATGGAATACTCCGTCGAGCTGAAGCGTCTCATCGAACTGCAGATGGAAGGGTCCGTCGGATGAGCGCCGTCGCCTCCGCCCCCGCCGGCGTCCTCGACGTCGCCCTGCAGTCCGCCGAGACCGCCGCCTTCCGCGCGCAGGACTGGTTCGCCGTCCTCCGCCAGCAGGGCTGGCATACTTTCCAGTCGCTGCCGATGCCCACGCGCGACAACGAGAAGTGGCGCTTCTCGGACGCCCGCACGCTCTCGCTCGACGGCTACGCTCCCGCGCCCGCCCCGACGCCCGCGCAGGCCGCCGACCTCATCGCGCGTTCGCGCCTGATCTCCGACGCCGCCGGACTCATCGTCCACGTCGACGGCCACTGCGTGCTGAAGCCGACGCTCTCCGCCGAGCTCGTCGCCCAGGGCGTGGTCTTCGAATCCCTCGAGGACGCCGTCCGCGCCCGCCCTGCCCTGCTCCAGGAACACCTCCTGAAGCACCCGGTGCTCCTCGGCGGTGATAAGTTCGCCGCCTTGCACCGCGCCTGGCTCCGCGCCGGCTACGTCCTGCACGTCCCCAAGGGCGTCGAAGTGAAGCAGCCCTTCGTCTCGGTCACCTGGACGCTCACCGACGGCGTCGCGGTCTTCCCGCACGCGCTGATCATCGCCGGCGAGCGCGCCACGGCCGACATCCACGACTTCCACCTCTCCGCCAAGGCCGACCAGCGCGCCCTCGCGATCTCGGCCGTCGACATCCACGCCGGCACGGGCTCGCAGGTCCGCCGCCTCGCCGTCCAGGCCTGGGGTTCCGCCACGCAGTCCTTCCAGATCGACAACACCTGCGGCGGACGCGACGCGGTCATCAGTTCCGTCAACGCGGCCGTCGGCTCCCGCCGCGCGCGCCTCGAGAACACCGTCCGCATCGACGGCCCGGGCGCCGACGTCAGCCTCTACGGCATCTCCGTCGCCTCGGGCGAACAGGAATTCGACCAGCGCACGCTGCAGGTCCACGCCGCCGGCCACGCGAAGTCCGACCTGCTCTTCAAGAACGCCCTGCTCGGCAAGGCGCGCACGATCTTCTCGGGCCTCATCAAGGTCGCCCCGGACGCCCAGCGCACCGACGCCTACCAGACGAACCGCAACCTCCTGCTTTCCCCGGACGCCGAAGCGGACTCCCTGCCCGGCCTCGAGATCGAAGCCAACGACGTGAAGTGTTCGCACGGCGCGACGACCGGCCAGATCGATCCCGCCGAGCTCTTCTACCTGCGCGCCCGCGGCATCCCGCTCGCCGTCGCCCAGGAACTGCTCGCGCAGGGCTTCCTCGAGGAAGTCCTCGCCAAGGTCGGCCACGAAGAAGCCGCCGCCGCGGTGCGCGAGATGCTCCGCCTCAAATTCCACCAAGCCTGATCATGAGCGACGACACCACCGGCCAGCGCCACACGCCCAGCCCCCACGACCGCGTCCTCGCGCGCGACGTGCAGGCCACCGTGATCCCCGCCGGCGAACCCGCCGTGCTCCCCGCCGGCACCAAGGTCACCATCACCCATCGCCTCGGCGGCAACTTCACCGTCGTCTGCGACACGGGCATGTTCCGCATCAAGGGCTCCGACGCCGACGCCCTCGGCGAACAGATTCCCTCCGACTCCACCGAGAACGAAGGCAAGACCGATGCCTATGGTTCCGTCGGCACCGCCGAACACCCAGGACACACCGGCAAGCCTTCCGACGAAGCCGTCTGGGAAAGCCTGAAGAAGGTCTTCGATCCGGAAATCCCCGTGAACATCGTCGATCTCGGCCTGGTCTACTCGCTCAAGGTCGAGCCGTTGGACAACTCGCCCGACCGCCACAGCGTGGTCGTCGCCATGACGCTCACCGCTCCCGGCTGCGGCATGGGCCCTGTCATCGCCGAAGACGCGCGTAACCGCGTGCTCGGCGTCCCTGGCATCAACCAGGCCCGCGTCGACATCGTCTGGGACCCGCCGTGGACCCAGACCATGATCTCCGAGGACGGCAAGATGCAGCTCGGGCTGATCTGACCGCTTACGCGGAGTTGATCGGTTGATTCGTTGGCCAGTTGGCCGGAGGAGAGACATGCACTCAAAGGTAGACCCGGGGCCGCGATGTGAGATGGGCGCAATCTCCAGGACGGGAACGTCGTAGACGTGCCCCTACCCTGGCCACCATACGGCGGCCGTTTCACAACCCCTATACGCGATACTCCATACTCGATACTCGATCAAGGCACCCTCCCCGCTTGCCCTTGGAGATTTTTCCCTAACCCTGCGGGAACCCCACCCACTCCCCAAGGTCACCTTCCCATGGCTTCCACCCCCGTCCGCCTCCTTTCCCTCCTCGGTGCCGTCCTGCTGGCTTCAGCGCCGGCCGCCCGTGCCGCCGACGCCGCGCCCGAGGATATCCGCTTCCAGACCGAGACCTTGCTCACCGGCCTGCCGCAGCCGATGCACCTCGAGTTCGGCCCCGACGGCCGCATCTGGTTCAACGAGTACCTCGGCGCCCTGAAGATCTACGACCCGAAGACCAAGCGCGTCACGCTTGTCACGGAGATCGAGGTCTTCAAGACGCTGGAGAACGGCTTCCTCGCCTTCGCCCTCGACCCGAAGTTCGCCGAGAACCACTGGATCTACTTCCTCTACTCCCCTGTCGGCTTCGAAGGCCAGTACCTGTCGCGCTTCGACGTGAAGGACGACAAGATCGTCGCCGGCAGCGAGAAGGTCATCCTGAAGTACGAAGAACAGCGCCTGCAGTGCTGCCACCACGGCGCCTCGATCAAGTTCGGACCCGACGGCTGCCTGTATTTCACGGCGGGTGACAATACCAGCCCCTTCGGCGACAGCCAGGGCTACGCGCCTCTCGACCAGCGCTCGGGCAAAGAGCCTTGGGACGGCGAACGCACTTCGGGCAACAGCAACAACCTCGTCGGAAAAATCAGCCGCATCCGCCTGAACCCCGACGCGACGTACAGCATCCCCGAGGGCAACCTCTTCAAGCCCGGCACGCCCAAGACGCGTCCGGAGATCTTTGTCATGGGCTGTCGCAATCCGTGGCGCATGAACATCGACCAGAAGACGGGCTACGTCTACTGGGGCGAAGTCGGTCCCGACGCCCGCAACGACGGGCCGCGCGGCTCTCGCGGCTACGATGAGATCAACCAGGCCAAGAAGGCCGGCAACTTCGGCTATCCCTTCTTCGTGGGCAAGAATTTCCCCTACGCCGAGTACGACTACGAGACCAAGGTCGCGGGCAAGCGGTTCGACCCGGCCCATCCGGTGAACAAGAGCCGCAACAACACCGGCCTCGTCGACCTGCCCCCCGCCGTCCCGGCCTTCATCTACTGGCCCTACGCCGTGTCCGAGGTCTGGCCTGAGCTCGGCGAAGGCGGCCGCACCGCGTGCGCCGGCCCGGTCTTCTACTGGCAGGAATCGTTCGAGAAGACCAACGGCTTCCCGAAGCATTTCGACCGCTCCCTGCTGTTCTGGGATTGGCAGCGCCCGTTCATCAAGTGGGCCCGTCTCGACGCGAACTCCGACCTCCAAGGCCTCGAGTCGTTCGCGCCGACGACGTTCGTGACCGCGAACACCGACGAGCAGCGCAAGAAGCAGAAGGCCCTCATCGACAACGGCGCGACGATCATCCGCCGTCCGGTCGACGCGACCTTCGGCCCCGACGGCTGCCTCTACCTGCTCGACTACGGCGAAACCTGGGGCGCCAACCCTGACTCCGCGCTGCTGAAGATCTCCTACGTCCGCGGCAACCTCCAGCCGATCGCCAAGCTCGCCGTCGCCACGCCGGCCGGCCCCGCCCCGCTCAAGACCACGCTCTCCGCGAAAGGCTCGCGCGACCTCGACGGCGGCAAACTCAGCTACGTCTGGAAACTCCAGCCCGGCGACAAGAAGCTCGGCGAAGGCGAAGAACTGGCCGTGACGCTCGAGACCCCGGGCAACTACAACATCGAGCTCACCGTCGACGACGGCCAAGGCGGCTCCGTGACCCGCACCACGCCCGTCGTCGTCGGCAACACCGTGCCCGTCGTCCGCTTCCTCGCCCCGCAGGACGGCGACTTCTTCACGCCCGGCAAGCCCCTGTCCTATAAGGTGGCCGTGCAGGACGCCGAGGACGGCTCCTCCGACGCCAAGGCCGCCGAATTCGGTGCCCGCACGCTCGTCACCTCCGCCTTCCTGCCCGCCGACGGACGCGCGGCCGCGGTGGATCCCGGCCTCGCCTCGATGCGCCAGAGCGACTGCTTCAACTGCCACGCGATGGAGACCCAACTGGTCGGGCCGGCCTTCCTGGCCATCGCCGACAAGTACCGCAAGCAGGCCGGCGCGGACGAACTGCTCAACAAGAAGGTCCGTCTCGGCGGAAGCGGCGTCTGGGGCCAGGTCCCGATGCTGGCGCACCCGCAGCACACCGAAGACGAAGTCGCCATCATGCTCCGCTGGATCCTCGGCCTCGAAAAGGGCAAGGGCGGACCGACGCTCGCCCGCGGACTCGAAGGCCAGCTAACGGCCCCGAAAGAAAGCAAGCCGGGCTCGCTGGTCATCGAAGCCGTCTACACCGACCTCGGCGCCGGCGCCGCCGGCCCGCTCTCGGGCAAGACCTCCGTCTCGCTCCGCAACCGTCGCCTGGAAGCTGAGTCCGGCGAGGTCACCAACGCCAAGAAGACCTCCAAGGCCGTCGGCTCCACGAACCACGGCACCACGATCATGTTCGCAGGGCTGAACCTGGCCGATACCAAGAACTTCAAGGTCAGCGCCTCCGCCGGCGGCGGCGCCAAGGGCAGCCAGATCGAGGTCCACCTGGACTCTCCGACCGGCCCCCTCGTCGCGACCGTCGACATCGCCTACACGGGCGACTGGGGTAAGTTCATGGAGAACAAGGCCAAGCTCACGCCCACGCCCGGCCGCCATGACGTGTACCTCGTCCTGACCAACCCCAAGAAGGGTGGCGGCCTGATGAACGTCGACTGGGTGGAATTCAGCCAGTAAACGAGAGGACGAGTTGCCCGGTTGAAACGTTGGCCGGACCAGAGACCAAGCGGCGGGGCGACCCGCCGCTTTCTTTTCCGTAGCACGTCCGCCGCAAGGTGGACGCAAGGTAGGGGCACGGCTACGACGTGCCCGGGCGTGACGTAGTCCCGCCCCTACCCGAGGCCACCATGCGGCGGCCTTAAGCCACAATCTTATCTCGCCTGCCCCGACGCGGTCGCCAAAGTTGGTTTCCCTTTTTATTTCCGCCACGTGTCCGACGAATCCGAAGACCAGCAAGACAAGCCGCTCGACCCTTTCGACCCTGAGGTCATCGCCCGCTCGAACCGCGCGATCCTGGTCGGCCTGCAGCGTCCGGAGGACACCGCCGAAGAAGCCCAGATGCTGCTGGATGAGCTCCACGAGCTCGTCAGCAACGTCGGCGTCGAGATCCGCGGCGAGATCATCGCCAAGCTGCGCGAGGAGAACCCGCGCACGCTCGTCGGCTCCGGCAAGCTGGAGGAGATCGCCCAGCTCGCCCGCGACAAGGAATGCGGCCTGATCATCTTCGACGACGAGCTCACGCCCGCGCAGCAGCGCAACTGGGAGAAGGACGCCAAGCTGCGCGCGATCGACCGCCAGGAGATCATCCTGGACATCTTCATCACCCGAGCGAAGACCCGCGAAGCCGTGCTGCAGGTCGAGCTCGCCGCGCTGCAGCAGATGCTGCCGCGCCTCAAGCGCCTCTGGTCCCACCTCGACCGCCAGCGCGGAGGCGGCACGATGCAGCGCGACGCCGGCGAGACGCAGCTGGAGATGGACCAGCGCAAGATCCGCGACAAGATCGCGAAGGTCCGCCGCGACCTCGCGGAGGTCGTCGCCCAACGCGCCACCCAGCGCAAGCAGCGCAAACGCGTCCCGCTCCCGACCTTCTCGATCGTCGGCTACACGAACGCCGGCAAGTCGTCGCTCCTCAACAAGCTCACCGGCTCCGAAGTCCTCGCCGCGAACAAGCTCTTCGCGACGCTCGACCCGACCACGCGCCGCCTCGCCCTGCCCTCCGGACGGGCATTGCTGCTGACCGACACCGTCGGCTTCGTCCGCCGACTCCCTCACCGCCTCGTCGAGGCGTTCAAGGCCACGCTCGAAGAGGCCGTGCAGGCCGACTTCCTCGTCCACGTCATCGACCTCGGCTCGCCCGAACGCGACAAGCATGCCGAGACGACCTTGCAGGTCCTGACCGAGATCGGCGCCGGCGACCGTCCCGTGATCACCGTGCTCAACAAGGCCGACCTCTGCGACGAGGTCGAACGCGCCCAGGCCTTGGCCGCCTACCCCGACGCCAAGCTGGTGAGCACCAAGACCGGGGAAGGTCTCCCGGCCCTGCTCCAGCGCCTCGAGGAATGCGCCGCCAGCCGGGATGAGCATATGACCCTACTCATCCCCCACGACCAGTACGCCATGCTCTCCAAACTGCACGCCGGGGCCACTATCCTCAATTCCAAGGCCCTTCCCGAGGGAACCAGGGTCGAAGCCTATGTCCCGACGCGCATGCAGGAGACCTGCCGGGCCTGGGCGATCCGGGAGTAGGTCATTTTTTGCTCCCCAAGGAGGCAACTTTCGGCTTTCTCTGGTGTTACCTTAATACACACCCATGCGCACCCTCGCTCTCCTCAGCCTCCTGTCCGCCTCCTCGGCCTTCGCCGCCGTCGACCATGAAGCCGCCTTCAAGGCCGACATCGCCCCGATCCTCGAAAAGAGCTGCGGTAACTGCCACGACCCGAAGAAGGCCAAGAACGGCAAGGTCAAGGCTGGCTTCGACATCTCCTCCCTCGCCTCGATCGTCAAGGGCGGCAAGGAAGCCGGCGCCGGCATCACCTGGGGCGACGCCGCCAAGAGCTCCCTCTACGTCTCCTCTGAACTCGGCCTGAACAAGCCCACCGAAGACGCCGCGATGCCTCCCAAGAAGTCCCAGGAGAAGAACCCTCCTCTGACCAAGGAGCAGGTCGCCAAGCTCAAGGCCTTCATCGAAGCCAAGTAAGCCTCCCGGCTTCCTGACAAAAGCCCGCGGCAACCCGCGGGCTTTTTTTGTGTCTAATAGCAAGGGGAGGCAACGAGGCCGCTTGCGTTTGACCCCACCCTCCCCCGACCTCATAACCATCGAACCCCTTTCTGCCCCATGACTCCTCTCCATCGCATCGAAGAACGCCTGCACGCGCTGACCAAGAACGCCCGGCTCTGGATCGCGCTCGTACCCAACCTGCTGCTCGTGGCACTGGCATGGTGCTGGCCCCATGACGGCGAAGACCGCGGCCCGGCGCTGCTGTCCATCGCCGGCCACCAGCACTTCATCCTCCTTCACTTCCCGGTCGCGATCCTGATGCTCGTGCCCTTCTTTGAGATCTGGGACCGCCACGCCGAAGCGACCTCGCTCATCCGCCGGCTCAGCCTGCTCGGTGCCGTCAGCATCTGGGCCACCTGCCTCTTCGGGCTGATGGAAGCCCACTTCAACGGCGGCGAGTACGCCGGACTCAACCAGCACCTCTGGCTGGGCATCGCGGCCTCGTTCGTCGCCGCTGGCGCCTGGTTCCTCATCCTGCAAAGCTGGCGCATCCGGGTCGTGGCGCAGATTTCCGCCGTGGTCATCATGACCATCGCCGCCCACATCGGCGGAGCCAAGGTCCACGGTGACATCTTAAAACCTAACAAGGAATCCCAGAAGGCCGCGGAACCCAAGGCCGCGGCGGACCGCCCGCACCTTCCTCGCGGTTGAATCGCAAGACGGGACGCCCCTGGCTCGTAGCTGCACCAAGTTCTTCCTCGCAGGCCCGACAACCATCACGCCGCCCACACATGCGCATCTCCCTTCTGCTCTTCTCTTCGGCCGCGCTCGTCGCCGCGACTTACACCCCCAAGAAGCCGGAGCCGGCCAAGCCGCTGACCGCCGCACAGAAGGCGGACTACGCCAAGGTCATCCAACCCATCTTCGACGCGCATTGCGTGTCGTGCCACGGCCCGAAGAAGGAGAAGGGCAAACTGCGCCTCGACACCCTCGAAGCCACGCTCAAGGGCGGCAAGAACCCGACGTTCGTCATCGGCAAGCCTGACAGCAGCATGCTGCTCTCGCGGGTCTTCCTCGACCGTACCGCCGGCGACGTCATGCCGCCCAAGGCGGAGAAGCCCCTGACCGAGAAGCAGAAAGAAGCCCTCTACGCCTTCGTCGGAGGCCAGCCCATCGCGGACGAACTCGCCAAGCCTGCCATCGCCGACACCAAGGCCGCCGCGGCCGCCGCGAAAGATGCCTCCAAAGACGCCCCTAAGGCCAAGAAGTAAGTTTGATTTGCCCAACCCCCTGCCCCCGCCCTTTATCCCAGACACCCCAATGAAACTCCGCTCCCTCCTCGCGCTGGCGCTCTTCGCCGGTCTGACCTCCTCGCTCGTCGCCGAGCAGAAGCCCCTCCGCGTCCTCGTCGTCGCCGGCGGCTGCTGCCATGACTACGGCACCCAGAAAGACATCCTGAAGAAGGGCATCGAAGCCCGCCTCAACGCGACCGTCGAGATCGCCTACGTCGACATCAAGGACAAGGACTTCAAGGGCAAGGCCACCCAGCCGATCTTCGAGATCTACAAGAACCCCGACTGGGCCAAGAACTTCGACGTGGTCGTCCACGACGAGTGCGCCGCCGACGTCACCGACCAGGCCTACGTCGCCAACATCGTCAACGCCCACCGCAACGGACTCCCGGCCGTGAACCTCCACTGCGCCATGCATAGCTACCGCTGGGGCAAGTACGGCGAGCCCGTCAAGGTCGGCGCCGACAACGCCAGCTGGTACGAGATGCTCGGCCTCCAGTCAACCGGCCACGGCCCGCAGGAACCCATCGCCATCGCCTTCACCGACAAGGAAAACCCGATCGTGAAGGGCTTCGCGGATTGGACGACGATGAAGGAAGAGCTCTACAACAACGTCCAGGTCCTCACCGGCCATGGCCTCGCCACCGGCACCCAGAAGATCCCCGAGAAGAAGGACAAAGCCGGCAAGGTCACCCCGGCCAAGGAAGTCACCACCATCGTCGCCTGGACCAACGAGTTCGGCCCGAAGAAGACCCGCATCTTCAGCACCACGATCGGCCATAACA
>CANGRI010000054.1 GCA_947456525.1 Opitutia bacterium
CATCGGCTACCTCACGCCGTACGAGTTAACGGGGCGGGAACCGGGCCTGCGGCCCGGGTGCTTGACACAAGAACCCTCCAAAACTACCTTAACCGAAGCGACCCAACTGTAACATTACGGTTGGCCCCACAAACCGTCCCCGATCACCCCGTCGGCATCCAAGCCGAAGGCTGGTAGGAAGCTTACCGGTTGGCTTTACTGGAGGGTGGCCCTTGTTCCAGATAAGTTGGGCTTTGCCGAGTGGACCAACCGATTCGTGGTGGCATTCCTCTGCGTGGCTACCCTGTTGCTTCTCTGGTTCCTGCTCAAGTATGATGCCGAGAGCGCGATTAAGCGCGTCCGGGTCGATATCACAGCTCAAGGCTCGGGAAGGTAAGTCGAGGTTGTGCTTGGAGGCCTGCGGGGCCTGGCGGCCCCTTGGCGTAGCTCTAATCGGCTACCCGGTGGCAGGATAGTCCAGACGTGCTTTTGTGTCCGGCTAAACACGCCGGGAGAAGCCGCGGTGTCTAACGACCCCATGCCCCCCATGCTCCGGGAAAGAGATTCCTTAACCGGTGGCTAGTCGATTAGTGGAACGTGATACCCTTTTTCTTCATAAATCCTGTCACGTATCGCTGCCGCGAGCTTCTTTCCCTCAGAGACTTCGGCTGCCGACATGTGTTCTTCCGCACCGTGCATCATGACTTGGCCCATCAATGAGAATACTCCTTCGACGTACCCTTTGTTGCTCCAAGCCAGTCGGGCATAAGCGTAAGAGCGCCGATAATCCCCGTAACCATTAAATCGAATTCCGGTCCGGGATGTTTCGAATGGTGGCCTGAAGCGGTAAAACTCCGATAACTTCAAGAACACCTCGGGGTTGCCTGTTTTTGCGGCATCTAGTAGTAATCTCTCCGCTTCTTCGGAGTTCAGCCGTACGCCCCTGCCTTTTGCATGAAGCCATCCGAGTTCCATTTTGCTTCGGAGATTCCCGGCGTCGGCCTCTGCCTTGCAGGCGATGAATTCCTCCTTCTCTTTCGGGTCTATTACGGGCTCCTTGATGATGAGGTAAAAAGCCATGATTCCAAAGATGATGAGACCGACACCCCCGGAGGCCATAAGCCATGCAGGAACTGGACCCTCACTTTGATTCAAAGGCACTTCTATTTTGGGTAGAGGGGGCGGGGATGTCTGCGCCATTCTCGTTTCTTGATATGTGAGAGCTTTGGCCCAATTCGACATACCGGGGGCCCAGTAATCATCAGTTGGTAGGATGACCTTTGCACGGATGAGAGCGGGGATGTCGGATGGAGGGTATTCGCCAATTATCACCCCGGCGCGCGCGACTTTAATCATAAGCCTTCTTTAAGCAGGCCCTGCTTGATTACAAGCCCCCCGTCGCCCATCGGGATTGATGGACAGCTTTGGGCGAGGATTGGGGCTAGGAAGCCGATGGTTCGTATCGAGCAGGGCAGGGCAGCTTATGGACAACTTTGAGCGTCTCGAAACCTGTCCGTGATTCCTCTTGGCACCGGAGGCATCGACGCCAGTTTGCCGCCATGAATTACAGTTCAGCTCCTCGACGCGGGCGCAGGTGCTCATGCGCCTATCAAGGGCGAATCCGTTCCGCGTGGGAAATCAGGAGAAGGCCCAAGGGGAACGCACCGAATCCGCTTGAGGGAAGACCCCAGCCGCCGTTGAATCCCGCTTACGGAGAGGTGGCAGAGTGGTCGATTGCAGCTGACTTGAAATCAGCCGAGCCGCAAGGCTCCGGGGGTTCGAATCCCTCCCTCTCCGCCCCTTTCATCTCAAGGCTGAATGTTGCTCTTCTGTTCTGTAATTGTTCGCCTTAGTTCGCGCCAAAGATCGTCCCTGTGGGTAGATTCGCCATCAAGATTTAGGTTACCCATCAGGCACTTTTCGGATTCCTGCGAGGGCACCGTGATTGGGTGGGCCCAGAAATAATGCTCTGTCGTTGTAAAGACCATCCGATCTCCTTCCGCGAAGATATAGTAGTCTCCTGGGGCCACTTGAAGGCTGAAGCTCCCGGATTCGTCGGTAACATCATGAGCGCGAATTTTCACGTCTTTAGGCAAGGCCTTTACTGTCGAAGGAGGAATCAGGAAGTCTAGAGCTTCGCGCATCGAGATAAGCTTTATCCTGTAATCTTTTTGATGGGTATCTAGGGTGCTCCTGAAGTCGCTAGCGGCTAGTTCGTGAATGTGCTTTGCATCAGGCAGTGAAGCTTCTGAGAGCAGGTGATAGACGTCTTGCCAGTTATTATTCTTGGTCAGCTCCAGTATTTCTTGATTCAACGGGATGTTGCCGCGGGTTAACAGGTCGGAGATCTTCAGTCGAAGCTGCGGGGAGTTTCTCTCGACCAACCAAATCTTCCTTGCGGCTTCGATCGACTCTTTGGTGCGATTGATGCAGTCGAGCGCATTAGCCATACGCTTTCCGCCGACATCTACTATTTCTGCTTCTTCCGTAGCGGCTTCTTTCTGGTACAGGTGAATTTTTTCGACGGCTACGCGCAATCTTTCGTTAACAGCCGTTTTCCATTGAACGACATCTTCTGCTTCGACGGCGCCAATCTGGATCAAGGCCAGTTTCTTGACTTCCACATCTTTCTGAACGATGAGGACCTTTCCGTTGATTTGTTTGTAGGATATAAGCCTATATCCGAAGTATAGAAGCGGAAGTGCGAGAACGGCGGCTATGACCGAAATGGAAATCTTGACGACGCGATTAGGCGATTCAGGCGTATTCATTTGGCAATCGAAATGAGGGGGTGGATCTCATCGGCTGCGGCAAGGGTGTTCTCGGTGACCGAAGCTTCGGCCAGCAGGCGTCGATACTCGGTCAGGAAAAACTCCGTGGTCCGGGGGTCGACGCTTCCTTCGATGTGACGTGCGCATTCCAGTGCGTAAGGGTCTCCGCTCGTCAGGAATTCCAGTTTGTAGTAGATATGGGCGGCTTGGGCGTTGCGTAATGTGCTTGGTCCTTCGCCGTTTTGGATGAAATCAGCGAGCATGCCGAATGCGCCATTGCCCTTGGCCAATGCTACCAGGCGTAGTTTTCTGAATGTGCTTCCGGCGATCCTCGGAGGTTGTGCGTTCGAGAGGAATTCCTGGATAAAGGGATTGGCCTGTGGCGTTCGGTGATTGCTGAGTGGTTCTGCTCCATTCGGCGAACGTGCGATGTCGCGTAACTTGGCCAATTTAAGGTCATCTGCGACGAGCCGAGCCTTCCTTAGGAGCGTCAGTGTGCGCTCGGCGATCGCTTGGGCGACGAGATGTTCTGTATACGAGAGGTGGATGGGAGGCATCGTCGTAGAGGCTGATGGCTTCGCTAGGCGCATCGCGTAAATCAACAATGCGTCGTTGGGGTTTCCCTTGAAGGCTGATTCGCGAGCCCGAAGGTATCCTTCAAGGCCTGCTTCTGACCCGAGGCTCATTGCTTTCAGGAAGTATGGCTCGGACTTGGGACTGTCTTTGGGGATGAAGTGATAGCCTTCAGCGTATATCTTCCCGAGCCGCAAGGATGCGTCAATGTCGCCGGCGGAGTGCAATAACTCGAGGTCGGCTATTTCTTTAGCGACGCTCGCCCTCAGCGCTTTCTCTTGTTTCTGTCGTGGGGTTTCGGGCTTTGCAGGCGCGTTCGCAGGTAAGACATAGAACGTGTATGTTGCTGCGGCCTCTTCGCGTCCTGAGCCGCGGCAATTGGGGCAATTATTATTCCCTGCGTTTCCGTCAGCAATGGTCGGGACCTTTCCTGATCCGGAGCACAAGCTGCAGCGTTGCATGAAATGAATGGTTTTCGTCAGCCTGTGGGTGCTCAGGTGAATGTAAAACACATCAAGAGTGTCTTGGTTTTCATCACAGGTTCCGCCTAGTTCGAATTCTCCATCCAGGTTGTACGTATGTGTCTCCCTGAACTCTTTCCATGCGGCCAGGAAGGTCAGCCTTGCTTGATCTGGGACGAAGACCTTGGGGCCGACAGCGATATCGGTCGAACCTTTGGCCGTATCATTGATGGTCTGAAGGGATTGAGCCTCCAGCAGGGTCGATGCGAGGAAGATCGCCGCAAGAATTCGGCAAGTTTTCATTAAGGTATGCACAACGTCGATTGCCGTCATGTCTTGTAGATAGATTGCCCCTTTAAGCAGTCAATTAACATTAAATTTGACTAAATAATCGTTACTAATGTGAATCTAATGAATGAGAATGTTGCTCGTCTTTTTGTCGGCTATATTTGCCAGTTTTCTTGGTGCCACCGAGACGGTTCCGTTCTATGTTGGCAAGGTGTCCGGTTCTGGCGCTTACAGCTCGAAGCAATTCAAAACGCTTTGGGATGCGTTTCGACAGGAGTATAGCGTTAGTTCGAAGGGGACTTTTTCGCCTTATTATTATACGGAGTATGTCATTGAGAAAGTCGCCGATACTTCGGCAGGGAAAACCAAGGAGGGTTCTTTCTTCCAGTTGTTTTATGATCCCGAGCGAAAGGAGAATTTTCAGCACCTAACTGGAAACCAAGAGACCTGGAAGGAAATGAACAAGTACGTGAGCATGCAGTTGGCCATGGATGGAGCACGCCGTTTTGGGGCCAGGATGAATAGCATGACCATCGGAGCGGAGACCTCTGTCTCTGGTGTGTATGCATGCAGTATGGCTTCCGATTCAGTGCAAGATGTGGATGCCAGGGAGGCGTCATCGATGACGTCTGTCTCTGGGTCTGCCACGTCTATTACTTTCTGCGATCCCAAGAATCCCAGGACTGGCCGGGCGACTATGTACATCGAAAGTCATTCCCATGGGAGTGATATGGGGCGAGTGTCTGCTTCTAGGATTTATTCTTCTAGTTTGCGAGAGGTCGGGACTATTTTGGATACTAAGGAAAACCAAGACAGCTTTGTCACGGCATTGAAGGCGGGCTCATCTTTTCGTGTATTTTGGTTTAAAGAAATCACATGCACTAATTGTGGCGGTCTTGGGCGCCTTTCTACGTTGGCTGTAAATCAGGCTGGCGGTTCGAGGTCGATTTCTGGCAAGGGCTCGTCTTCGAATCCGTTTGGGTCACGAAATGTCAGCAATTCCAGCGCCGCGCTGAGCCTGACTCCCGGAACTTCGGCCGCTGCCGATAGGTGCCCGGCGTGCGCTGGAAGTGGCAAGAGAATGAGGGGATACTTGAGTACGCTTATGTGGGAAGACAAGGGGCCTTCATTTGACCCAGCAAGGTAACCGCTTCTTCTGCCTTTTTTTCGGCGTGTTGAGAAAATGCCAAGGTGGTCTGGGCGTTGGTAGTGCTGGACCTTGATTACTTAGGGTTGTTTGTTTTGCTTTAGGTATGGAAAAACCCACCCCCGTGAGGCTCTGGAATCCGTCCGCGGCGGCGGGTTGGTCGCTGATCCTGTCGCCGGTGTTCGGGGCGTGGATCCAGGCGAAGAATTGGCAGGAACTCGGCCGACCGGAGGAGGCACGCAAGTCTATGGGGTGGGTCTATGGAGGGGCGGCCTATTTCTGCCTGTTGCTGGCGACGTCCGGCATCGTGACGACGCGCGAGACTTCGCCGCTCGGGATGATCTTCTTCGCGGCGTGGTATGTGACGAGCGGGCTCGCCCAGGTGAAACTGGTTAAGGAAGGGCTTGCCTATGAGAAGAAGTCATGGACCAAGCCGCTGCTGATAGGATTCGGCGCGTTGGCGGTGATCTTCGCCCTCGCGGTCGGTATCGCCATCGCCCGCCAGCCTTCGGTCGCCCAGCGGCTCGAGACCGCCTCGGTCGCCGTCGTCACCCGGATCGTGAAGGAGCAGCTGCACGGCACCTCGGCGTGCAAGAGCGTGCAGGTCGTCGAGACGCTGCCGGACGGGGTCTATCGTGCCGTGGCCACGATGGAGGATGGTAAGACGCTTCCGGTGACGTTGCGCACCAAGGACGGAAGGTTCACCGTCGAGATCCCGAGGCAGTGACGGAGGCGGCCCGCCGGTGACTTGAGCTGACCTTACTTCTTCGCCGTCTTCTCGGCGTATTGGGCGGAGGTCATCGTCGTCCAGCCGTCCTGCTTGAGGAGGGCGGCGATCTTGACGAAGTCCTTGAAGGAGTCGTCGTTCCACATGCCGCAGTGGCCCTGGAGCAGCATCATGGAGGCGGGCTTCTTGGCGGCGTAGTCTTTCGCGAACTTGTCATAGCTGACCTTGCCGGTCGCGACCTCGATGTTGAGGGTGCGGCCGAGGACCTTGCGCTTGGTCTCGTTCTTGGGCGGGTACATCCAGATGGTCATCTCGGGCACGGCGTCCATGGCAGCGATCGTGGCGTCGTCGGCCTGGTTGAAGGGCGCGCCGAAGGCATGGAAGGTCAGGCCGGTGGTCTTCTTGAAGAGCTCGCAGGAGTCCTTGAGGTGCTTGGCCTGGGTGGCGGCGTCGGGTCCGCGGAACTCCCACATGGCCTTGCCGGTGGCGTCGGCCCAGCTGCGGTGATCCCAGCCATGGTCCCAGAACTCGACGACGCCGCCGTTCTCCACGGCGTTAGCCTTGATCCAGGCCACGTCCTCGGCGTTGGGCTGGGCGAGCGAATCGCAGATGACGCCCATGGTCACGACGGTCTTCTCCGCCTTGGCCCATTCGGCCACGCGCTTGAAGCCCGGGGTCAGGCGCTTCTTCTCGCCGGCCTTCACGTCGTCGAGCTTCCAGATGACCACCTTGTCCTCCGCGGCGGAGAGGGCGGTCACGGTGAGGAGGCAGAGCAGGGCGAGCGGTCGCATGGGTAGGGGTTGCTTCGGTGGTTGGCGGGACTATGCTTTCCCGATGTCCGCAGGCGAGCCTTTGCATCTCAGTCCGCAGCCCGCGACCACGTTGGTGCGGTTGCTGGTGGGTAAGGTCCGGATCGTCGGGACTTTGCCTGAAGGGCCGGTGTTGCTCTGCGGAAACCACCTGAGCTATCGCGATGTCTTCCTGTTCGGGATGATCCGTCCGGCGGCCAGGCTGTTGGTCCATCCGTTGGTGTTCACGTTCCCGTTCCTGAAGAAATACGCGCTGCGCTGGGGCTTCGTCCAGGTGTCCATCGACGATGCGGTCGCGTTGCTGCGGCAGGGGCAGACCGTGGCGATCTGTCCGACCGGCCTCGTCGAGGCCTTGGGCGAGGCCGAACTGCCGTTCAAGACCGGCGCGGTGCGCATCGCGCAGCAGGCCGGCGTGCCGATGGTCCCCGTCTGCTTCCATTACGGCAATTACCCTGGACGATGGGTGACGCCGTTCTCGATCACCGTGCAGAACATGATCCTGTTCTGCCTCTGGCCGTTTTATCGACGTGGCGTCAGGATCGTGATCGGTGCGCCGATGGATCCGGCGGGAGACGTCAAGGAGCGGACGAAGGCCTTGAAGGCGGCGGTGGTGGAGTTGAAGCCTTTGGCTTAACCCGGCCGTTTTCGGGGTGATTAGCCGACCTGTCGCCCGCTGTCACGTGATTGTGGCCGCTTCCGGCTGGTTGCGATTGCCAAAAGGAAGCCTCGCCCTAGTTTGCTTGCATGGGCATAACACTCGTCATGCGCACGCTCAGGTGGCTCTTGGGAGCCGCGGCGATGGGCGCGTTAGGTCTTCTCGCCATCGTCGCGGGGCTCTATCTTTACGTGCAGGCGAGTTTCAACCTGCACGCGGTCGAGGGCGGCAAGGTCTATCGCTCCGGACAGATGCCGGCTCAAGAATTGGAACGATTCGTCAAGGAAGCGGGCATCCGCAGCGTGATCAACCTGCGTGGCGAGAACATCGGGCAAGGATGGTATGAACAGGAATCCCGCAGCACGCGCCTGCTGGGCGTCTCGCTGATCAACTATCCCATCAGCGCCCGCGCCGAGCTTTCCGTCGAGCAGATGAGGAAGATCTCCGCCCTCATCCATGACGCCGAGAAGCCCGTCCTCATCCATTGCGGCGGCGGGGCCGACCGCACGGGCCTGGCTTGCGCGGTCTACTGCGTCGATGCCGGACTGCCCGCGCACGAAGCGCTGGCCCAGCTCTCTCCTTACTACGGACATTTCCCATATCTTCTCTGGACGGATGCGGCCGCCATGGACGTGAGCCTCGACCGCTATCTCAAGCTCGCACGCGTCCCCGTGGCGGGCGAGGTGCGATAGGGCGGCGTGCGGATCCTCGACCGACATGTCTTGCGCGAATGCGGGGTCGCGTCCGCGATAGCCACCGGTGCCTTCGTCTTCGTGCTGGTCGCCGGTAATATCGCCCAACAGGTGATCGGCGCGGTCTCAGCCGGCAAGGTCGATGCCTGGCAGGCGCTCGAGCTCGTCTGGCTGCTTTTCCCGACCGTGCTGCCTTATGCCTTGCCCATGGGCGTGTTGACCGGGGTCCTGATGACGTTCGGCCGCATGGGCGCGGACGGTGAGGTCACCGCGATGAAATCGGCCGGCCTGAGCCTCTGGCGGATCGCCTTGCCCGTCTGGGTCGCCGTGGCGGCCTTGGCGCTCTTCTCGGCCTGGCTCAACTTGCAGGCCGGGCCGGACTCCGAGGACGGTTTTCAACGCATACTGGTAGGGGCCGCCGGAGGGAATCCCGCCGGACTCATCATCCCCGGGAAACTCAACCGACAGTTCAAGGGCCTGCTCATCCGCGCCGAGTCGAAGGAAGGCGACGTGCTCAAAGGCTTCCGGCTCTGGCAGCTCGACGACAAGGGGGCGATCCGCCAGACGATGGTGGCCGAGACCGCGCGCCTCGCGCTCGTCGTCGACGCCAACGGCGGGTCGGTCCTGCGCGTCCGTCTTTCGAAGGCGCGGCTATCGGCGCGCGGCGCGCAGGACGAACTCGATCTCCGACCCGGTAGTTTCACGTCGGCCGACGAAGCCGTCCTGGAGTTCCCGCGCGACGACGTCGGTCATGTCGCCTACGTGAAACGCCTGCGCATGATGACGGCTGGCGAACTCATCGAGGCCATGGACAAAGGCTGGCAGCTGCCGCCGGACGCCCCGGCGGCGGACAAGGCGCGGGAAGTCATGCGGCTCAAGGTCCAGCTCATGTTCCGGATCGCCACGGCGTTGTCGGTCTTCTCCCTCTCCATGCTCGCGGTCCCGCTCGCCGTCACCGTCGGGCGGGCCGAGACCAACGTGAACGCCGCCATGGCGCTCGGGGTGGCCTTGGGGTACTATCTCCTGACTTCGATGGCCAGCTGGGTCAAGGTGCCCTCGCTACATCCTGAAGCGCTCGTGATGTTGCCTAACCTCATCGTCATCGCCGTCGCCTGCTGGCTCATGGCGCGCGCGAGCCGGAGGTAGGGCGTGCGGCTTATCTCGCCTTCGGCTTAGCCAGCGCGTGCTTCACCGGTTCCATGGCCGCGAAGACCGGGCGGCCGCTGGCGCTGAGGATCGAGACGACCTCGTCGCCCGGGGGCAGCAGGTTCCAGAGCTCCTTGCTCAGGATGAAGGTCTTGCCGGACTTGAGCTTCACGCAGAGCAGGCGCGAATAAGGGACGTCGTGGGCAGGACGAGCGGTGCGCGGACGGAGGAGGCGGAAGGGCATAGGGGAAGCCTCCCGGCCGCGGGGTCACCGTCAAAGGACAACCTCTGGGGTGTTCTTCTAGGGGTTTTCCTTCCTCGGCACGAAAGCCTTCGCCCGCTTCTGCGCTTCGGCCTTCTGTTCGGGCGTCAGCTGGTTGATCAAGCCGGGCGGGACGTAAGGGCGGGCATCGGACGGCAGCGACTCGTGGCGGATCCTGCCGTCTTCCCCGAGACGACGGGTTGAGTGGGGCAACCCGGTGGAGTCGAGATAACTGGTATGGCCCAAGAGATACCACTTATAGGCCTCGACGACATCAAGGGCAGGGCCGGCGAATGAATGATAGCGGGCCATCTCGTACTGAGACTCATCGTGCCCTTGCAGGGCCGCGCGCTCGAACCAGCTCAGCGCGGCGGTCTCGTCGCGCGTGATCTCTGGCAGTCCGACGAAAAGGACTTCCTGGAGCTTGCCCGTCAGGTTCTCTCCCAGCACGGGGTAGGCGACCATCGGGCGGAGCTGGCGCGCCGTGCCGTCCGGATTGAAGTCGCCGAGTCCGCCGGTGCCGAAGCGCTTGAGCCAGCCGTAGAGGTATTGGGATTCAGGATCGCCGTCTTCCGCCTTTAGGCGGAGGGCCTCGACGCGTTGGCTGACATCAATCTTTCGGCGAGTCGCCAGCTCGGCCTTGCGCTTGGCCTCGGCGGCTTCGCGGGCGACAAAGGCGCGATGGTCGGCTTCCTCGATCTGCTTCCGGCGTGTTTCGTTCTCGGCCTTGTACCTCGCCGCCTGCTCCTGAATGCGTTGCTGGTTCTCCGCGAGCCTCCGGGCGAACTGGGCGTCGTGCTCCCGTTTTTCCCCCAAGACCCACAAGCCAGCGAGAGTCGCCACGGCGATCAATCCCATGAAGAACACCCCCTTGATGAGCGGCTTGAGCGGATTGGCAGCCATGGGGGAGAAATACAGGAGAGAATATAGAGTATCGAGTATAGAGTGCGGAGCATCGATGGAGACAGGCTTGCGGAGGGGTGACGGCGAGATAGTCTGGGGTGATGAAGGCCTGGCTGGTCATCCTGGGAGTTTTTGCCGCCGTCTGGGGGCAGGCGGCGCCGTCGGTGCCGGTTGAGGCGTTTGTCGTTTCAAAGGTTTCGCCGACCGGTGCTTATAATCCGAAGGACTTCGCGGTGCTCTGGTCGGCCTTACGCCAGCAGTACCGGGTCGGCGCGAACGGCACGCTCGTCCAGCAGGACTATGCGCGTGAACTCATCCGCAAGGTCGACGAGAACAGCCCGTTCGCGTTCTCCGACCTCACGCGTCTTTTCGGCGACAACGCCTTGGGCAAAGCGGGGCAGATGCGGGCCGAAGGCGCGGAACTCCAGCATACGCCCATCCGGGTCTTGCGTACGCCGAAGGATGCGGCCGAGCATGCGCGAGACGTCACCTGCCGGATGGCGGAGATCCAGGTCGGCGCTGCTTTGTCGGACCGCCTCGTCGGCGCGCATACGGCCGTGCTGATCCGCAAGTTGCCGAACGAATTCGACAAGGCCCTCGGTACGGATGATTTCGCCGGCTCGTTCAAGAACACTCCGGTGACGCTCTTCCTGACGGATCCCGACGCCGTGCCGTTCGGGACGATCAAGGCGCATGTCGAGCCGACCCAAGGCGGCTTCAACCTCGTCGGCGAGCTCGCGGATTCCAAGGTCAACCAAGACCGCTTCATGGCCGCCTTGAAGGCCGGCGAAGGCTTCAAGGTATTCTGGTTCAAGGAAGGCCTTTGCTACGCATGCAAGGGCTCGGGCCTGGTCGCCGGCAACTATGACCAGAAAGGCAAGGGCGTGAAATCCTTCCAGCTCAGCGGCGGATCGCTGGCGGTGGACGAGAAGTGCAAGACCTGCGCCGGCAGCGGCCGACTTCCACGCGGGCACGTGAGCGAACTCGTCTGGGAGAAGAAGTGAGGGCGACCGCGGATACGTGATGGCGGTTAGCGGTTGGCGGTTGGCTGAAAGCCGAACGTGAAGGGGCCAGACCCGATTACTCAGCCGCTACGTCCATTTTGACTAATCTCCGTCGTTCCTGCCATAGGGCTTTGGTTTGCCAGGCGAAGCAGGCGGGGGAGAATGCATCCATGCGTCTCCCCGTCTTCGCCCTCGGCCTCCTGCTCGCCCTCCGCGGCCTCGCGGCCACGCCTCCGCACCTCAAGCCCGAGGAAGTCCTTGCGCCGTTCGTCCAGCACGAGGAGCTCGCCGGTGCCGTCGCGCTCGTCGCCGACCGCGAGAAGGTGCTCTCGGTCACCGCGGTCGGTTTCGCCGACATCGAAGCGAAGAAGCC
>CANGRI010000055.1 GCA_947456525.1 Opitutia bacterium
AAGATGGAAGCCCAGCAGCACGGCTTCCACGAGTGCCTCATGCTCAACGAGCAGGGCTACGTCTCCGAGTGCACCGGCGACAACGTCTTCCTCATCCACAAGGGACGCCTCATCACCCCGGCCTCCCACGCCGGCGCCCTCGTGGGCATCACCCGCCAGGTCGCCCTTGAGATCGCCGCCGCCCTCAAGATCCCGACGGTCGAGACGAACATCACCCGCTACGACGTCTGGAACGCCGACGAATGCTTCCTCACCGGCACCGCCGCCGAAGTCATCCCGGTCATCGAAGTCGACGCCCGCAAGATCGGCACCGGCAAGCCCGGCCCCATCACCGCCAGCATCCTCGCGGAGTTCCGCAAGAAGGCTTCGCGCGAAGGCCAGATGATCCGCTAAGCCCGCCTGCGCCCAGACGCGCATGCCCGCCGACTCCGTCCCTCCGACCGCCGCCAGCCGTGACGCCACGCTGCGGCGGTTGTTGCGTATCGCCTGGTCGTATCGCACGGACTGCCTGCAGCTGCTCGGGCTACAGCTGGCCGTCGTCTTCCTGACCGTCGCGGTCATCGCCCTCGCCGGCGTCGGCATCGATTTCGTCCGCCATTGCGCGGACCGCACGGTCCCGGCGCCCCACCTGCCCTTCTTCGTCCCGGCCGACGCCTCCGACAAGGCGGTCTTCGTCTGGCTCGGGGCGGGCATCCTCGTCGCCGCCCTCCTGCGCGCCACGATCTCATACGTCTTCGGGCTGGTCTCCGTCCGCTTCCTGCACGGCCGCATCGTCGTCAACCTGCGCTCACAGGTCTTCGCCAAGCTCCAGCAGCTGAGCTTCCGCTTCTTCGACTCCAACGCGAGCGGCTCGATCATCAACCGCGTCACGTCCGACGCGCATGCGATCCGGCTTTTCATCGAAGGCGTCATCCTGCAGCTCGCGATCATCACCATCACCCTGGTCGCCTGCTCGGTCTACATGCTCCGCACCGACTGGCGGCTGACGCTGGCCTGCCTCTCGGTGCTGCCCATCCAGGTCTGGTTCGCGATCCGCTTCTCGCGCAAGGTGCGCCCGGCCTACGAGGAGAACCGCGACCTGATGGACCGCATGGTGCTCGGCTTCTCGGAGAACGTCCAAGGCATCCAGGTCGTGAAAGGCTTCGCGCTCGAGCCGCGCGTGATGGGCCGCTTCGCCGGCTGGAGCGAGGACATCCGCGTGCAGAAGCGCAAGGTCTTCGGCGAGATCGCCCTCTTCTGGCCGGTCATCGACGGCCTCAATCGCCTCTCCATGGCCATCCTCATCGGCTACGGTGGCTGGATGGTCGCCAGGGGCGACATCGCCCTGGGGACCGGCCTGGTGGCCTTCGCCGGCCTGCTGCAGCAGTTCTCAACCCAGGTGACGACCCTCGCCGCCGTCGTGGACAACGCCCAGGTCTCCCTGGCCGGCGCGAAGCGCATCTTCGAGATCCTCGACACCGACCCCGGCGTGGCGACCGAACCGGGCGCCGCCTCGCCCGGCCGATTCCTCGGGCGCGTGGCCTTCGAGAACGTGAGCTTCGAGTATCAGGAGAACGCCACGGTGCTACGTGAGCTCTCGTTCGTCGCCGCCCCAGGCCAACGTATCGCCATCGCCGGCGCCACCGGCGCGGGCAAGTCGGCCCTGCTCTCGCTCATCCCGCGCTTCTATGACCCGCGGTCCGGACGCGTGACGCTCGACGGCCACGACGTCCGCGGCCTGCCCCTGCCCGAACTGCGTCGCCAGGTGGGCATGGTCTTCCAGGAGAACTTCCTGTTCTCGAACACCATCGCGGCGAACATCGCCTTCGGTCATCCCGATGCGACGCAGGAACGCATCGAGCGCGCCGCCCGCATCGCGGGGGCCCATGAGTTCATCCTGGCCTTGCCCGAAGGCTACGAGACCTTCCTCGGCGAAGGCGGCGTGAACCTCTCCGGCGGCCAGCGCCAGCGTATCGCCATCGCCCGCGCCCTGCTGCTCGAACCCACGGTACTGCTGCTCGACGACCCGACCTCGGCCATCGACCCGGAGACCGAGAAGGAGATCATGGAGGCGATGGAGGCCGCCATGGTCGGCCGCACGACCTTCATCGTCGCCCACCGCCTGAGCACGCTCCGCCGCGCCGACCAGATCCTGGTCCTCGAACACGGCAAACTGGTGCAGGTCGGCACCCACGAGCAGCTGATGGCCCAGGAAGGCCATTACCGCCGCGCCATCCTCGTCCAGTCGGAAGGAGCCGCCGCATGAGCAAGGATCGCCTCGAGATCGCGGTCCGCCGCATCCGTCCGGACGAAGAGGAGCCGGATCGCCTCCCGCTCCGCTGGTCGACCATCGCCCGTCTGCTCGCCTTCACCGGCCCGCACCGCGGCATGCGCAACACCCTGCTCTGCCTCTGCGTGTTCCGCGCGATGGCGCTTCCTGGGCTGGCCTGGCTCGTCGGCCACATCATCAAGGGGCCGGTGGCCGCCGGCGACGGCGCGGCGACCTTCCGGGCGCTCGCCCTCTTCACGGTCTTCTTCATCGTCGCGGACGTCGCCCTTTACTGGCGCATCCGCCTCGCCCATCAGATCGGCGAGAACGTCCTGCGCGACCTCCGCGACCGGCTGATGGCGCACCTGCTCACGCAGCCGCTCTCGTTCTTCCACGCCCGCCGCCACGGCAGCCTGATCAGCCGCATGATCTCGGACATCGAGGCGATGCGTAACGGCATCCAGAACAACTTCTTCATCTCGTTCGTGTCCTTCGGCCAGATGAGCTGCGCGGCGGCGCTCATGCTCTACGCCAACCCGCGGCTCTTCCTCGTGCTGCTGGCGATCGTGCCGTGCCTGCTGCTCGTGCATGGCTTCTTCCGCGGCAAGATCCTCCACGCCTCACGCGTGCAGCAGGAGACCTTCTCCCGCGTGACCTCCGCGCTTGCCGAGACGGTCCAAGGCATCCGCGTGACGCAAGGCTTCGCCCGCGAGGACACCAACGCCGGCATCTTCACCCGTCTGGTCCGCAGCCTGGCCGGCAACGTGGTCAAGACCGCGAGCCTCACGGCCCTCTACCTGCCTTTGCTCGAACTCAACGCCCAAGGCTTCATGGCCGCGCTCATCGGCGTCGGCGGCTGGGCGGCGCTCTCGGGCACGGGCACCGGCCTCGGAGACCTGGTGACGTTCTTCTTCCTGGCGGACCTGTTCTTCTCGCCGATCACGATCATCGGCACGCAGCTCTCCGAAGCCACGCTTGCGATGGCGGGAGCCGAACGCTACTTCCGCCTGCTCGACACGCCGCCGGCTTGGACGGACAAGCCCACGGCCGGCGAGTGCCCGCCGCTGAAGGGACATGTCGAATTCCGCGACATCACCTTCGCCTACGTGCCGGACCGTCCGGTGCTGCACGGCATCTCGTTCGTCGCCCAGCCTGGTCAGGTCATCGCACTGGTCGGACACACGGGCTCCGGCAAATCGACGATCATCGGCCTGCTGGCCAAGTTCCAGCTGCCGCGGACAGGCCAGGTGCTGGTCGACGGCCATGACCTCGCCGACCTAAGACAGGAGACGCTGCGTCGTCAGATGGGCTTCGTCTTCCAGCAGAACTTCCTGTTCGCAGGCACGATCGCCGAGAACGTGAAGGCCGCCAGCCCCGACGCCACCGACGAGGAAATCCGCCAAGCCTTCCGCGACCTGGATTGCCTGGACCTCATCGAGGACCTGCCGGCCGGCATCCATACGCCCTGCTCCGAGAAAGGCCGCGGGCTCTCGATGGGCCAGCAGCAGCTCGTCGCCTTCGCCCGCGCCCTGATGGCCAACCCCCGCATCCTGGTGCTCGACGAGGCCACCAGCGCCGTGGACACCCTGACGGAAGCCCGCCTGCAGGTGGCGCTCGCCCGCCTGATGAAGGGTCGGACCTGCTTCGTCGTCGCGCATCGCCTCAGCACCATCCGACGGGCGGACTGCGTCATCGTCCTGGAGGACGGACGTATCGTCGAGCGCGGCACGCACGATGAGCTGCTCGCCTTGCAAGGCTCCTACGCCGACCTGCACCGCGACTTCCTGAGCTCGACGACCTGACGTCGACTACTTGGCCGCGGGAGCGTCGCCGAAACTGGGGCGACGCGATTTGGCCTTGGGGTCTGGCTTGGTAGGCGCCTTCGGTTCGGCCAAGGTCGCGGGGAATGCCGCTACCAAGCCTTGCGTCCTGATCTTGGCGTAGAGATCGCCCACCGGGGATTGGCGGGACGCTTCCACCTGTAGGTTCTGATAAGCGACCTCGCCTTCCCTCGCCTTGACGAGCAGGGACACTTCCAGACGCACCGACTGGCTGACCTGGCCGCCGGAAAAACGCGCCTCTTTCTTGGGACCGAGCGTCACGAGAGCCAACCCCTTGGGATCCTGATGCACGGGAACATCCCAAGTCTCGGGACCAGCCAAGCCGGGAGGCAGGATCAGCAGAACCGTACGCACCGGACCGCCGGGATTGCCGGGGTAGATGAGGCGGCGACGCCAGAGCGGCCAATAACGGCGCCCCTGATCATCCACGGCCTCGATGCCGCCCGGACCATCCACGACCAGCATGCGCTCTTTCAGAAAAAGGCTCTCGGCTTCGGTGAGGCTCGCCTGCACGGCCCCGGGCCGGCGGATCGGTCCTTCATCGGTCGGGACGTCCGCCGAGACCAGCAGCACGAGTTCGATCGGGCCGGCGACGCGATGGTCGATCCAGGCGATGACGCCGTAAGGCACGACGGTCATCGCCGCGGCCAGGAGCAAGCCGCCGCCGAGGGCCTTGGGGAAATCGTAACGCGCCAGCAAGGCCGTCATCAGGCCGGCGCCGGCGAATCCGGCCGCATGAACGGAGATGTCCGTGCCCAGCGTCCATTGGGCCTGCTCGAAGTCCTCGGCGTAACCAAACCAACGGATACGGAAAAACATCGCGACCACCCAGAGGGTGCCGGCGACGGCCCCGAGGACCGGGGCATAACGTGGTCCGGCGCGCTCGTAGACCTTGGTCAGGAGCGCCGACAACGCGGCGGCGAAGAGCCCGCCGAAGAACGCGTCCTTCAGCGAAGCCACGCCCGTAAGGGCGGCGGCGAGCACCAGGAACGCCCAGGTAAACCAGTAGGTCCGGGCGTAGGTCTTCATTCCCCGACGATGGTGCCAGGAGGCACGATCGCGCCCTTCTTGACGACGATCACGCCGTCACGGACGAACAACGCGTCGGTCTCCCACTTCTCCGGAAGTCCGGTCGGAGCGAGGCGACAGCCGGCGCCAATGCGGGCGTTCTTGTCGATGATGGCGTTACGGATGAGGCAATTGGCGCCGACGCCGACGTCGGGGCGGCCGAGCGAATGATTCTTGGCGAGGTCGTGAGGGCGTTCGAACGAGTCGGCGCCCATCATGACGACGTTCTCGAGGCGGGAGCCGCCGCGGATGACGGAACGCACGCCGACCACGCAGCGGTCGAGGTCGGAGTCGTCGACGATCGCACCGTCGGCCATGAGGACGCGTCGCGAACGCGCGCCGTTGAGCTTGGCCGGGGGAAGGTAGCGAGAGTGGGTGTAGACCGGATTCTGTCCGTCGAAGAAGTCGAACGGCGGCACCGGGTCGGTGAGCGTCAGGTTGCACTCCCAGAAGGAGCCGACGGTACCGATGTCTTCCCAATAGCCGTCGAAGACGTAGGCCATCATGCGCTTCGAGGCGAGCAGGCCGGGGATGACTTCCTTGCCGAAGTCGGTCTGGGTGTGGTCGGCGAGGGCTTCGCGCATGACCTTGCCGGAGAACATGTAGATGCCCATCGAAGCCAGGCAGTAGGGCTTGTCGGACTTGTCGGAGAGGCGGGCGCGGGCGTTGCCGCCGAGCACCAGCGAGGAAATTACCGCGGGATCCTTCGGCTTCTCGACGAACTCCACGATGCGGAGGTCGGCATTGACGCGCATGACGCCGAGGGCGCTGACCTGGTCGGACGGCATGGCCTTGGCGGCGATGGTGACGTCGGCGGCGTTCTCCATGTGCTGGCGCGCGAGCTCGTCGAAATCGAGGCGGTAGAGCTGGTCGCCGGAAAGGATGAGCACGAGGTCCTCGTCCTTGAGGTTGTAGTGATGGAGATTCTGGCGGACGGCGTCTGCCGTGCCCTGATACCATGTCTCCTTGTCGCCGGTCTGTTCGGCGGCGAGGATGTCGACGAAGCCGCGGCCGAAACCGTCGAACTTATAGGTCTGCTGGATGTGCTTATGCAGCGAGGCCGTGTTGAACTGCGTCAGGACGAAGATCTGATTGAAGCCGGAGTTGAGGCAGTTGCTGATCGGGATGTCGACCAGACGGTAGTTGCTGGCGAGCGGGACCGCCGGCTTGCAGCGGTCCTTGGTGAGCGGGTAGAGGCGGGAGCCACGACCGCCCCCCATGATGATGCTGATGACGCGAGGAAGGGAGGGCATGGCGGGATGTCCTACCTTCCCTCCGGTCGCCCCCGCCCTCAAGCGGAAAAGGGCGAATGGCGGCTTGAAGGCGACGGCGTGACGGGGTTGCATCGGCCTCCGCATGGCTTTCGCCTTCCACATCCTCGGCACGAGCAGTTCGGGCAACTGCTCCCTGCTGGAAGCAGGCGGCGCGCGCGTGATGCTGGATGCGGGCTTCCAAGGCCCTCGCCTCGAGGCCTCGTTACAGAAGCTCGGCATCGAAGCCCGGGCGCTCGACGCGGTGTTCATCACCCACGAACACTCCGACCATTGCATCGGCCTCCCCGCCCTGCTCCGCCAGAACCCGCTGCTCAAGGTCTTCGCCAATCGCGAGACTGCTCGCCGCATCAAGGATTCGCTGAAGTCCCAGCCCGACTGGCAGCTCTTCGAGACCGGCACGACGTTCGAGTTCCGGGGGATGCAGGTGACGTCCATCCCGATTCCCCATGACGCCGCCGACCCCGTCGGCTTCGCGTTCGACCTTCCCGCCGAAGATGCCCGGCCGGCCAAGCGGCTGACCTGGCTGACCGACCTCGGCCACGCTACGGCCGTCGTCAAGCACCACGTCTCGCTGGCCGACATCCTGGTGCTCGAGGCGAACTACGACGACGAGATGCTCGACCTTTCGAAGCGCCCGGCCTCGCTCAAGCAGCGTATCCGCGGCAACTTCGGACACCTCTCCAACGTCCAGACCAAGGACCTCCTGCTCGGGCTGCGCGAGTGGCAGACCACGGAACTCTACCTCGGGCACCTCAGCAAGGAATGCAACCGCACGGTCATCGTCGACGCCCTGATGAACGAGGTGCGCGACCGGAAGACCGACCTCCGCATCACGGTGGTCGATCCTCTGGAAGACAATCCAGTCAGCCTCTGGTAAGGCTTACTTCTTCGGCGGCACCGGGACATCCTCTCCGGCGGCGGCCGCAGGCGGCGGAGCCGGCACGCCTCCGGACGAACGGATCACGGCGTTTTCGGCGACGGACTTCGCCAGGCGCTTGACCGCGGCGCCACAGGAGGGCGAAGCGGGATTGAGGTCCTGTGCGGCGAGCCAAGCGGTGAGCGCGGCGGCCTCGGCGCCGTCCTTCTCGAGCTTCTCGGCATGGCCGATCAGCTGGGCGTAATTGGCCACGAGCGGCGCGATGTCCGAGCGGGTCTTGGCGAGCACGAGGTCGTCGGACTCGGTCTTATAGGCTTCGACGATGACATCCCAGGCCAGGTACGGATTGTTCTGCGAGGCCAGCACCGAAGCCTTCTGGATGTTGGCGTCGAGTTCGCCGACGCGGTTGACGATCTTGCGGAGCTTCTCGGAGCGCTCCTTGTCCTGCGCGAGGGCAAGTGCGTATTCCAGCTTCTTATTGTAGATGTCGCGCCACTTCGACTCGGAAAGGAGGCGGTCGAATTCGGGGACCTTCTGGGCGAGGGTGTCCTGGCGGCTCACGACCTGGTTGGCGAAGTCCTTCACGCCGGGATTCTGCGGCCAGATCTTGGTGGCACGCTCGAGCGCGGCCTCGGCCTTGGCGTTATCGCCGGCGAGGGCGGCGGCCTTGGCGGAGAGCAACGACATGTTCGACGCGTTCATCGCGTTGGTGACCTTGGAGAGGATCGGGGCGCCCGGGAAATCGCGGGCGCGGCCGCGCACCTTGTTCACATAGCCTTCGACGTTGCCGAGGTCATGCTCGTCACCGAGGCGCTGGAGTTCGCGGAGGTCCTTCCACAGGGCGAGCATCTCGCGCTTCTTCTCCTGGGGGTAGGACATCACGACCGGCTCGAATTCGCCGAGGAAGTAGGTCTCCTGCAGGCGCTCGAAGGCGCCGTACAGCTCCCCCTGCTTCACCAGGTCGTCGACGGTCTGCATGCCCTTGGTCGTGTCCTTGATCGCCTCGCGGGAGAGCATGTCGAAGGATTCGAGGGTCGGGACGAAGTCGGAGATGGGGAAGAACTCCTTCACTTCCTTGGCGCCGACGACGATGTTCTGGCTGCCGCCCTTGAAGAGGACGCGGTAGAAGCCGCTCGTGATCAGCGAGTGGCGGTAGCGGCGGGCCATCAGGAACGAGACCATCTGGGACTGGAACTCGATCTTGGCCTTCAGGCCGAGCGCGGTCATCTCGGCGTTCTTGGCGAGGATCTCGGCCTGCGTGCGCGCCTCGTCCTTCACCTTGAAGGCGAGTTCGGTGGTGCCGGAAGACGCCTTGCCGAGGGGCTTGGCCTTCGTGGCGGCCTGGGAGCGGGCGTCGTTGGCTTCTTCGATGGCGTCGGCGCGGTTGACGATGATGCCTTCCTGCACCTTGCGGAGCGTCTCCAGCTGCGCCTTGTTGATCTCGATCTGGCGGAACTCCTGCTTCATGGCCCAGACCTTCTGGACCTGCGAGGCGATGGTCAGCGAGCTGTTGCCGTCGATGTCGAATTCAGCCGCCTTGAAGAGCAGGTTGAAGGCTTCCTGCTGGTTGCGATAGTAGTTCTCCTGGTTGATGGACTGAGGGGACAGGAGCAGCTGGATCTGGTCGAGCACCGCGACATAGCGCTTCATGTCGCCGTTGTCGGTCGGCGCGGCCAGGTAGCGTTCAAAACGGGCGCGCACGGCGCGGGAGTTCCCGAGATTCATGGTGGTGCCCTTCCACTGCATCGTGCCATTCTCCATGTCCACGGAGTCGCTGTTGACGTTGAAGACGCGGTCCGCGCCGCCTTCGGCCGTGGAGCTCTTGTAATCGCCCGCGGTGCCGCCGGAATTGACGTTCGCGCCGGGCGGAGGCGCCTGGGCGAAGCCGAGCAAGGTCATCGCGCACCAACCGAAGCAGCTGAGGAGAGTGTGACGCATGGCGGAAATCAGAAACGTTCGAGGGCTTCGACGACGAGGAGGTCGCGCGTGACGCGCAGCTTGCACTTGAAGCGCTGGCCGACCTCGAAGGAATCGACGGAGCCGACGGGGACGAAGACCGGGATGCGTCCGGCGGGGCGCGTCGGATCCTTCTCGATCGGCTTCACGGCGAGGACGCGGCCGCGGCCTTCGACGAAGGAGAGCTGCTGCTCGACCTGGCAATCGAGGCGGTAGGAATTGCCCTGCAGCGTCGCCCAATCCTTGCGGTAGGCCTCGACCGAGAAAGGCGTGAGGTCGGCGAACTTGCCGCCGCCGCCCATGCGCGGAGCGACGATCGCGACAAGGATCACGATCACGACGACCGGAATGCCTAAGGCGAAGAAGAGAGGGTTGATCTTGGACATGAAAAGGGGCGGGGCTGACCTACCCATAAGCCTACCCCCTCTTTTGGAATTGTTCCAGCGATTTCCCGATGGTTAAGGGCGGATTAAGCCGCCCCCGCCCCACCCTCAGTTCCAGCGCTTCTGCTGGCAGCCGTAAACCACGAGACAGAGCCCTACCAAGCCCTGGATCATGAGCACGGCCAGGCCTTCGGTGGTGCTGGCCACATAAGCCGTCTGGTTGGGCATGCTGGCGGTGTAGGCGTCGTAAAGCGGCTGCCCCATCATGGACTTCATGTACCCGGACCAACCCCAGTAGGAGTTGATGAAAGGTCGGCAGACCCAGGTCAGCGCGGCCGGCAAGGCCAGCACCACCCCGGAAAGCGGAAGCTGGAAGCCGACAAGGTAGATGGAGAGCAGCGAGGACTTCTCCGGGGACGTCAGCATCGCCGAGAAACCGAGGCAGACGACCGACATCGAGACGCAGCTGGCGGCCAGGATGGCGAGCTGCTCCGCCCAAGGTCCGGGGAAGTTGCAGATGAGCTTCACGAAGAGGCACATCCAGACACCTTGGAAAATCGCCACGAGCGAGACGAAGACGATCTTGGAGAAAGCGTAGGCCCACGGACGCAGGCCCGTCATGCGTTCTTTCTCGTACAGGATACGTTCGGCGGAGATCTCGCGGCCGCCGTTATTGGCGCCCATCAGCGTGAGCAGGATGACCTGGAACATGATCAGCCCGGCGGCGAGACCGGCGAGCTGGGCGTTCGACATCTGGACCTTCAGCGCCTGCTGCACTTCCTCCATCGAGGCGATGTTGCGGTCCATAGGGATCTTATGGACGTCCCAGATGCCATCGAGGTTGAAGATGATGACGAGCAGCGGGAAGCCGAACGTGATCGCGAGCGTGAGCCCGAGGTAGCCGGTGTCGCGGAAGAAGAGCTTGAGCCGTCGGGAAAGCAGCGTGGTGAACTGCGAGAGGCCGCCCGGGACATCGGGTTCCGCGAGCGGTTCGACCTCGGCGGGCGCGCCGACCTTGGCGACCGCGATTTCGTATGAATCCTGATGTTCGGCCTGATGGATGGCCCATCGGTCGCGCCACGTCGCGAGATCCGAGGCGTTCAGCACCTCATAGAGACGCAGGCCGTCGGGGATGCCGAAATAGCCCAGCAGCTCATCCGGCGAACCTTGGAAGACCACGTCGCCTTGGTAGACGACCGTGACCCAGTCGAACTGGTTCAGCTTGCCGAGATTATGGATGATGCAGACGAAGCTCTTGTGATCCGTCTCGGCGAGGTTGCGCAGCAGCGCGAGGATCTGGTCCTCGGACTGCGGGTCGAGACCCGAGGTCACCTCGTCGCAGACCATGCAGGGCGGGTCCAACGTGAGTTCGAGGCCGAGCGAGAGGCGGCGCAGCTGGCCGCCGGAAAGAGCCGAGACGCGCTTATCGCGATGCGGGGACATGCCCGTCACGCCCAGCACCGACTCCAGCCGACGGGAGCGCTCGGCGGCATCCGGCACCGCCAGCTGCAGGGCGTACTCCAAGGATTCGGC
>CANGRI010000056.1 GCA_947456525.1 Opitutia bacterium
ACCTCGAACTTCTTGCCGTCGGCCGAGACCTTGAAGATCGAGCCGAGGTGGTCGCTGAGGGGACCCCAGCCGCGGCCTCCCGGATTCACGGGTCCGCCCTTGAGGAAGTAGAAGTTGCCCTGGGCGTCGGTCTGCAGGTCGAACGTGAACTCGTGGAAGTTCGAGGTGACCTGGACGTCGTTGTTGAAGTTCTCGTAGAAGTCGGCCTCGCCGTCGTGGTTGAGGTCGTGGAGCAGCGTGATCTGGTCGCGGCCGAGGACGTAGATCTGGTCGTTGACGATCTTCAGGCCGAGGCCGTGGAAGATGCCGGTGGCGAAGCGGTGCCAGGTGATCTTGCTGAGCTTGTCGTCGGCGAACTTGCCGACCCAGACGTCGCCGCTCCAGGTGGCGAAGGCGATGCGGCCGTCCTTGAAGAAGTCGATCGCGCCGACGCGGATCCACGAACCGTAGGGGTTCTCGGAAGGCACGGTGACGGTGTCGACGACGTACGGGGAGGCGAGGAGTTCGGTCAGCTGATCCTTGAGGGACTGCTTCTGGGCGGCGTCCTGTTCGCCTTCGATGCGCGCCTTGATGCCTTCGATCTGCTTCTCGAGGGCGGCTTCGCCGAGCGTGCCTTCGGTCACGACGTCCTGGGTCCAGTGGGCGGGGCCGCCCTTGGTGAACGTGCGCAGGTCGGCCGCGGCGGCCACCTTGGAGGGAACCTTGCGGAGCACGTCGCCCGCGTTGATGGCCCCGTGCGCGAACGAGACCTTGAAGGAGGTGCCGGCGGCGACCTTGGCGAGCTTGAGCGAGAGGACGTTGGCCTTATTGCTCAGGATGGAACCAGCGGGGAGGCCGTTGACGGTCACGGTGGTGAGCTCGTCGGCGGGCTTCACGATGGCGGGCGCGTTCTTGGCGACCTTAGCCTTGGCCTTCGGGTCGGCCTTCTTGCCGGGCTGTTCGGCCGGCAGCGGGTATTCGACGCGTACGATGGCGTTGGCGCCGTCGGCGAGGTCGACCTTGCCGCCGTAGGGCAGGTCGAGGAGGCGGACGGACGAGTCGAGCTCGCCCTTCACGACGGTGAACGAGCGGGAGAGGACGACGACGTCGCCGACTTTTTCCATCTCGGCGGATTCGAGCACCTCGGCGGAGCCGACGGTGTAGGCGAAGACGACACGGTCTCCGTTGAGGTAGAGGCCCTCATACTTGGCGTGCTCGCGCGGGAGCGGGCCGAGGGCGATCTTGGCCATCACGCCTTCGGGGCCCTTGGGCAGGGTGCGGGTCTCGTCGAAGGTGCCGTTGAAGCTCCAGCCGGGGCCGGGATTCGTCTCGAAGAAGATCTTGGCGCCGACCGCGGGGCCCGGGTTCGGGCCGTGCTTGCCGTCGAAGGCCACGCCCTTGGTCTGCATCCAGCCGCCCGTCCAGGCGCCGGCGCCACGGAGGGTCTCGGTGTCGAAGGCGTAACCGGCGTCACGGTTGCCGAGGTTCACGAGCACGGCCTTATTGGCGGCGCAGCCCTTCTGCTCGAAGGGGCTCTTGCCCTGGGCGTTGTCGATCGAGGCGGACAGGAAGCGTCCGTAGTCCATCGCTTCCCATTTCGGGAGGGTCTTCTTGGCGTCGTCGGCTGCGAAGGCGGCGCCGGTGGCGAGCGCCAGGAGCAGGCAGGTGCGGGTCAGGGTTCTCATGTGATTGGAAATGGGAGGAAAGGCGGGGTAAGGGAGTCAGATTTGATTAAATGGGCCCCCTCTGTCCACCGTATTGAGGGCCCTACGGGCCCTTGTTGATCGGTTGATCGGTTGAATGGTTAGCCGGAGGGGGCGACTGGTTGTGACCTGCGGTTTTCATCGGGGTTCCGTGATTTAGCCCCTTCTGTTCAACCGGCCAACTGTTCAACCGATCAACCTACTTCCCTCTTACGCCTTCCAGCACCCCGGCAGGTGCTGGTCGAGCACGCCGACGGCCTGGAGGTAGGCTTGGATGATGGTCGGGCCGACGAACTTCATGCCGCGCTTCTTGAGTTCCTTGGAAATCTGCTCCGCGAGCGGCGAACTCGCCTGCGGCGAGCGCGACCGACGGACGATGGGCTTGTCGTCGACGTGCGCCCAGAGCCAGGCGGAGAAGCCGCCATGCTCTTCCTGGATCGCGAGGAAGGCGCGCGCGTTGAGCGCGACGGATTCGAGTTTGCCGCGATGGCGGATGACGCCGGGGTTGTCCATCAGCGCGTCGACCTTCTTGGCGTCGAAGCGGGCGACCTTGCGCGCGTCGAAGTGCGCGAACGCCTGGCGGTAATGTGCGCGCTTCTTGAGGACGGTGAGCCAGGAGAGTCCTGCTTGGGCACCTTCGAGGATGAGCTGTTCGAAGAGCAGGCGGTCGTCACGCACGGGCACGCCCCATTCGTCGTCGTGATAGGCGACGTACAGCGGATCGTCTCCGCACCAGAAGCAGCGTGGCTTCGGCTTGGCCACGTCAGGCCTTGGTCGACAGGCCGCGGAGCCAGGCAATCCAGCCGGCGGGCAGGCCGCGGGCGAGGGCGCCGCGCACGATCTTCTCGTGGTACAGCTTGGAGGGCAGGTGCGGACCGGTGGGATCCACGACCTTGTAGGCCTGACAGTCGAGCGGGCAGTCTTCGAGGCCGGCTTCGAGCACCGTCAGCTTGATGCGCTTATAAGGCGTGCCTTCGGCGTCATCCATGCGCTTCCAGTCGTCGGCGGTCATCTCGTATACCGCGCCCCAGACGCCCGGAGAATCCTGGTCTTCGATGATGTCGGCCGAACCGCCGCCCCAGGTGGAGCTCGGGTGCGTGAAGGCCATGCGGTGCTTCGGCAGGAAGGCCTTTCCGCGATAGCTCGAGCCCGGGCAACGGCGCTCCATCTGGGTGGAATCCAGATTGGAAGCGTAGGCGAAATAGTACCGGCTCATGCGAAGGAGGAGGAACTTTGCCCATCCCGGCCGGAGATGCAATCAAGGATAGGCCGCCGCAGGGCGGCCGAGGGTAGGGGCGCGGCTTCGCCGCGCCCTCCCTTGAGAAGGTGTTGGCGGATAGCGGTTAGCGGTTGGGCGGGTAGGCGAGGCAGAAGAGTGCACGATAAATCGTGCCCCTACCTTGGTCCGCCCTGCGGCGGCCCTGCGCTGAGTTCCGCTCAGCGCGCGATATCATTCCGGCCCAGGACGGTGATGCCGTGGCTGGACAGGACGGAGGCGGCGAGTTCCTGCGCTTCCGTGCGGACGACGAGACCGTAACGGCCGTTCGGACGGAAGAGGAACGGGTAGACGTAATGGATGTTGATCTCGGCCTTGAGCAGGACGCGGGTCACGTCCTTGAGCTGGGCTTCGGACTGCAGCTCGATGGCGACCACAGGGACGTCGTCGTGGGCGAAGCGGTGTTCGTCGAGGATTTGTTCCGCGCGCTCCGGATAATCGACGACGATGCGGATGATCGTGGAGTCGGTCGTGTCGACCAGGCAGAGCGCCATGATGTGGACGTCGGCGCCGGCCAGGGATTCGACCAGTTCGTTGAGTCGGCCGACCTTGTTCTCGACGAAGATGGAGAACTGGCGGACAGGGCCGAGGTCAGGTTGCTGGGAGAGTTCGGCGGACATTGGAGGGCATTATGACAATCCGGATGCGTTTCTCCAGCCCCAATCTGGGCGGTCAGGGGCGTTTGCCTTGACTTGTATCTACGTATACGGATACGAAGATGTGTATGTTAATCATCGCTGCTGTATTCCTGGCCCAGGCGCCTACCCGCCTGCCTGATACGGTCGTGGTCGAAACTCGGCAGGCCGCGCCCCTTGCCGAGGCCTCGCCTTCGGTCAGCCGCCTGGATGTCACGCAGGCGACGGAATCCGGACAGACGACCCTCACCGGCCTGCTCGGCAACGCCCCCGGGGTCTACGCTACCGAACAGTCGGGCGAAGGTTCGGTCGGCTCGCTGCTGATCCGCGGCACCAATTCCTCGCAGACGGCCGTGTTGCTCGACGGTCGTCGCCTGCCTCAGGGGTTCTCCAATTCCTACGAAATCGGGCGCTACCGTCTTTTCGGCCTTTCGTCGGTCGAGGTCATGCGCGGCCCGTCTTCGACCCTCTACGGCGCCAACGCCCTCGGCGGAGTCGTCGACCTTCGCCTGCCGGATCCGCTGACGGACAAGACCGGAGGCGCCCTCAGCCTCGAGGGCGGTTCCTTCGGCCGCGCCTCGCTCGGCTTGAGCTATCTGGCCAATAACGCCTCGGCCGGCGTCGCCGCGACGCAAGGCACGGCCTTCGCGTTGACCACTTCGCATGACGACGGTTGGAGGACGAATGGCGCGCGCGATGCGTCGACCGGGCTGTTCAAGTCCGACTGGCGCCTGTCGCCGAACCTCGTCTTCGACGTGATCGGCTCGGTCGACCGCGGGGATGCCGGCCTGCCGGGGCAGTCGACGAACGGCCATGCCTCGAGCGGCGATCCGAACGATTGGGAGAAGGATCGCGGCTGGATGCTCTCGCCCGGGATCCGCTACGCCACCGATGCCTTCAGCGCCGTGGCCTTCTGGTCGCACGGCGGTTCGACCGTGACGAGCTATGTCGACGGCACCGACCCTTTCTACGGGCCTTATCTTTATTATCAGAAGTTCAACCTCGACCGCGACGAGCTCACCGCCTTCGCCGAATGGAAGGCGCGGCGCGACCTGACCCTCGGGCTCGGCGTGAGCTATGAGAACTCGCGCTACGACCAGCAGGCGTTGGCCGCTGGTTCGACCGATTGGAAGGACACCATGGAGAGCTTCGGCGCCTGGGCCAGCGCCGACTGGCGTGCGACCGTGACGGACCGCTTGCGCGCCTCCGTACGTCGCGACACCTTCACTGACTTCGCCGGCAAGACGACCGGGGAGTTCTCTTATGCCCGCAGCCTGAGCAAGGAGCTCACCTTGCACGCCAAAGCCGCGACCGCGTATCGCGCACCTTCGGCCAACGATCTCGCCTACGGCACGTCGGGCGGCCTCCCGCTCCGGCCTGAAGCCAACACCGGTTATGAAGTCGGCCTCCGTCATGAAGACCTCGTCCCGAACGCGCTCGGTTGGACGCTCGTCGCCTTCCAGAATAACCTGACCGACCTGATCGACTACAACCCCGTCGATTACAAGACCTTCAACATCGCCAAGGCCCGCACGCAGGGCGTCGAGCTAGGCGTCGAGTCGCGTCCCGCCAAGGGCCTGCGCACCTTCGGGGCCGTGACCTACCTCGAGAGCAAGGCGCTCACCGATTACGCCGGCGTCGTCGCCGCGGGCCAGCCGCTGCTGCGTCGGCCGCACCTCGTCCTCGCGCTCGGTTCGGAAGTGACGCCGAACGAGAACTGGACCTTCGGCGCCGCCGTGAACGCCCAGCGCGGACGTGTCGACTACGACTGGAACACCTATTCGCGTGTGAACCTGCCTTCGGCCGTCTTCGCGCGCCTCTGGGTGCGCTACGCCTGGAGCGACCGGACCGAACTGTCCTTGCGCATCGAGAACCTCTTTGGCGAGACCGCCCCGCCGACCGCCCTCGGTTACGGCGCCCAGCCCCGCTCGGCGTACATGGGGCTGACGCGAAGGTTCTGAAGAACCTTCGCGTGGGGGTCTGGCTCGCCGCAGGGCCTTTTTGGTTTTTGATATCTAGGCCGCCGCAGGGCGGCCGATGGTAGGGGCGTGGCTTCGCCACGCCCTCCTTCGGAGGAGGGCACGATGAATCGTGCCCCTACCTTGGTTCGCCATGCGGCGAACCTGCCAGACGTTCCCCCGCGAAGTAAGCTCCGCTTACTTCGCCGGTAATTTGTCCAACTCGATCGAGGGCTCCTTGCCGGCCGGGATCGTCAACACCACGCCGCGTTTTCCGTCGGTGCCGGAGTAGCCGCCGGTCGCGAGGGCGATGGCGCCGCTTTCGACGGTGTGGGCGAAGTCCTTTCGGCCGAGCTCGGCGGTCGCGCTGCTCTTCGCTTCCTTGAGCGCGACCCACTTACCGGCGGCGTTACGGATCCAGAGGTTCGAATAGAGGCACTTGCGTTCGACCTGGCCGTAGGAGCCTGACCAGTCCTCGACGAAGGAGTAGAGTCCGTCGATCTTGGCCGCGGTCTTCGGACGGCGGAACGACGTCAGGAAGCGCCACTGGCCGGTCTCGGCGAGCTTCACCCAGGCGGAATAGACCGCGGCGTCGCCGTCGGGCTTCACGCCCAGCAGGAACGAATACGTCGCGTTGTCCTTCCAGGCGTAGGGCAGGTCGCTGTGGCCGCCCGAGCCTTCGTGGTCGAAGGCCGACGCGTTGACGCCTTCGCCCTTGGCGACGGTCGTCACGACGAGGTCGCGCAGTTCCTCGGCGCTGACCTTCTTGGCGTCGTTCTTCACGTAGCCGTTGTCCCAGAGCGAATAGATGAAGACGCGGTCCTTGGCCTCGGAGCCGGCGGTCTTACGCTGGAAGCCGAAGTAGCCGTGGCCGAAGCCCAGCACGCAATTGTACGTCGTGGGCGGGCCGGGGAGGGCCTTGGCCTCGGCGTAGGCCCAGACGGCTGTCTCTCCGGCCGGCAGCGCGTAGCCGAAGTGCACCGACTGCGCGTTGCCGTTCGGGAGGGCCCAGAGTTCGGGATTGGTCGCGCCGTTCAGCAGCAGGCCGTTGAGCGTGACGCTGCCGGTCGCTTCCATGGCGTCGAGCGCGACGAGATAAGTCCCGGCGGCGGGGAAGGTGAGGGCGATCTCTTTGGAGACCGCGGGCTTGCCCGTGCCGGCGAGCGCGACGGTGACCTTGGCGGCTTTCTTCAGCGCGTCGATCTTCAGGTTGTCGATGACGTGCGCGCCGAGCGTGGCCTTCGCGCCGTTGTTCGCCGTGAAGCGGACGGAGACTTTCTTCACGCCCGGTTTTTCGACGACCACGGGGATGAGCAGGCGTCCTCCGGCCTTCTGAATCGTCGCCGCACCGACGCCGCCGCGGTCGCCGACCGAGATCTCGGGCGATTCGGTGTAGGCGGTCTTGAGGTGCAACAACGGTGCCGCGGTCGCCTTCGCCTTGGTATTGGCCGCGCACGTGAAGCGATAGCCGAGCAGGGTGACCGAGCCTTTGCGTTCCTTGGCTTCGAGTTGCAGGAAGGCCGGCGCTTCGGCCAATGCCGTGAAAGTCCCCAAGGTCACCCACTCGGCCTTGCCGCTGCCTTCGACCTTGCCGGCGCCGGTGAAGGCCTTGCCGGCGATCTTGCCCGTCAGCGTAGCCGACTTGCCTTTGGGCATCGAGACCAGCGCCTCCGCGGACCACTCGCCTTTATCGGAGAAGCTGAAGAAAGCGAAGACGCCGTGGTCGCCGCCGAACTCCGCGGCGACCTTGCCGGCGGCCTCGGTGAACTTAGCTCCGAAGCGGCTGGGGTTGGTGGATTCCAGTCCGACTTCATTCGCCGAGAGGGCCAGGCAGGGTAGGGTAAGCAGGTAGGCAAAGAGACGCTTCAGGGGCATTGGCTTGTTTTAACGACTCCTTCATGCGTGACCACCCCTTTAATCGAGCGGTTAATGAACGATACAGCGCCCCTTTGGTGCGCGGGGATCTGCTGGCAGTTCCCCCAAGGGCGGCGCTATTTGCGCCGCCCTTAATACTTCCTTCAGCCAAAAGTAACTCTACGTTTCTTCCCATCGGCGAGGCATCTGATTTAATTGTATCTACGGAAGCGCAGAGGGCTCCGTAAACCCCCAACAAAAACAACATGAATCCTCGCATCATCGCTCTCCTGGCGGTGCTCGCTTCGGCCGGACAGGCTTTCGCGGGCGAACCGACCAACGTCCCCGGCCATCCCGGCCAGGTCCACGCGGTCCGCGCCCACAAGCCTGACCACGCCGGTGATAACCGTCCCTACGTCCCCTCCGTCCTCACCCAGTTCGGGGATCCGCTGCCCGGCTTGACGGCCGCCCAGCTGAACCTCTTCCTGGACGGTAAGGACGACTTCGAGAAGACCGAAGACGTCGCCGGCGGCCTCGGCCCGATTTTCAACCGCGACTCCTGCGTCGCCTGCCACTCCTCGCCCGCCACCGGCGGCGCGAGCGCGATCAATGTCACGCGTTTCGGCATGACGGTGAACGGCAAGTTCGACTCCCTCGACTCGCTCGGCGGCTCGCTCCTGCAGGAGAACGCCATCACCCCCGAAGCCCAGGAGTTCGTGCCCTCGATCGCCAACGTGGTCATCCATCGCAACTCGACCCCGCTCTTCGGGCTCGGCCTGATCGACGCCATCCCGGACTCCGAGATCGTGCGTAACGCCAAGGCCTATCCGAACGAGCACATCAAGGGCCGCGTGGGCTGGGTGACCGACGTCGTGAGCGGCAAGCGCATGGCCGGCCGCTTCGGCTGGAAGGCCCAGCAGGCCACCGTCCTCGCCTTCGCGGCCGATGCGTATCGCAACGAGATGGGCGTGACGAACCGCTACTTCCCCACGGAGAACGCCCCTAACGGCAGCGCCGAGAAGCTCGCCAAGACGGACTTCGTCCTGGATCCGGAAGACGCGCCTGCCACGGGTCTCGCCGATTTCGAGAAGGTCGCGAACTTCATGTCGTTCCTCGCGCCTCCTCCTGTCAGCAAGCCCACGCCGACCACGGCCTCGGGTCGCATGCTGTTCGAAGCCGCCGCGTGCTCGCTCTGCCACACGCCCTCGATGCGCACGGGCTACAGCAAGATCGCCGCGCTGAACAACAAGGAAGTCCGGCTCTACTCCGACCTCCTGTTGCACGACATGGGCTCGCTCGGCGACGGCATCGTCCAGGAGACCGCCACGGGGCGCGACTTCCGCACGCCTCCCCTGTGGGGCATCGCCCAGAGCGCGCCTTACCTGCATGACGGCCGCGCCGTGACGATCGACGAAGCGATCAAGGGCCACGACGGCGAAGGTAAGGTCTCGAAGGACCGCTACCTCAAGATGACCAAGGCCCAGCAGAAGCTCCTGACCGACTTCGTGCTGTCACTCTGAGTCGATCCGACCATCGCGCCGACAGGGCGGCCTCCGGGCCGCCCTTTTTGTGTTCGAGGTAGGGACAGCACCACGTGCTGTCCTTGCGATTCTGTCGCGGGTAGGGCCGACCATCCTTGGTCGGCCGCGCGGTCGACCAAGGATGCTGCCCCTACCTGATGCTGGCCGCCGCAGGGCGGCCGAGGGTAGGGGCGTGGCTCCGCCGCGCCCTCCTGTCTCTTTGTGTTCCCAACCGCCATCCGCTAACCGAAAATACCTGTTACGGAGTGCACGATGTATCGTGCCCCTACCTTGCTTCGCTCTGCGGCGAACTTTGGTTCGCAGCGGTTCACCATGCCAGCAGTCCCCCGTTGCATCCCCCATCACTTCCGACTTGCGGCCCGTATCCGCTTATCCATTCTCAATCTCAGGTGTGTAGGCGGCTAAGACCCGCCGAGATTCCTATCAGGGGGCGCGTAAGCGCCCCCTTTCCCTTTCAGGCGGAAGCTCAGGCCTCTTTCGTCGAACATTCGGTCACATCTTTCGATGAGCCAGCGGGAATTGTCGCTGCTGAAGAAGCCAGCTGGTTCGACTGACTGTTTCGTGAGATAAGCCAGCATGTCGCACGCTTGGAGGAAGTCGCTCGCCCTCGAGTCGCGTCCGAAAGGCTGATCGAGGAGGAAGGATTCCATGTCCAAGGCCTTCTTGACCATATGCAGCCACCCGCTTCCTGGCGCGGTTCGGTGGTCGTCACAGATGACGATGATACCCGGCGAGGAGCATCGACCGTGCTCGGTGGAGATCGCAACTGACTTTGCCGCACTGAGCATGTCATGCCATGCGTTCGTCAGCAGGTCGCCTTCGAAGCTCCGTTTGTCGACGATGATTCGAATGGCGAAGAGCGAGCCTTGCCGTCGAATCATCTCTACCTGATGTAACGCCGCCTTGATGCGTGCGGTGCGGTCTAGTCCGAAGCGGGAGGGGCTTCTCCCGAGAAGTTCGCTCGCATGGATCTCCGCTTCCATTGGCAGGCCGAAATTCGCGCGTAGTCTTTGCCGCATTTCCCCCAAGGCGGCCTGAGCTTCATGCCAATCCGCATGGTGTACCATCAGCCCGCAGAGCACGAACGTATGGTTCTCTGGGTTATGGCGGCCAGTATCGCCGCTTTCGTCGACGTAGAGCAGATGCATGATCCCGATTGACCTAACCCATGCCGGCTTATCAAAGCAGGGAATCTGGCTGGTTTAATAAGGGGTTTCCCCGCCGTCGGCTCGCCGGTCCGTAAGGGCCTTGGCCTTGGCTTGACCATCGCCCCATGCTCCCCATTACTGACCTTCCTTCGAATCAACGAAGGACCTGGAGAGGTGGCTGAGTGGCCGAAAGCGCCCGTTTGCTAAATGGGTATACCCCAAAAGGGTATCGTGGGTTCGAATCCCATCCTCTCCGCCACTTTACTAAACCCCTGATTATCAGGGGTTTAATGTTTTTTAGGGGGTACCAAAAGGGCAAAACTCTAGCAAATACTCTAGCAATTCGCTGTCCGAATCTGTAGCCGTCTGAGGGGTGATTTTTACCCTAAAAACGATCTACCGGGCGACTCGCTTTTTGGGGTGTCTGTCGGGGTCTAGGGAGGGGTCAGGTTGACACTTGGCCAAAGGTAGAATGCGGCACCTACCATTTTTTCCCTCCCTGCGTAAGGGGCAGAGCCTTACCAGTTCCTCGGTAGCCGCATGAGTCATCGGTTACTCAAGGACCTAGCCGCCTTCACGCCGGCTAAGCTCGAAGCATGGTGCCGGTTGCTCGTCGCGCTTGGCTTCTTCTTCCTCGTCCTCCTCTTCGTCGTCATAGTCCTCGCCGTCCTCCTCGTGTGGACTTTGGCCGAGCTCGCCAAGTTGGGCTACGGACCGGGCTTCTTCATCTTGTTGATGAAGTTTCTGAAGCCTTCGATCTGACTCCGCCCTTATCTGTCCGTTGGGTTGGTCAGTAGGGCGACGAGCCGGTGGTTCAGGAACAGCTTATCGCGGCCTTGCTTGATC
>CANGRI010000057.1 GCA_947456525.1 Opitutia bacterium
GGAACGTGCCGCCAGGGCAGTCGAGGACGGTGTGCAGATTGCACTCGGCGAGGAGCTTCTTGCGCAGGGCGACCGAGCCGTTGTCGGTGTTGGACAGGAAGGTGTTCTTGATGACGATCGCGCCGCGGCCGCCGGCCTTGAGGATCTTGATGAAGTGCTGGAGGAAGAGGGAGGCGGTCTCGCTCGTCTTGATGGGGAAGTTCTCCTGGACCTCCTCGCGCTCCTTGCCGCCGAAGGGTGGGTTGGCCAGGACGACCTCGTAGCGGTCCTTCTCCTGGATGTCGTTGATGTTCTCGGCCAGCGTGTTCGTATTGATGATGTTCGGAGCCTTCACGCCGTGGAGCATGAGGTTCATGATCGCGATCACGTAGGCCAGGGGCTTCTTCTCCTTGCCGTAGAAGGTGCGCTCCGAGAGGACGGTCTTCTGGGCGGTCGTGAGCTTGCCAGCGCTCATGTACTCGTAGGCCTCGCAGAGGAAGCCGGCGGAGCCGACGGCGCCGTCGTAGACCTTCTCGCCGACCTGCGGGTCGATGACCTTGATCATCGCGCGGATCAGCGGGCGGGGGGTGTAGTATTCGCCGCCGTTACGGCCGGCGTTGCCCATGTTGCGGATCTTCTCCTCATACAGGGCCGAGAGCTCGTGCTTGTCGTCGCGGGAGCCGAACTCCAGCCCGTCGATGATCGCCAGGATGTCCCGCAGGGTGAACCCGCTGTTCACCTTGTTGCGCATCTCGCTGAAGATCGCGCCGATCTTGTACTCGACCGTGTCGGCGCTGTCGGCGCGCTCCTTGAACTTGCGCAGATAGGGGAAGAGCTTGCCCTCTACGAAGGCGATCAGGTCGTCCCCGTTCATCGCCTTGTCGTGGAGCAGGTTGCCCGCCTTGTCCTTGGGCATCGCCCAGGAGCCCCAGCGGTACTGAGGGTCCAGGATGTGCTTGTAGGTCTTGTTGGAGAGCTTGGCGGTCGTCTCTGCGTCCTTCTCCTGGCCATCCAGGTACTTCAGGAACAGCAGCCATGACGTCTGCTCGATGTAATCCAGTTCCGTTTGGCACGTCGTCGTGCGCAGAAGGTCATCTATTCGGTCAAAAGCCTGCTCGTACATGGAAAGGTTAGGGTAGCCCTAGATGGATACCCCAGCCCACCCCCTTGGCAACCCCTCGGTGCAACATGGGGTTACAATCACGGGTTTTTATTCCAATCCTAACGGCCTGAAGTGAGGTTTTATTATAAAGTGAAAGTGAGGGGGAGGGTTATAGTTTTGCAGACAGCCTGCGCCGTGGGAAAATGACGCCATGAGTTCAAGGCCTGTGCCGGAAATCCCGGTGAAAGACATCATGCAACTGCATGTTATTTTGTTGGGTTACCGTCCGCATTCTAAGACAGGATGGTGGTATCGTGGTCACGCCGATGCGTCATGGCGCCTAATTCCTAAAGCCGGCCGACCTGAGTTCCTGCTTCCCGATGGCAGGCACCTAGGGCGTTTTCATGACTGGGCTGAAGAGACCGTATCCTACATAAATAACCCTCCCTCCAATGAGTGGGAGCTGCTGGCGATTGCCCAGCATCACGGGCTTGCCACATGTCTGCTTGATTGGTCAAACAATCCGCTGGTCGGACTTTTCTTCGCCTGCTGTGAGCATCCCGAAAGGGATGCGGCTTTGTTCATTTACCAGCCCCCAAGCTATATCACCAGGGAAGAGGAGTCGCTGAGGTCAGGATCTGCGAAAGGGGTAGGGTTGATTTCACGGGCTGTCACGACGCGTATACTTAATCAGCGTGGGGTCTTTTCGGTTCATATGCCTCCTGATTTCGAGATAACTAACGCGCCGTTAAGCTCGGAATTCGGGCCGCTTGAAGGCCACGACAGCCTGTTGAGGGTTCTCATCCCGGCAGGACTGAAACCGGATGTGCTCAGGATGCTCGATGTTTATGGTGTAAATAGGGTCACCCTTTTCCCGGACCTGGACGGATTGTCAGGTTATGTTAATTGGGAAACCCAACGCATGGTATCCGCTCGGGCTAAGCGTAAGGCTAAGGAGTCTTAATGAACGCTAGGCCCTTAGGCGGGTTTGAGAGCTGTGGCCGCCTTTCCTGGCTGCGCACGCTCCGCCCTGGGGCGCCGTAAATGAGCGTGCCGCACGCCTTAATCGATTGGGTCCGTTAGGAGGCCTTTTTAGTCGAAAAGGCTAAATCGAACCTCGCCCGCCTCTTCATTTCTTGGGTCTTGACCACGCGTTTTTCCTAAGGAATATGCAAATTCCCTTCGCCGAGATCGTGGCTTGGAGGCGTGGATTATTTCCACGTTGTTTCCACGAAAACAAAAAACCCCGATTTCTCGGGGTGATTCGGGGAGGGGCAAGCCCGACCGCCTTCAAATAAGGTGTGCTGAGGATTAGGCTTCGACGGCCTTCTTGATCTTCGCGAAGTTCGGCATGGAGGCCGGGTCGCGCTTCACTTCGGAGTGGATCACGTTACCGGCCTTGTCGGCCACGAAGACGGAGCGCTTGGCCACGTTGAGGAGGCCGGTCTTCTCGGGGATCACGCGGGTGTCCTTGACCTTGAAGGCCTTGAGGGCGACGCGGTTGAAGTCGGAGACGAGGGTGAGGCCGATGCCGGCCTGCTTGGCCCAGGCTTCCTGAGCGAAAGGAGAGTCGACCGAGATGGCGATGACGTCGGCGCCGAGCTTCTTGTACTCGTCGAGGAGGCCGGTGACCTTGCACAGCTCGTCGGTGCAGACGCCGGTGAAGGCGAGGGGCACGAAGAGGATGACGGTCTTGCCCTTGCCGACGTTGCGGCGGAGGTTGACGTCGACCAGACCGGCGTCGGTCTTCTGCTTGAGGGTGATTTCAGGGAGAGGCTGGCCGAGTTTCAGGGGCATGGTTTAGGGTGGGTAGGGGGTTCGACGCCGAAAATGGTCAAAAAACAGGGGCTTGCAAGGATGGAGGCAGTAAAATGCCATAAATGACCCATTTTTAACATGAGGTACCGCCCCAGTTGCCTAAAATGGCCTAAAACCCCATTATTCCGCGTCGGTGGCTAAGCCCAACCTGCGGAACCACTTACGCTGTTTTCGCACCAAAGCCCACGTGTCGAGGTTGATCCGTTCGGCCAGTCCGCTCATGGCCACGCGTTTCCCGCCCTCTAGCCAGTCCATCACGGCCCGATAGCCTACCGCGCGGGACGAAGTCAGCTCGGGGTCCAGATTCATCGCCAAGAGGCGTTGCGACTCTTCGATGATGCCGGTGCGCAGCATCAGCTCGGTCCGGGCGGCGATCCGGGCCTTTAATTCGGCGTCCGTCCGTTCGAGGAGCTCAAAGGTGACCGGGTGATCGGCGAACGGTCCCTTGCGGGTCAGGAATTCATCCCTGAGCGAATCGAGGCTTCGGCCGGAAGCCAGACGGCGTTCCAGCGCCTTGGCGACCCGGATGGGATTTTGGACGTCCAGCCAATCGGGGAGTTTCTGGCCTTCGATTTCGCGGAGGCGGAGGAGCAGGGACGCCAGGCCTTGGCGCTGGAGCGTCCGGACTTCGTCGGTGATGGCCTGAGGGATTTCGAGCTCGTCGGTGACGGGTCCGAAGAACGCCGCCAGGTAGAAGCCGCTGCCGCCGGTGACCAGGAGGCGCTTTCCGCGGCCATGGGCGCCGGCGATCGCCTCGCGGGCCATGTCGACATATTGAGAGACGGAATAACGTTCGCTCGGGTCGACGAGATCGAGGCCGTGATGACGGATGCGGCGCTGCTCGTCGTCGGTCGGCTTCGCCGAGCCGATGTCCATGCCGCGATAGACGCAGACCGAATCGCACGAGAGGATCTCGGCGTCGTTCGCCTCCGCCCAGCGCAGCGCCGTCTCCGTCTTGCCGACGGCGGTCGGCCCCGTCAGGACGTGGATCGCTGGAGCAGCCTCGGTCATCCGGCGCGCTTAGCCCAATCCAGGCAGTACGACAGCAGGATGAGCGCGGCGGGTGAGGTGAGTACCATGCTGTCGATCAGGTCAAGCGCCCCGCCGATGCCCGGGATCGTGGCGCCGGAATCCTTGGCGCCGGCCAGACGTTTGAATACCGATTCGACGAGGTCGGACGGGATACTCAGGACCGCGATGGGCAGGGCGAGGACGGCGGCCTTCCACGGCACCATGAACGCGATGCCGAAGGCGTCGCGCAGCAGCCAGGCGAAGAACGCGGAGGCCGCCGCGGAAGTCGCGAGTCCGCCGACGCAGCCTTCCCAGCTCTTGGCGGGGCTGATGGTCGGGGCGATCTTGTGCCTGCCGAGCGGGACGCCGAACATGAGCCCGCCGACGTCGGTGAACTTCGTGGCGACGAAGACCCAGACCACGTAATAGAGCCCCACGGATTTCGAGGTCAGCAGGTGTCCGTCCTTCATGCGCGCGATCGCGATCAGCGAAGACAGCATGAAGGGAAGGTAGGCGAAACCGTAGAGCGTCGGGAAGCGGCGCAGGAGCGACGGCACTTCGCCGGGGCGGCGCAGCAGTGAGAGCAGGTGTAGGCCGACGAGCAGCGCACCGGCCGTCAGGAAGGTGTTCGCGCGGGCTTCCTCGGTGGCGAGGAAGAAGAGGCCGAAGTGCAGGGCGAACCCCGCGACGATGCCGGAGAGGTTGGGGCGGCCGACGCCGGGGATGGCGCGGACAAGCTGGTAGAACTCGTACTGCGCGGCGCAGATGATCAGCGCGAGCAGGCCGAAAGAAGCCTGTTCGGCGACGGAGAAGAAGCCGCCGATCCAGATGACCAATCCGACGACGACCCAGAGGCCGATGGTGCTGAGGGCGCGGTCTTTCATGCTTTGGCGGCGGTCTGGATCTGTTCGCGGGTCTGGCCGAAGCGTCGTTCCCGCTTGGCGTACTCGGCGAGCGCGAGCTTCAGCTGCGCCTTGTCGAAGTCAGGCCAGAAGACCGAGGCGAACACGATCTCGGCGTAGGCGGATTGCAGCAGCAGGAAGTTGCTCAGGCGGAACTCTCCGGACGTGCGGATGATCAGGTCGGGGTCGGGCATGCCGGCGGTCTGCAGTCGGGCTTCGACGGCGGACCAATCCACTTCGGCGGGCTTGAGCTTGCCGGCGGCCACGTCGGCGGCGATGGACTGCGCGGCGGCCACGATTTCCTGGCGGGCGCCGTAGTTGAGGGCCACGACCAGCGTGAAGGCGGTGTTGTGCTTGCTGGACTTGATGACGTCCTCGAGCGGCACGCGGACGAATTCGGGGAGGGCCGTGATGTCGCCGATGACGCGGAGCCGGACGTTGCGTTTCTCGAGCCGGGCGAGGTGGGCGCGCAGGATCCATTCGCCGAGCTTGAAGAGTCCGCTGACTTCCTCGAGCGGACGCTTCCAGTTCTCGGCGGAGAAGGCGAAGACGGTGAGGGTGCCGATGCCGGAGTCGATGCAGGCGTCGATGATCTCAATCAGGCGCTCGGCTCCCCGGCGATGGCCTTCGAGCCGAGGCAGTCCTTTCGCGGCGGCCCAGCGTCCGTTGCCGTCCATGATGATGCCGATGTGACTCGGCGGCACGGGATTCACGGGGTTGATGGGCGCGGGGGAAGACACTTGGCCGGAGAATGTTCTACCCGACTCGGCTCTGGCAACCGCGAATCAACGTTCGTCCGCGGCGACCAGCACGCCCGGAAAACCTGCGTTGCGGGCGAGTTCGCAGACTTCGAGGAAGCCCTGCATGGTCAGCGAGGCGTCGGCCTTGATGAGGACGGGGCGGGCCGAGCCGCCGGCGGCGGCCACGCGGCGCAGCTCGGCGCCGAGGCCGTCGCGGTCGACGACCCGACCGGCGACGACGAAGACGCCCGTACCGCGTGCGGAAACCAAGGTGACCGTCAGCGCCGTGCGGGCCAGGTCGCCATTTGCCAGCTTGGGCGTCTTCAGTGTCTGCGACACTGCGCCGGGGCGGCTGTCGAAGCCCACGTACATCCCGGGTGCGAAGACGAACTCGGCCGAAAGGGCGTAGGTCAGGGCGGCGCAGGCCAAGGCCAGGGCGAAAGGCACGAAATCCAGGCCTTGTTCGGCCGGTCGCACTTTCTCCAAGACTCCTAGAGGCGTCCGCATCTCAGCTCTGGCGGGGCTTCTCTTCGGGCAGCTCGTGGCGCACGAAAGTGATGATGGAATGCGCGGCGATCTCCATCTCGGTCACGATCGAGCGGACACGGCCGACGAGGAAATGGTGGGCCATCGCGCAGGCGGCGGCGATGACCATGGCGAAACCGGCCGTGGCCAGGGCGGCCTGGACTTCCGACAGCAGCCCGTTGGCGGAAGCGTAGACGCTGCCGTCGCGGAGCGCCGTCGCGAGGTTGAAGCCGGAGAAGATCGCGCCGGCCAGGCCGAGCAGGGGGGCGATGCGACCGATGGCGGCGATGGTGCCGAGGCGACGTTCGAGCACGGGGAGCTCGAGCAGGGCGGCCTCCGTGGCGGCGGCACGCATGGCTTCTTCGCCGCCGGCGGAACGGAGCAGGGCTGCCTTCACCACGCGGGGGACCGGGCCGGGCGATTCCTCGCAGGCGGCCAAGGCTTCGAGCGGCCGCCCGGCGCGCAGGTTGTTGCGCACGCCTTCGATGAAGTCGGAGGAAAGGACGAGGCCGCGATGCAGGAACATCGCGCGTTCGACGACGAAGACGAGGGCGAGGAAGGCGAGCAGCAGGAGCAGCCAGACGAAGGGGCCGGCGTCGAAAGGAAAGGAGAAGCGGCTGCTCATTGGGGCTTGGCGGGATTGGACGACGAATTGCGCAAGGTCGCAAGTTTGCTTTCGGCGGTCGACTGTCCCGGAAGGCGCGATTGTCCGGCGGGCTGGCCTTGGTTGACCGTGACGATGATCTGGTAGGCCGCGATGGCTTCGCCGCGGTCGCCGTCCTGCTCGCAGGTCTCGCCCATCAGCAGGATCGAGCGGGAGAGCCAGAGGCGGCCTTCGGACGAAAGCTGGCGGGTCGCCTCCGTCGCCGCGCGGGCGGTCGCTTCCCGCAGGGTGGCGAGCGGGCGCAGCAGGATCTTGCGGGCTTCGCCGCGAGTGGCGGCGGCTTCGAGCCCGGTCTCGGTCTTCGCGCGTTCGACGAGCGTGAGCGCCCACTTGTACCAGGCCTCGATCTTCACGTCATCCGAATCCTTGGACCACGCCTCGGCGATGCGTTCGTAGGCCGCGGCCGCCCGTGAGATGCGCTGGCGGTCGAGCTGCCCGTTGCGGTCGCGGCGGAGTTGGGCGAGTCCGAACAGCGAGTCCGCCTTGGCCATCTCCGCCTGCGGGCGGGCCGGGTCGGTCGGCTTGTCGCGGATGAGGCCTTCGAGCACGAGCAGCGCCTTGTCGAACTGTCCGAGCGAGCGGAGGATCTCAGCCCGGCGAAGCGATACGCGGAAGATGAGGGCGTTCTGCGGGTAGGTCTCGGTGAAGCGTTCGAGGAGCTCGACGGCGTCCTTGAGCTTGTTCTCCCCGTCGGTCGGAGCCTGGAGCACGGCCTGCTCGGCGGCTTCGTACAGGCCGAGGGCCGCGAATTCCTTCAGCGCGGTTTCGCCCTCGAATTCCTTCGCGAGGGATTCGAACCGGGCCTGCGCCTCGGCATGCTTTCCGACCGAGGCCAGATGGCGGCCTTCGACGAGGTAGGAGGCCGCGGCGGCCGGTACCTTGCCGAACTGGCTCCGGAGCGCGACCAGCTCATCGAGGCCCTTGGCGGCGTTGGAGTTCAACGCCGTGCGCGCCTTGAGGAGCGCGGCGTGCCCGCGCAGTTCCGGGGCGGCCTTGCGGAGTTCCGCGAGAGGTTCGTCGGCGGGAAGGTTCGCAAGCTTGCGGCCGATCTCATCCGCCAGCCGCGAGGCTTCGCCCGGATTGTTGTTGGCGATCGCCAGCAGCGCGCGCTGCCACGAGAAGCGCAGTTCGAAGTCGATGCGGGCCCCTTGGATGAGCGGACTCAGGCGGGCCAGCAGGCGATCGGCGTCGGCGGAGTGGTTGGCCTTGCGCATGTCCTCGATCAGGCTCCAGACGGCCGACCAGATCGGCTCACGGGTGCGGGAACGGTTGGAGCGGGCGGCTTCCTCGATGACTTCGGTCGTCCGGTTCCAGGCGCTGATCTCGTCGCTGGTCTCCAGCAGGCAGAGGATACGCTGATGGAAGGCGTCTTCCGAGATCTTCGTGTCGGCGGCGTCCTTCTGCAGCGCGGCGTAGGCTTTTTCGGCGAGGACGAAATCCTTGGCGAGGAAGAGGCAGTCCGCCGCGGCGATGCGCAGCTGCGCGCGTTCGGGTTCGACGCTGCTTTCGGCGAGCGTGGTGAGGTGCGTCGCGGCGAGGCGATAGGAGCCGTCGCCCCAGGCCGCGATGGCGAGGGTGCGGGTCGCTTCGCGGACCAGCGGGCTCGCGGGGACGTCCTTGAGCAGGTCTTCGGCGGCCTGCCGGGCCTTTTCGCGGCTGCCGGCGAAGAGCATCAGCTGGGCGCGGGCGAGATGAATCGAGTCGAGCACCTTGAGGTCGCGCGGGCAGAAGTAGGAAAGCTGGCCGGGGTTACGACGGAGCAGGAAGTCGTTCACTTCGTTGGCGATCGCCTTCGTGTCCGTCGGCTTGGCCGCGTCGGTATCGTTGCGCGGGTCCGCGGCGGCGACCAAGGCACGCAGGGCCGTCAGGCGGATGGCGACGTTGGCGGGATTGCGCGCGGCTTCCTTCAGGCGTTCACGGCCTTCGGGCGAGTCGGCCCCGAGGATCAGGCCGGCGAGTAGGTCGGCCTCGGCTTGCCGCGCCTCGGGGAGCTTGCCGGCGTTGGCGAGGGCCTGCGCGGCGCCCTTGGCGTCCTTGAGGTGCGCGAGCGCCAGGGCGAGGTTGCGGGCGTAGTCGAAGGCGAGCGGCGTGCCTTTGGCGTCGGAAGCCAGGTCGCGTAGCGCGGAGACCGTGCGTTGCTCGACCTTGCCGGCTACGATCATGGCGCGATAGCCGAGCACTTCGATGCGTTGGCGTTGTTCTTCCGAGACCGCCGTCCGGGCGATGGCTTCCTGCGCGAGATTGATGTTGAGGTTGTCGCTTTCGGCCCCGGCGACCATCCAGCGCAGCGCGTGACCCCACGCGATCTCGTGCGGGGGCAGCGTGGCGATGTTCAGCTCCGCCGAGAAGGCGCGGGCTCCGTCGGTATCGTTCTCGAGCAGGGCGATGAGGCCTTCGCGCAGGGTCCGGCGGGCCGACTTGGGCAGGAATTTGACGGTCGCCTTCGCCTCCGCGGTGCGGGTGCGTTCGATGTAGGCGGCGGAGAGTCCTAGGCCGGCGTGCTCGCGGTCCTTCTCGTTCAGCTTAGGGTCGGCCAGGAGCTGCGCGTAGAAGCCCGAGGCCGTCGAAGAAAGCCCGGCGGCCAAGGCCTCGTCCGCCAGTCCGAGCAGCGAGCGACGATCCGGTTGGTCGCCGGAACTCAGGGGGGCGTTCGCCGTGATGAGGTTGGCCGGAAGGTCCTGTGACACGCCCTTGCCCGGCAGCAGGGCGCCGAGGGCGAGGAAGGTGGCCAGGGTGAACCGCAGCATCGCCCGGACTATGGTCGGAGCGGGCCGGCGGGCAAGAGGCGAGTGCCGGCTCAGGCCTTGTCGAGGCCGAAGGCCGTGTGCACGGCGCGGACGGCGGCGTCGGCCTTGGCGGGGTCCAGCGCGACGGAGATTTTGATCTCGGAGGTCGTGATGAGCTCGCTGTTGATGCCGACGGACGAGAGGGCCTTGAAGAGCGTGCCGGCGACGCCTGGGTGGGAGATCATGCCGACGCCCACGATGGAGAGCTTCGAGATCTCGCCGGCGGAACGGACCGAGCCCGAGCCGAGTTTCTTGAGGGTCTGGCCGACGACGGCCTCGACGCGGGAGAATTCGGCGGTGGTCACCGAGAAGGTCAGGTTGGCTTTGCCGTCCTTGCCCAGGTTCTTGATGATCATGTCGACGCTGAGACCGGCTTCGCCGAGGTCATCGAAGAGGGCGGACAGGGCCTGCGGGGTGTCGGGCAGGTCGTTCACCGTGACGCGGGTCTGCAGGCGGTCGAGGGCGACGCCGGCGATGGCCGCGTCTTCGAGGGTTTTGTCGATGGCTTTCACGATGGTACCGGGTTGGTCGTTAAATGAGGAACGGACCTCGAAGGGTACGTTGTATTTCTGGGCGAACTCCACCGAGCGGGACTGCATGACCTTGGAGCCGCTGGAAGCGAGTTCGAGCATCTCCTCGTAGGAGATCTCCGGCAGCTTGCTCGCGTTGAGCACGATGCGGGGGTCGGCGGTGTAGACGCCGTCGACGTCGGTGTAGATCTGGCAGAGGTCGGCCTTGATGGAAGCGGCGACGGCGATGGCGGTGAGGTCCGAGCCTCCGCGGCCGAGGGTGGTGACTTCGCCTTTTTCGGTGCAGCCCTGGAAGCCGGCGACGACGACGACCTTGCCTTCGTCGAGGCGGGCGAGCAGGTCCCCGCCGGAGATGCGCGTGATGCGGGCGCGCGTATGGATGTCGTCCGTGAAGATGCCGGCCTGGGCGCCCGTGCGGGAGACGGCGGGCACGCCGATCGCATGGAGGGCCATGACGGTCAGGGCGATGGTCTCCTGTTCGCCGACGGCCATGAGGACGTCCATCTCGCGCTCATCGGGGAGCTTCGAGAGTGCCTTGGCGCGGGCGATGAGGTCGTTGGTCACGCCGCTGCGGGCCGAGACGACCACGACGATACGGTTACCCTTCGACCACTGCTCCTTGATCTTGGCCGCGACGTTCTGGATGCGGTCGACGTTGCCGACGGAAGTGCCGCCGTATTTCTGGACGATGAGGGCCACCGGGAGATCAGGATTCGGGAGAGAAGATGCGGAGCACGACCGGCTCCTCGAGCACCGTCTTGAGGCGGCGCAATTCTGTCAAGACC
>CANGRI010000058.1 GCA_947456525.1 Opitutia bacterium
GTCCAGGATAACCGCCCCGGGCTTCGTGATAGACTTGTCCTGCGCGAAAGACGATGCGGCCAGAAAGACTGAAGCGAAGATGAGACGGACGCTCATGGTCATGGCACAAGGAATGGGGTACGCCCTTGGGTCGGTCAAGCGAAGGGCTATTTGACCAGCGTCAGCTTCGACGGGTAACGTCGCTCAGCGTTCCACTCGCCGAGATAGATATCGCCGGCGGAGTCCACGTAGAGGTCGTGGCCGTGCTTGAAGACAGGTTGGGCCTGCGTGAGCGACTGGAGCTTGCCGTCGACATACGTCGGCTCGCTGCCGCCGGGTGCGCTGAGGACTTTCTTGGTGGCGCGATCCAGGACGAGCAGGAAGCCCGACTGCGGGAGTCGCTTGCCCTTGGCATCCTTGCTCCAGCAGACCGCCGTATAGATCTTGTCGCCACGGAAGAACAACTGACCAGCGAAAGCTCCCGGAAGGTCGAGGGTGTCGACATGCTTGCCGTCCAAGGTGAACGCCTTGAGCTGGTTCTGGCTGCGGGACGGCACCCAGACGAGCGGGCCGCGCGGATCCAGCGCGTCGATCGAAACACCATGGGCGTTGCTGAGATTGGCTGCGTCCTTCGTCGGACCACCCCACTTCTTCAGCAGCTTTCCTTCGAGCGAGAACTCGTAGATGAAATTAGATCCGTAGCCGTCGGCGACGAGCAAGGTGCCCGCCGGCGTCCAGGCGACCGAGCATGGCATGAACTTCCCGTCGTTAAGGCCGAGCTCCTTCGGCGTCGGGAACTTGCGCACGACCTCACCCGAGGTCTTCAGCAAGGTGATACGCCCTTCGACCGCGGAAGGGTTCCAGCCTTCGGCCGCCATGTGCCAGCCGGAGTCGACGTGCACGAGGTATTCCACACCGTCTTTCTCGAAGATCGCCAGGCCATGGCCGCCGCCGAGCCCGGCGCTGATGGAACGGACATAGCGCCCATCCTTCGCGAAGACGATGAAGTCGTTCTTCGGATGGTCGGTCACGAGGTAGATCAGGCCGTCCTTCCCTTCCGCCAGCGCATGCGAGTTGACCACCGGGGCGATCGCCGGATCCGCCTTGGCCCACCTGAGGTCGACCGCATAGCGCAGGCTGCCGTGACCGAGGACGGGGGGCTTCTCTTCGGCGAAAGCGGCAAGGCAGAGGAACAGGGCGAGGTGACGCATGGGCGACGGGGCGATGGCTGGACGATGACCATGCCCCGGGCGCAAGCAAGGTCCAGCCCGCGCATTCTTCTATACCCGTAGTCGAACTCCCCTTGCCTTCATTCGTCGGCCGACTTGGATGAAGGCAGTCCCATGCGCCGCAAACTACTCCGGCTCCGCCCTTACGTCATCGCCGCCGCCGTCGGCGCCATCCTCGTCGTCGACCTCTCCAACCAGTGGGAAGTGCCGATAGCGCAGCTGCCCAACGAGCTCCACGATCGCTACGTCAGCGAACTCAAGGCCGACGCCAAACCTGCGGAACTCCTCCGGCTCGCCGAAGCGGGCAATGCCCAGGCGCAATATATCTACGCGCTGCGGCACACCAAATACGCGCCGAGCGACCTGCAGATCCGTGATGACATCGCCGTCGCCTTCAAGTGGACGCAGAAGGCCGCCGAGCGCCGCCATCCGCGGGCCATGGCGGTGCTCTCGCTTTATCACCTGCGCGGCCTAGGCACCCATAAGGACCTCGCCAAGGCCATGGAATGGGCGAACCGCGCCGCCGAGAAAGGCCAGCCGATGGGCTTCCGCATGCTCGGCGACATCGCCAAGGCGGAAGCCGAAGCGATCGTCCCGCAAAAGGATTCGCCCGACTTCAAGGCCAGGCAGAACGAACGGGCCGAACTCCTGAAGCGCTCCTACGAACAATACCAGCTCGGCGCGAACGCCGGCGACCGCCATAGCTTGCGCGAGCTCGCCCAGGCCTACGAGACCGGCCAGCCTGGACTGCCCCAGAACTATCGCCTCGCGGTGGATTACTACACTCGCTCCGCCATGCGTCGCGACCCGATCTCCATCCGCACCTTGGCCGAACGCTACGAATCCGGAGAGAAGACGCCGAAAGACCTCCAGCAGGCCTACGCGTGGCGCCTCGTGCTCATCGAGATCGAGGATAATCCGGCCGATGAGGCCAAGCTCAGGCAACTCGAGAAAATGATGAAGCTCGAGGACGTGCAGGCCGGCCAGGAGCTCGCCATCAAGCTGATCAAGGACCTGCCATCGGAAGCGTCGGACGCCCTGGCCCGGCTGAACCCCGGTCGCTAAGCCATGACGCCCGCGCAACTGAAAGCCTCCGCCGCCGGCGACACCAAGCCTCCGGCCGGACTTTCACCGGAAGCGAAGGCGCTCTGGTTCACGAAGAAAGGCGACTGGGGTGCGGCGCATGACATCGCCCAGGACATCGAGACGCCCATGGGCTCCTGGATCCACGCGCTGCTTCATCTCATCGAAGGCGACCTCGGCAACGCGCGCTATTGGTTCGTCGAAGCCGGCCGCCCGGTGAAGAAGCCCGCCCAGATCAACGAACTCTGGGAAGAAATCGCCGAAGCGGCCTTGAAGTAAGGGGTTGGGTTTGACGCATCGGAGCTTACCGCCTCGATAGCGTCATGTCCGCTCAGCCACGCCGTGCCCTGACCGGCGTGCCCGCGCACGCCTGGGCGGCCTGCGCGTGCTCCGAAGGGGCGGAGCGCGGCGTCATCGTCTTCCTGGCTTCCAATCTCGGCGCGGCGGAGACCTTCGCCGAAGAGACGGCCCAGCTGCTGACGCTGCTCAACGGAGCCCAGCCGGTCGCCCGCACGCTCACCGAAGCCGACGCCGCCGTGCCGGCGTTCGAAGCCGACTGCGACCTCCTCGGCGTCCTTTCGCTCCTCCGCCATGGCGGACATGACGCCAAGCGGCCGCTGCTCATCGCCTGCACGCCCGGTTCGCTCACCCGACGCTCGCCGGCTCCGGAGGCCACCGCCAAGGCCGAGATCGTCGTCCGCAAGGGCGAGAAGCTCGCGCTCCGCGATTTCGCGAAGCGTCTCGCCGAAGACTTCGGCTACGCCCACGAGGCGCTCTGCGAACAGCCGGGCGAATACGCCTTGCGCGGCGGCATCCTCGACGTCTATCCGCTCAACGCGCAGATGCCGGTGCGCATCGACCTCTTCGGCGACACGGTAGAATCCCTCCGCCCGTTCGATCCGGCGACGCAACGCAGCGAAGGCGAGGTCGACGGGCTCGTCATCTGCGCGCCGCGCGACGACTCAGGCTCCGCGCCCGAAGCGCCGTTCTTCCGCCACCTGCCGCCCGACGCGCTCATCGTCTCGGTCGACCGCTGCCACGAAGACGTCCTCTGCGCCGAGATCGGCTCCGCCAAGGTCGACGAACTCGTGCTCGAAGAGACCGACGAGGCGCCTCCTGGCTACGTCGCGCTCGCGCTGGAATCGTCGCCGGCGGAATCCCTCCTCATCGGCTCGGCCGGCGACAGCGCCGAGACTCGCCCCGCCCTGCTACGCGCCGCCGCTTCGGTCGCCAAGGACGGACGCCCTTGCCTCCTCGCGGGCGACACCGACGGGTCGGTCGACCGCCTGAACACCGACGTCGCCGCCGCCAAGATCCGCGGCTTCGCCCCGCGCGTGCTCCATGGGCGCTTCGGCGGTGGCGTGGTCATCGCGCCCGGCAAGCTGCCCGGACTCCTCAAGGGCGGCCTGCTCCTGCTCACCGAACGCGAGCTATTCGGCCGCCGCAAGCGCCCGCTCGCCGTCCTGCCACGCCGACGCACCGCCATCCGCGCCGCGGTCGGACGCGCGCTCGACTTCGGCGAACTCGCCGACGGCGACGCCCTCGTGCACGCGACCCAAGGCGTCTGCCTCTTCCGAGGCATCAAGGCCCACGAACACAACGGGCGCACCGAAGACTTCATCGGCCTCGAGTTCGCGGAGAAGTCCATGTTGCACCTCCCCGTCCGGGAGTCGCACCTGCTCACGCGCTACATCGGCATCGGCCGCGCCCATCCGAAGCTTTCCAAGCTCGGCGGAGGCGGCTGGGAGAAGTCGCGCAAGGCCGCCGAGAAGGCGACCGCCGACCTCGCCGCCCAGCTACTGGCGATGCAGGCCGCGCGCTCGACGCAACCCGGCATCACGCATCCCAAGGACGTCGACAACGCCTGGATGGGCGAGTTCGAGCGTTCCTTCCCGCACCGCGAGACCCCCGACCAGACGCGGGCCATCATCGACGTCAAAGCGGACATGGAGCGCCCTGCGCCGATGGACCGTCTGGTCAGCGGCGACGTCGGGTTCGGCAAGACCGAGGTAGCCCTGCGCGCGGCCTTCAAGTGCGTGCTCGGCGGCCGCCAGGTCGCGATCCTCGCGCCCACGACCGTCCTGGCCCAGCAGCATTTCGAAAGCTTCAAGGAGCGCCTCGCCCGCTGGCCCGTCTCGGTCGAACTCCTCAGCGGCTACCGCACCGCCAAGCAGAAGGCCGACGTCCGGGCTCGCGCCGAAGCCGGCACGGTCGACATCGTCGTCGGCACGCACGCCCTGCTGTCGGACGGGACCCGCTTCGGACGACTCGGGCTGGTCATCATCGACGAAGAACACCGCTTCGGCGTCCGCCACAAGGAACGCCTCAAGCAGCTGCGCACGGAGGTCGACGTCCTCGCCATGAGCGCCACGCCGATCCCGCGCACGCTCTACCTCGCGCTCGTCGGCGCGCGCGACCTCAGCGTCATCGAGACGCCCCCGCGGGAGCGCCTGCCCATCCGCACCATCGTGCGCAGCTACGACGAGAAGCTCGTGCGCGACGCCGTGAAGGCGGAGCTCGCCCGCGGCGGCCAGGTCTTCTACCTGCACAACCGCGTGGAGACCATCCAGGCCGTCGCCGAGCGCCTCGCGGCGTTGCTGCCCAAGGCGCGCATCATCGTCGGCCACGGCCAGATGCCGGCCGGCCAGCTCGAGGAGGTCATGTCGGCGTTCGTCGCCGGCGAATATGACGTGCTCGTCTGCACCACCATCATCGAGACCGGCCTCGACATCCCGAACTGCAACACGCTGATCATCGAAGGCGCGGACCGGTTCGGCCTGGCGCAGTTGTACCAGCTCCGCGGACGCGTCGGTCGGTTCAACCGCCAGGCCTACGCCTACCTGTTCCTGCACCGCCACGCCGCGCTCGTCGGCACGGCGCACCGCCGCCTTTCCGCCATCCGCCAATACAACCAGCTCGGCGCAGGCTTCCGCATCGCCATGCGCGACCTCGAGCTGCGCGGCGCCGGCAACATCCTCGGCGCGGCCCAGAGCGGGCATGTCGCGACGGTGGGCTTCGACCTCTACTGCCAGCTCCTGCGTCGCAGCGTCTCCAAGCTGCGCGGCGACAAGGGCGCCGTCATCGACCGCTGCGAGGTGCAGCTCGACTTCATCGACCATACCCAGGCGGCGCTCGGCACCGAGCAGGCGAACAGCAGCGACGGCGACGTCCCGCTGCTGACCGCCACCCTGCCTTCCGATTGGATCCCGGAGACCCGGCTGCGCATCGAGGCGTTTCGCCGCATCGCCCTCGCCTTGGACGCCGCCGAGGTCGCCGAGCTCCGCACCTCGCTCAAGGACCGCTACGGCAAGCTCCCGCCCGAAGCGGACGCCCTGCTGAGCCTGGCCGAGATCCGCTGCATGGCGGAGGAGAAACATGTCGTTTCGGTGACGACCGACGGCGCCGTCATCCGCTGCCTCTCGGCCGCCGCGGGACGCGCCCCGGAGCCTATTCTCGTCGGCAATCGGTTTCCCCGCTTGACCGTGCGAGACCCCCTGCGGAAACTGAAGGAAATCCGAGGCTTCCTCTCAAGGCTGCCCGCTCCTAACGCCCGATGAAATCCTTCCTGTTCTCCAGCCTGCTGACCCTGGTCGCCGCCTTCGCGTCCGCCCAGCTCAAGCAGCCCACGCTGGAAGAAGCGGCGGCCAAGCGCTGGTCCGACATGAACGCCGACCGCATCGCCGCGGACGCCGACGGCACCGGCATCACCCTTTCGGACATCCGCAAGCAGATCGATCCGATCGTCGGTCAGATCCGCGCCGGCACCAAGACCGACGCCGAGTTCGACAAGGCCCTCGGCACGGCCGCCGAGGAGACCCTGAAATCCATCACCGAGCGCCAGCTCGTGATCGCCGAGTTCCACGCCAGCACCGCCAAGCTTCCTTCATCCTACATCGACGCCGACATCGAGGAGACCATCCGCCGCGACTTCAACGGCGACCGCAACCGCTTCGTCGCGTCGCTCCGCGCCGCCGGCACCACCCCCCTCGCCTACCGCAAGATCATCGAAGACCGCATCATCTTCGAATACATGGTCGACCAGATCCGCAAGGCCGCCTGGGACGTCAATCCCGGCAAGATCCTGGAGTACTACGAGAAGAACAAGGTCGACTTCGCCCGCAAGGAACAGGTCAAGCTCCGCCAGATCACCCTCACGCAGGGGGCCGCTGAGAAGCCCGAGGAGACCGCCGCCCGCGCGGCCGCCTGGTCCGACGCGCTCCGCCACCCGGAGAAGATCGTGGCTACGCTCGAGCGCTACAAGGTCGTCGGCAAGAAGATCGTCGGCACCCCGGGCTTCGCCGAGGTCGCGGCCCGCATCAGCACCGACGATTTCGCCAGCAAGGGCGGGGACGCCGGCTGGCGCAACCTCGACGACCTCAACGAGACCGTCACCGCCAAGCTCAAGACCCTCAAGGTCGGGGAAATCTCGGACCCCCTGAAGTTCGACGTCGGCGGCGCCCCCATCTACGTGATCGTCAGCCGTGAAGCCGAACGCCCCAAGGGCTACGCTTCCGTGAACGACCCCGAAGTGATCGCGGAAATCGAAGGCAAGGTCCGCCAGATTGGCATGAAGACTGCCATTCAGGCCTGGATCGATGACCTCCGCTCGAAGCACCATATCCAGCTCCGCTAAGATGAGCGCCTCCCGAGGCGCCCAAGCGACCGGGCCTTCCGACGCCAAGCCTTTCACCTGCCACGCCTTCCCGCGTCGTAGCGCCGGGGTCCTGCTTCATCCGACCGCCCTGCCTGGCGAAGGCCCCGTAGGTTCCCTTGGCGCCGAAGCCCGCCGCTTCGTCGACATCATCGCCGCCGCGGGGTTCTCGTGGTGGCAGGTCTGCCCGCTCGGCCCCACCGGGTACGGCGATTCGCCCTACCAGGCCCTGTCGGTCTTCGCAGGCAACCCCTACCTGCTCGACCTCGCCGACCTCGGCGCACGCAAGCTGCTCACGCCGCAGGAGATCGCGGCGCTGCGTCGCGGCGCCGACGGGAGGACCGACTACGGACGACTCTGGAACGAGCTGCGGCCCGCGCTGCAGCTGGCCGCCCGCCGCGGCGCCGTCATCCTGAAGCAGAACGCCGCGTTCAACCGCTTCCGTGAAAAGCAGGCCGGATGGCTCGACGCATGGTGCCGCTTCTCCGCGCTCCGCGAGGCCAACGGCTTCACCGCCCCGGACAGGTGGACCATCACGGACGCCCCGGCCGGCCTGGTCGCCGAAGCCGAGGTGCTCCAGTTCCTTTTCGCCGAACAGTGGCGTGCGCTGCGCGACTACGCGCACGGCAAGGGCGTCCGCTTCTTCGGCGACGAACCGATCTACGTCTCCGCCGACGGGTGCGACGCCAAGACGCGCCCCGAACTGTTCCAGCTTGATGCGCAGGGTCGGCCGACCGCCGTGGCCGGAGTGCCGCCGGACTACTTCGCGGCCGACGGCCAGCTCTGGGGGAATCCGCTCTACGCGTGGGATCGCCATGCCGCCGACGGCTTCGCCTGGTGGAAGGCGCGCGTGCATCACGACCTCGAACTGTTCGACGCGATCCGCATCGACCACTTCCGCGGCATCCATGACTTCTGGAGCGTGCCCGCCGGCGCGCCGAACGCCCGCGAAGGCCAATGGTGCGACGGCCCCGGCCTCGCCTTTACCGGCGCCCTCGCCGGACTGCCGCTCGTGGCCGAGGACCTCGGCCTGCTCTCGCCCGGCGTCGACGTCCTGCGCAAGGCCTCCGGGCTGCCCGGGATGTCGGTGCTGCAATTCGGCTTCGGCGGTCCGCCCGAAGGCAACCCCCACTTCCCCGAGAACATCACCGAGGACCGCGTCGTCTACACCGGCACGCACGACAACGACACCGTCGTCGGCTGGTACGCCCAGGCCTCCGCCGAGGAGCGCGCGCGCGTCGAAGCCGCCTTCGGGCCGATGGCTACGCCGCACATCACGCTTGCCGAAGCCGCGCTGGCTTCGCCGGGCGTCGCCGCCTTCATTCCCGTCCAGGACCTGCTCGGCCTAGGCGCCGAGGCGCGCTTCAACACGCCCGGCAACCCGCAGGGCAACTGGGGCTGGCGCATGAGCGACCTGCAGCTGACCACGCTCGCGGCAGCGGCCGGAGCCTGGAAGCAGCGGCTGAAGGTCGCGAAGCGGCTCAGCGCGTGAGCCGGCGGTACTTCGGACGACGCGGCGTATCCGACTCCAGGCCCAGGCGCTTGCGCCGGTCTTCGAGGTAGTCGCCGTAGTTGCCTTCGTGCCAGACCACCGTGCTGTTGTCTTCGAACGCGAGGATGTGCGTGGCCACGCGATCGAGGAACCAGCGGTCGTGCGTCACGATGACGGCGCAGCCGGCGAAGCCTTCGAGGGCGTCTTCCAGCGCGCGGATCGTGTTCACGTCAAGGTCGTTGGTCGGCTCGTCGAGCAGGAGCACGTTGGCGCCGGCCTTGATGAGGCGGGCCAGGTGGATGCGGTTGCGTTCGCCGCCGGACATCACGCCGACCTTGCGCTGCTGCACATCGCCGGTGAAGCCGAAGCGCGCCGCATAGGCGCGGGCCGGCACCATGATCTTGCCGAGGTGGACCATCTCCTGCCCGTCGGAGATCGCGGACCAGAGCGGCGCATCGGCCGGCAACGAATCGCGCGACTGGTCGACGTAGGCGATCTTCACCGATTCGCCGACGGTGAGCGCGCCCTTGTCGGGCTTCTCCTGTCCCGTGATCATGCGGAAGAGCGTCGTCTTGCCGGCGCCGTTCGGGCCGACCACGCCAACGATGCCGCCGGCGGGCAGCGTGAAGTTCACGTCATCCATAAGGATGCGGTCGCCGTAGCCCTTGGACAGGCCGCGGGCCTCGATGACGGCGCCGCCGAGGCGGGGGCCGGGCGGAATCCAGATCTCGGCGGCCTTCTCCTGCTGGTTCTGGTCCTGAGTCAGCATCTGCTCGTAGGCGCGGAGGCGGGCCTTGTTCTTGGCCACGCGGGCCTTGGGCGAAGCCGCGGCCCACTCGCGTTCGCGCTCCATCGAGCGGGAACGGGCGGCGGACTGCTTCTCCTCCATCTCCAGGCGCTGCTGCTTCTGCTGAAGCCACGATGAGTAGTTGCCCTTCCACGGGATGCCGCGGCCGCGGTCGAGCTCGAGGATCCAGCCGGCGACGTTGTCCAGGAAGTAGCGGTCGTGCGTGATCGCGATGACCGTGCCCTTGTAACCTTGGAGGTGACGCTCGAGCCAGGCGACCGTGTCGGCGTCGAGGTGATTGGTCGGCTCGTCGAGCAGGAGGATGTCCGGCTCCATCAGCAGCAGGCGGCACAGCGCCACCCGGCGCTTCTCGCCGCCCGAGAGCGCGGAGACCACAGCGTCGCCGGGCGGGCAACGCAGGGCTTCCATCGCCATCTCGATGCGGGCGTCGAGGTCCCAGCCGCCGCGCGTGTCGAGGATCGTCTGGATCTCGCCCTGGCGGGCCAGGATCTTCTCCTGCTCCTTCGCGTCGTCGGTCTCCGAGACCTTCACGAACGTCTCGTCATATTCCTCGAGCAAGGCCTTCATCGGGCCGGCGGCCTGCATCACGCATTCCTGGACCGTGAGGTGCTCGTCGAGGCGCGGCTCCTGGGCGAGATAGCCGAGCGTGTAGCCGGGGACCTGGCTGATCGCGCCGTCGAATTCCTTGTCCTCGCCGGCCTTGATCTTGAGCAGCGTGGATTTGCCCGAACCATTGAGGCCGAGGACGCCGATCTTCGCCCCATAGTAGTAGGACAGGGAAATATCGCGGAAAACGGGTTTCTTTTCGAAGTACTTCGTGACCCCCGTCATCGTGAAGATTACTTTTTCGTCGGCCATGGGGGAAGGTTCCGAGAAGACCCCCGGGGGGCAAGCGGAACCCTCCGGCCGGCCGGGCTTACCGCACTTGACATCCCCCGGGTGGCGTCCAAGGTAGGCGTCAGTTCACCTTTACCGAGGTGGGTCCTGCCGGACCCGCTTTTTTTGTCCCCAAATCATTTCACCGAAAACCCGCACCCATCACCATGAGCGTCGATATCAAACCCTTCCTCCAATATCTCGAAAAGGAGAAGAACATCAAAAAAGAAGAGGCCTGCGCCCTCATCGTCGAGGCCATCAAGTCCTCCGTCGAGAAGTCGGTCATGGCCGGCCAGAACGTGGAGATCAACGCCGACCCCGTGTCCGGCAAGCTCGACGCCTTCGTCGTCCTCCGCGTGACCGACTCCGTGTCGGACCCGCTCCAGGAGATCAACCCGGTCGCCGCCTCCCTCATCGAGGCCGACGTCCAGGTCGGACAGGAAGTCCGCAAGCCCATCAACGTGGCCGACCTCGGCCGTATCGCCGCCAAGACCACCCAGCAGCTGCTCAACCAGCGCTTCCGCAAGATCGAGAAGGACCAGGTCTTCCAGGAGTATAAGGACAAGGTCGGCGACATCGTCACCGGCACCGTCCGTCGCACCGAACGCGGCAACGTCGTGATCGAGCTCGGCACCGCCGAAGCCGTCCTCACCCACAAGGAACGCTGCCACGGCGACGAATTCCGCACCGGCGACCGCATCCGCTGCCTCCTCCTCGA
>CANGRI010000059.1 GCA_947456525.1 Opitutia bacterium
AAGGACGCCCTTCTTGTTGGGGCGGGGGCAGCAGCGCGTGCTGTCCGTTCCGTCTCGATGCAAAGGGAGATCGGAAACCGGATAGGTTGCTGCGGTTCTGCTTCAGGTAGGGTCGGGACCGCGTCACGACATAGGTGCATGCTGCCCCTGCCCGCCAACCGCTATCCGCTAACAGCCACCCCTACTTCCTCCCATACTCTATACTCGATACTCCATCCTTCCTCTCTCTATCTTCTTTGCCATGTCCGACATCGCCACATCCGCCGGCACGGTCCGAGTGCTGTCCCGTGAGGAATCTTTCGCCGAGCTCGCCCGACGGATCAACGAACTGGCCGCCCGCGGTCCGGCCTCGGTCGGCCTCAGCGGAGGCTCCACGCCAAAGGCCTTCTACGCCTGGGCGGTCCGTACCGGGGCCCTGACGGCCCAGACCCTGGCGCGTATCGACTGGCATGTCAGCGACGAGCGCTGCGTGCCGCTTTCCTCGGACGATTCCAATTTCGGACACGCCATCCGCGGCATGCTCGACGCCCTCGGCGTCCCTGCCGCCCGTCGCTTCCCTTGGCCGGTCGAGCTTGCCCCGGCCGAAGCCGCGGCCGCCTACGAAGCCGCCTGGGCCCGGCGCTCGCCGTCCAAGGCTTTCGACCTCTGCGTCCTCGGTCTGGGCGACGACAGCCATATCGCTTCGCTTTGGCCTCAGTGCCCCTTGATCGGACGGAAGACCGGTCCTCGCTTCGTCGCCACCGATTGGCCAGGCCGTGGCTGGCGTCTGACCATCACCGAAGCCGGCCTCGCCCAGTGCGGAGCCATCGTGGTCCTCGTCGGCGGTGCCGGCAAGGCCGCCGCTTTGCGTGAGATCGCCTGCGGTGCTTACGAGCCCAAGCGCCACCCCGGCCAGGTGCTCCGGGAGCACGCGCCGAGGGTGACCTGGTTGGCCGATCAGGAAGCCGCCGCCGGCCTCTGAACGTCCCTTATTTCGCCGCGGCCGTCGGCTTCTCGACGGCCTTCTTGGGTTCCTTCACGTCCGCTTTCTTCGGCGTGACGACTTCTTCCTCGGGCTTGGGCGCGGCATGATCCTCGACGTGGTCGACGAGGCCGTTCACCCGGAAACGGGCGTCTTCCGATGCGCCCGGAATCTCGACGACGAAGTAAAGGCGGCGGGAGCGCTGATCGAGGACCATGGGCGAACTGACCAGCGGGCGGAGCGAGCCGTCGGCTTCCACCACGGCGAGCTTGAAGTTGGCCACGCGACGCGAGGTGATAGGCTTGGCGAGCTTGCCGCGTTGGCCGGGGCCGGCGAAGAAGAACGCGCCGTCCACGCTGCAGCCGATACGCGACTTGGTGTAGTTCAGCAGGTTGATCGAGCCGTAAGGGAATGCTTCCACGCCGATGTCGAACGTCTTGACGATGGCCGTCGGGGTGTTGGCCGCGGGCATGAGGAGCGCCAGCACGTCGGTCTCCGTTTCCGTGATGTTGAAGTTCGCGAACGGGACCCACTCGTCGGAGGTGATCGGTTTGCCCTTCTTGTCCACGGTGGCCACCTTGGTCTTGCGCGCGATCACGACGTTGGGCCCGCCGGTATATTCGAACGGATGACCGATGGTCATGGTCTGGATGGCGATGGGCTTGAAGTCCTTGCCGTCCAGGATGCCCAGTTCGAGCGATTCGCCCTCCTTGAGGACGGGCTCTTCCCACCAGGTGAGGTTGAGGGCGCAGACATGGGCCGGCGGCTTGCCGGGCTTATCCTTCTCCTTCTTTGCTTCGGCCTTGGTGGCCGTTTGCTTGGGCTCCTTGGGTTCGGCGGCGGGTAGCCACGGGGTGACGGCGGAAAGCAGCAGCCCCGCCAGGATGGTCCTGAGGATCATGAGGGATTAGATTTCGTTGGCGTTGAGCCAGCGGATGTTGGTCGTCTTGAAGCGACGTCCGAGCAGACGGTTGACCTTCCACGCGTTCTTCTCGTCCGTGGTCGCGTCGCTCGGGAGTCCGCCGAGCGAGCCGGCGCTGTTGACGCTTTCGTACATCTCGACGACCGGGTCGTTGTCGTAGGCGACGCCTTCCGCCGAGGTCTTCGGACGGTAGAGCAGCTTGCGTCGGTTGGCCTCTTCGAGGCCTGGTCCGCGCGAGCTCGGCACCACGTAGAAGGGCGTGCGCTGGACGATGACTTCGACCCAGGCCTTGCCGATCGTGTTGCCCGCGTTGTCGAGGGCTTCGCCGTAGGCGCGGACGGTGAACGTGTCGGAACGCGCCGTCAGGTTGGCGCCGACGGAGTTGAGCACGTCGATCTGGGAGACGATCTGCGGGGCGCCGAGACCGGCGACCGCGCCGCCGTCGGAACCGTGCGTACCGCCGGAGTCCGGCTTGGTGATGTCCTGCGGCACCGCGGCGCGGCTCGCGAGCGACGTATATTTGCCGGTGCGCGCCATGGAGGCCAGGCTCGGGAAGCGCGGCTGCGGCGTGGGCGGTGCAGGGCTGCCCGCCGCGCCTCTGGAGCCGGTCTTGCTCGGCAGGAGGAAGTCCCATGCCCTGAACTGATAGTTCGTCGTATCCGCGATGCCGTTGGGATCGTTGTAGGCCGAAGCCACCGGGTGGGTGAAGAAGCCTCCGGCGTCGGCGATGGCCGCGTTATTGATGCTGGATTTGTCGATCGCGGCCTGGAGCGCGCCTTTCAGTCCGTGGTCGGAAGAAAGCAGGCGGCGGTTGATGAAGTCGGCCAGCGACATGAAGGGCCCGCGGTCGCGGACTTCCTGCACGACATAGCCGGCGAGCTCATCGATCTCGGCGTCGGTCAGCTCTCGGTAGCTGTTCCACGCGGTCTTGCCGCTGCTCGGCATGAAGTTGCGGGCGAAGCGGCTCAGGACGGTGCCCGTGGTGTTGGTGCTGCCGACGTCGGTCGGCAGGTTCTGCCCCTTGAGTCCGGCCAGGACGGCCTTCCATGCCTGCTTGGAGGTCGAGTTGACGTTGAAGCCACCGTCATAGAGCGAGTTGCGCGCCAGATAGGTGGGGTGGGGGAACTCGGTCGGCTGAGGGAAAGCCGTGGTGTCCGCCGCCGCCTTGAAGTCCGGGATGTAGGCGACGCGCTTGTTGGCGAGGGGGTTATAGCCCGCGTTCATCGCGTCCTTGATCTCGCTGAAGGAGGTGCCGGAAAGCGAGGCGTTACCGGTGGCCTTGCGGAGGGACGCGAGCTGTTGGTTCGCCACGGTGGAGTCGGTCGGCAGATCCGGTCCGTTGGGGAAACTGCTCTTGTAGGCCGGCAGCGAGTAGGAGGGCGCCTGCATGTTGAATCCGCTGAAGAAGAAGGCATCCCAGAGCGCCAGGTTGGCGGCGAAGGCATGGTCGGTGCGGACCTGGGCGAAGTTGCGGATCGGGCGCGTGCCTTCGACCTTGGCGACGTAGCCGTGTTCGGGGACGGGGACATCGTCAGGCGAGCTGCCGACGGCATCCTTGGGGCCGGGCCAGTCGGTGATCTTGGTCAGGTCGGCGATGCCGGGATTGGCGAACGAGGAGCCGACGGTGAAGTCCGCGTCGGTCACGACCTGGGCCGTGCCGGCGGAGCCGAGCTGCGAAAGCGAGAGCAGCGGACGACGGGGCACCGGGAAGAGCACCACGTCGGAGCGGCTACCCGAGGAAGCCGGAGCGACGCTCTGTCCCCAGTAGGCGTTCATGTGGTCGTTCGAGAGGGTCAGGTTGCCGAAGGTGCTAAGGCCGTAGTCGAGCTGCTTCTGCGACATCACCCAGCCGAGGGGGGTGTGCGACTTGCCGTCATACGCGTAGAGGTGGGCCGACTGCGGACGGACGCTCAGGAAGAACGGCGTCATCGGGGCGTTGAGCATCTCGGCGGGAGTGCGCAGCGTGTCGAGAGGCACGCCGCCCCACGTGGTGTTGTACGTATCGAAGCTCTTGGCGCCGTCGAAGCGCGTAAACTGGTTCTGCGGGTACCACTTGTACTTGCCGGTGTCGCTGGTCATGTCGGCCGCGCGCAGGGCGAAGTCGGACATGAAGAACTGCTGCTTCTCGCCGATGACGCCCGGGCTCGTCTTGATGATGCCGTTGACGCGGTTGCCCAAGGTGTTGGCGCGGCCGCCGGTGTTCTCGATGTAGCCGTATTCCGGGTCGCCGCCGAGCGGGCCAAGCACGGAGATGCCGGTGGAGGTGCCGGCTGAGAGGCCGTCCGAGTAGCCGGCCATGCCGGTCGGGACGCGGTAGTCGGGCGGTCGCGCGGAAAGGCCGCGAGTGGCCTTCCAGTCTTCGTTCGGGACGATCAGGTTCGAGCCGTGGGCGTTGTCGTTGCCGTACATCGGCCAGCCCGAGGTGAGCGCGTGGAAGCTGAGCAGCAGCGGTTCGTCGACGAGGTTGACGCCCGGAGCCGTTTCCGAGCCCTCGTACTTGAACGTGGCGAGGGAGTTGTTGTTGCTGTAGTCCGGCGCGCCGAACCAGCGGCGATCCGCGTTGAGCTGCTGGCCGTCGATGGACTTGTTGCCGAGGAGGTAGAAGTTCCAGGCCTGGTGTCCGCCCACGTTGGTCGTGCCGGTGTGCTTGCGGGGGAAGATGTAAGGAGCGCCGCTGTTCGTCACGCCCTGGTAGCTGGAGCCTTCTTCGCCGACGACGCAGCCGTCATAGTTGACCCAGCCCGAGTTGCGCATCGTGAACGTCAGCGAATTGTAGAGGCCGGCGTTCGGAAGGGAGCCCACGCCTTGGTTGGCGTAGAAATCGATCAGCGACTTGAGGGACTTCGCCGAGCCGTCCCACTGGGGTAGGGCGTCGTGGAGGTCGCGGGCCGTCGTCACCTGGCCCCACATCGTGGCGAGCTGGCTGAAGCTGATGAGGCCGCTGTCCGCGTAGTTCGTGCAATAGTCGCCGATGAACTTGCAGTTCGGCATCGTGGTCGGGTCGGTATAAGGCTTGTTGGTGGTCGGGGAGAGCGGCGTGAAGGCCCAGGTCCACATGCGCGAGTCGTGCGTCTGGGCCGGGGGCACGCAGGTGTCCATCTGGAGGTTCACGTCGACCTGGCGATAGCGGACGTTGGCGAACGGCGTCATCTTGTACACCGCGCGCGAACCGAAGTCGAAGCCCTCGGTGCCGCGGATGGAGGTGTTGTTGGCGCGCGTCGAGGCGTAGCTGGCGCCGACGTTGTAGGGCGTGCTGAGGACCTTCACTTCGCCGGGTTCCAGTCGGAAGACCTGGCCGGGGCCCTTCGTGACGCGGAAGGAGAAGGAGCGGTTGTCGTAATCGCCTTCACCCAAGGCGACTTCTCCGAGCAGCAGGTCGCGCGTGACGCGAACGGTGCGGGAGATCGTCTGCGGCGAGGTGACGGGCACAGGTTCGCTGCCGAACTTGCCGGCGCCGGGCGTGAAGTACTGCGGCGAGCTCGAGTCGAAGGCCCAGTTCTTCAGCTTGACGTCGAAGATGTAGGGCAGGGACTGGCCGTTGGTCACCATCGCGATGCCTTCGAATTCGATCGGGCAGTCGTAGGGATTGTAGACGACGACGACGGGGTCGATGGTCACGCCGATGGTGCCGCCGGGGTTGCCCGCGGTCTGCCCTTCGTAGACGCCGGAGAAGACCATCGAGAAGCGGACGATCGAGGGGGTGAGGCTCATCGCCGTGGGCCAAGGACGAGTCGTGAGCAGCTGGCTCGTGGGCGTGATGGAGGCGTCGGACGCGCCGGTCGGCTTGGCGATGCCCAGTCGGTCGAAGTTCGTGACGGCCGTGTATTTGTTGGGCAGGATGAACGGGTAGCGCAGGCGCTGTTCGGCCTGGAAGAGCGGTGCGTCCGCCGGTCCGGTGAAATTGTTACGGTAGAAATATTTCCCCGAGGTGAGCGCGCCGCCGGACGAATAGAAGTTGTCGGGGGGAGCGACGGGAGCGAACGGCGGCTTGCTGACGGGGTTGATCCACTGGGAGTTGTAAGGCGCCGTGCGGTTGCCGGTGGCGTAGCTCAGCGGTTCGACGCCGCGCGCGATCACGGCGTCGGCGGAGGGCGCGGCCTGTCCGCGGTTGGCCAGCGAGCTGGCGGCCGAGGCGGCTTCGATCTCCTTCTTGTACATGCGGTAGAAGTTGCGGTACAGGTCCCACGTCGGTCCGCGCGTGATGCGTCCGGAGATGTTCTCGATGGCGGTCGACGCGAGCTCGGGCCAAGGGTAGCTGTTGATGCGGGTGCTGTTGGTGCCGGCCGCGTTGTTGGAGCGCTCGGTGTTCGCGAGATCGCGGGTGTTGCTGAAGAGGTTCGAGCGCAGCGGGGCCTCGTAGACGAAACCCATGCGGTCGGGCGTCTCGAAGTTGCGCGTCTTGAGCAGGGAGTAGGAGTTGCCTAGCAGGCCGTTGGTGAAGCGCGGCGCCCATTCCGAGGCGCGGGGCGAGGCGAGGAGCAGCTGGTTCGCCGAACCGAGCGAGTCGAGCAGGTTGGGGCGGTTGTAGTCCAGGTCGACGGCGAGGCCGAGGTCGGTGCCGCCGGAGTTGGTGTTGTTGGGGGCGCCGTGGAAGAAGGACTGCTTGTGCTGGTTGGACGTGGTCGTGAACGCGAACGGCGCGGATTCCTTCTGGCCGGGGTAGACTTCGACGCCGCGGTACATCGAATAGGGGATCTCGAACGCGGTCGAGAGGTCGGTCTTCACGCCGCCGCTGTAGGTGTCGGTCAGCGTCGAGAACGAGTAGGCGGTGATGTCATGCCACAGGATCTTCGTCGCGTCGCTCATCGCCTGTCCGGCGGTGACGCCGCCCTGCTTGGCGGCCCAGGAGGAAAGTCCCGACAGGCCCGTCGCCTTCGCGAGCTGGAAGAGCGCGGCATCGCCGGTGTCGGTGATGTCCTTGTTGCGCCAGTTGTCGAAATTGAAGGTGGCGGGGAGCATGCCCTTGGGGTTGACGCCTTCCTTGATCTGCGCGCCTGGTCCGCCGATGCTGCCGATGGAGTTGCGCATCGACGCGGAGGCCGAGAAGCCCTGGTCCCACGGGGTCGTGGCCAAGGATGAGCCGGAGGTGTTGTTGCCGTAGCTGTCGGGCAGGTTGACCTTGGCTTTCACGCCTTCGTCGCCGATCCAGAAGGCGTAGCGGCCGTTGGCGCCGAGCTTGACGCTGGCCGACGCGAACGCCGGGCCCGGCATCGGCTGGGGGCGCGCGTCGACGGCGCCCATGTAATTGCGCTGGAAGCTGGTGAGTCCGGTCGGGAGCGCGACCGTGCCGTAAGAGACGAGCGGGACGAGGATGCCGTCGGGGTTGGCTTCGATCGGCGTCGCGAGGTTGTCGATCAACGCCTGGCCTTCGGTCATGTCAGCCTTGCGGCGCGAGCCGGTCGCTCCACCGTTGGTCAGCACGTAGGTGCGGTTGGCGACGTAGTTGGGCGTCGTGCCGCCGATCTCGGGGTCCGCTCCGGCGTCGAAGGGCGAGGAGAGCCAGCCGAGGAACAGCCTCGATTCGTTGGGGTTGGTGACATCCCAGTCGCGGACGGCCGTGCTGGTCACGCCACCCGTCGCCCACACGCCGGTCAGGTAGCGTTTCTGGTGCGAAAGCTTCGCGCCCGCGGGCGCGTTGTTGCCGGTGTAGTTGTTGCCGGCATTCGGGCGGGACGGCGTGATGGTGGGAGCATCGATGTTGCCCACGCCGACCTCGTTGTTGGCGTACATGTCCGCGCGCATGGTCACTCGCTGGTCGGGGCCGGCGAGCTGCTGCAGCTGGCCGACGGCGATCTTCGTGGCGGCGAGGGCGTTGAACCGGGCGCGGAGGTAGCCGGCATGGCTCTGGGCGAGGCGGCTTTCGACCTGGAGGAAGGAGGCGAGGACGATCACCATCAGCACCATCGCTGCCATGATGGTAAGCGACAGAACGAGGGAGAAACCTGAGCGTTTAAGTCTCATAGTAAATGGGGGTAAAATCACGGTAAACCCCCCTAGGGTAATGTCAAAGGATTGGTTATTCGCATTTGTTCCAAAAGAGTGGATTAAATCGTTTAAAATCATTTAAAATCGTTAAAACTGCATAAAACTGTCATTTAAAGAGTGGGCTTGCGACTGTTTTTCCGTTGGAGAGGCTCTTGGGGTGCAAACTCTACTCCAAGGTGCTGGGATCTTCATCTGGCCGCTCACGTTTTGCTCATTGGTGGCGGTCTTCCTGATCGTCGAGCGCGCCCTCGCCTTGAGGGTCAGCCGGGTCGTTCCGGAGGCGGTTCTTAAAGCCGTCTTGAACGGCGACCTCGACCAGGTCGGCGCCGCCGACGGCGAGTCGGTCGCGGGCCGGCTGGTCCAGCGCTGGAAGGACGGCGCCTCGGGCGAAGTACTCAAGGCTTGGACGCGAAACGAGCTGATCCGGCTACAGCGCGGCCTGCACCTGCTCGACAGCATCGTCGCCGCGGCGCCTCTCCTCGGACTTCTCGGCACGGTCACCGGCCTCGCCACGCTCTTCCCTGAGCAAGGCCTGCCGGATTCGCAGACGCTCACCCGTGGCGTGGGCCTCGCGCTCAGCACGACGATGATCGGCCTCTGCATCGCGATCCCTTCGCTCGTCGCCGCGAACTGGCTGGGCCGCCGCCTTGAGATCCTTTCTTCCCGCCTCGACGTGCTCGTCGAAGCGCTGGAAGCCCGTCGCCGATGAGCCTCGTCGTGCCGCGGCGCCGTCGCGCCGATATCAACGTGGTGCCGCTCATCGACGTGATGGTGGTGCTGGTCTTCTTCCTCCTGATCAGCGGGCGTCTCGAGCAGGCCCGTACGATGGCGATCGTGCCGCCGACGGCTTCCGCCGGCGCCGAAGGCACGCCGGCCACGACCCTCGTCGTCGGCGTCGACCGCGAAGGGAAGCTTTACCTCGAGGGCAAGGAAATCGCCTCCGACGCGCTCGCTAAGGCCCTCGTCGACCACGCCTTGAAATCCCCCGGCACCGAAGTCGTGATCGTCGCCGATGAACGTTCGCTCACGGGCGCCGCGGTCCATGCGCTCGATGCGGTCGCCAAGGCCGGACTGAAGCCCCGCCTGCAGACCCGCCAGCCGCGCTGAATCCTTTCCCTATGTCCAAGCGTCCTTCCGAAGCCCTCCGTCTGCTGGAGGCATACACGCAGGCCCATGGCACCTCCGGCCATGAGGACGCGGTCCGAGCGATCTTCGTCCGCGAACTGCGCGGTCGCGCGCTGCAGGCCGACGGCCTCGGCGGCGTGCTCGCTTCACCCGCCAAGGAAAAGAAGGGTCCGCGCGTGGTCCTCACCGCGCACATGGACGAGATCGGCTTCCTGGTGCAGGCGGTCACGCATGACGGTTTCCTCCGCCTGACCCCGGTCGGCGGCTGGCCCGACGGCGTCCTCGCCGCCCAACGCCTGCGCATCTGGTCTCGCGCCGCGCAAAAGGAGTTCATCGGCGTCGTCGCCGCGCTTCCTCCGCATCAAGGCGGCGCGCAGGCCGCTTCGGCCGACAAGGTGCTCGTCGATATCGGCGCGCGCTCCGCGGAATCCGTCGCGCGTCTCGGTATCCGCCCCGGCGATCCGGTCGTGCCGGAAGGCCCGTTCACGGCCCTCGCGGAGTCCGGTCTTTATGCGGCGAAGGCCTTCGATAACCGCGTCGGGATGGCCGCGCTCACGCTCGCGACGCATGAGCTCGACGCCTCCGCCACGCACTGCGACCTCCTGGCCGTCGCGACGGTGCAGGAAGAGGTCGGCTGCCGTGGTGCGGTCGTCGCCGCGCGTCTGGCCAAGCCGGACGTGGTCATCGTCCTCGAAGGCCCTCCGGCCGACGACTTGCCCGGGCTCGCCCCGCATGGCGAGACGCAGGGCGCGCTCGGTGGCGGCGTGCAGGTGCGCGCCTACGATCCGACGGCCATCATGAACCCTCGTCTCGTCGACCTGACCCTCGCGGTGGCGGCCGAGAAGGGTATCCCTTGCCAGCTCGCGGTGCGTCGCACGGGCGGCACCGACGCGCGTTCCTTCCAGGCGCACGAACTCGGCGTGCCGGTCATCGTGCTCGGCGTGCCCGCGCGCTATATCCATACGCATAACGCCGTCATCGACCTCGCGGACCTGCAGGCCTGCGTCGACCTTTCCGTCGCGCTGGTCCGTCGTCTCGACGCGAAGACGGTGAAGGGCCTCACGCAGTATCTGTGAGCGGCGTCTCCTGTCGTCTGAAGGTCAAGGCCGTCCCGGGCGCCTCGCGCTCCGAGATCGTCGGCCGCCTCGGCGAAGCCCTGAAGATCCGCGTCGTCGCCCCGCCCGAAGGGGGCAAGGCCAACCGCGAGATCTTGGAACTCCTCGCCGCCAAGCTCGGCCTGCCGGCCTCCGGAGTGTCCCTGGTCTCCGGGGCGTCCTCGCCGGCCAAGGTCTTCGAGCTTCGCGGTTTCACCGCCGAGCAGGCGTGGGCGCGGCTTCTCGCCTGAATTCGCACAATCCGCTTGAGAGGGCAGGGGCCTCCGCTGACAGTAGGTCCATGTGCGCGGACAAGAAACCCGCCTCGGCTTCCGGCAAGGAAGGCT
>CANGRI010000060.1 GCA_947456525.1 Opitutia bacterium
GCATCGACGACATCCGCCACTTCTACAACAACGACACGCGCTTCCTGCGCCAGTTCGCCTAAGCCATGAAAGTCTCTTTCCAAGCCCTCTCCCGTCACCTCGACCTCGCCGGCGTCACCGCCGAGCGCGTCGCGGAAGTCCTCCCGATGCTCGGCCTCGAGGTGGAGTCGGTCACGACTTTCGGCCTCGCCCCGCTACCCCTCGTGGTGGTCGGCGAGATCAAGTCCTTCGAGAAGCACCCGAAGGCCGACCGCCTCAGCGTCTGTCAGGTCGACGTGGGTGACGGCTCCATCCGGCAGATCGTCTGCGGTGCGAAGAACTTCAAGGCTGGCGACCGCGTCCCGGTCGCTCTCCCGGGCACGGTGATGCCGGGCGGTTTCGAGATCAAGGTCTCGAAGCTTCGCGACGTCGACTCGGCGGGCATGATGTGCTCCTCCGAGGAACTCGGCCTCGGCAAAGGCGAGGACGGCCTCCTCATCCTGACGCCGCGCCAGCCGGCCCTCGGCACGCCGCTGAATTCCCTTTTCGGTGCGCCGGATACGGTGCTCGAGATCTCGGTCACGCCGAACCGCGGTGACTGCCTCGGCATCCGCGGCGTCGCCCGCGACCTCGCCGCCGCGCTCGGCCTGACGCTCAAGCCGCTCACGGTGAAGACGGCCGCCGGCCTCGCCGCCGCGCCTTCCGCCGCCGACGCGGTGAAGTTCGTCCGCTCGTCCTCCGAGTTCTGCCCTTACTACACGCTCCGCACGCTGAAGAACGTGAAGGTCGGCCCTAGCCCGGAATGGCTCCGCCGCGACCTCGAGGCCGCCGGTCTCCGTCCGATCAACAACGTCGTCGACATCACGAATTGGGTGCTGCTCGAACTGGGCCAGCCGCTCCACGCGTTCGACGCGAAGAAGGTCTCCGAAGGCATCGAAGCCCGCCCGGCCCGCGAAGGCGAAGAGATCGTCCTGCTCGACGGCAAGAAGGTGAAGCTCGAGCCCGGCGTCTGCGTCATCGCCGACGCGCAGCGCCCGCTCGTCGTCGCCGGCGTGATGGGTGGCGCCGATTCCGGCGTGACCGACTCCACGACCGACGTCCTTCTCGAAGCCGCCTGGTTCCGCCCCGGCGAGATCCGCCGCGTCGCCCGCCGCATCGGCGTGTCGACCGATTCTTCCCACCGCTTCGCCCGCGACGTGGATCCGGCTGGCGTCGAGCTCGCCTCGCGCCTCGCCACGGACCTCCTCGTCGAGCTCGCCGGCGCCCAGGTGGCCGGTCCCGTCGTCGCCGTCGGCCAGCCTCCGCGCGCCGACGTCACCATCGAACTCCCCGCCGGCTACGTCGCCGCCAAGCTCGGCACGCCCGTCGCCGACGCCGACGTCTCCGCGGCCTTCGCCCGCCTCGGTTTCACGGTGAAGGCTTCCGCCGCCGGCTTTTCGGTGCTGGTGCCTTCGTTCCGCTCCGACGTGACGCGACCGATCGACCTCGTCGAAGAATTCATCCGCATCCACGGCACCGACAAGGTGCCCGCTGGCCGTCCGATCGCCCCGCTTCCGGGCGACGAAGACGCGCTGACGTCCGTCTTCACCCGCGAAGTCTCGGCCCGTCTCGTCGGCGCCGGTTTCACGGAGTGCTGCCACTACTCGCTTCGCGACGCCGCGGAACTCGAACGCACGCTGGGCGCCGACAAGGCCGCCCTCGTCGCGATGGACAACCCGCTGACGGCCGAGCAGACGCACCTCCGCGCTTCGCTCGTCCCCGGACTCGCCGGCGCCCTCGCGCTCAACCTTTCGGTCCACGCCGACCCGCGCGGCCTCTTCGAGGTCGGCACGGTCTTCCGTCCGCAGGCCGACGGCACGGTGCGCGAATTCCTCTCCGTCGCTTTCGCGATCGTCGCCGAACCGGTGACGCGTTCGTGGAAGTCGCGTGAGGCCTTCGACGCCCTCCGCGCGAAGCGTCTCCTTCAGGACGCCGCCGCGCTCGCCGGCGTCGCCTCCGTCCGTCTTTCGTTCGCTGCCGCCACCGGTGGTCTTTGGCAGGCCGACCACGCCGCCGCCCTCGTCGACCGCGGTCGCGCCGCCGAAGGCGCCTGCGGCGTCCTCGACCTCCGCTGGACGCGCTCCCTCGGCCTGAAGAGCTCCGTCATCGCCGGCGAAGTCTGCTTCCCGCGCACGGCCTTCGCCGAAGCCCGCAAGGTCCCGCGCTTCGAGGCGTTCTCGTCCTTCCCGCCCGTCACCAAGGACGTCGCGGTCATCGTCCCGGTCGGCGTCGCCGCCGCCGAAGTCGAAAGCCGTGTCCGCCAAGGCGCCTCCAAGGCCGCCGGCAAGGAGTTCGCGCTGGAGTCGGTCAACTGCTTCGATGTCTTCACCGGCCCGGGCCTGCCCGAAGGCCACCGCAGCCTCGCCTTCGAGATCCGCTGGCGCCACGCGGCCCGCACCCTCACCGACGAAGAAACCAACCAAGCCCTCGGCGTCGTCATCGCCACGCTCGAGAAGGGCGCCGGCTGGACCGTCCGCCGCTGATGCCCATGGCCGAAGGTTTCGACATCGACCACCTCGCGAAGCTCGCCCGCCTCAGCCTCACGGCCGAGGAGAAGGCCCTCTACTCGTCGCAGCTCAGCCAGATCCTGGGGCACTTCCAGGCGCTGGCCAACGCCGACCTGCCCGCGACGATCGACGACGCCCGCGTCGTCGACGAAGCCGCGCTCCGCTCCGACGAACCGGGTCCGGTCCTCGGCGCCGAAGCCGTCACCCGCATCGCCCCCGCCTCGCGCGACGGGCAGATCTCCGTCCCGCGCGTCGTGGACGACGAATCCTAAGCCATGGCCGACGCGCTCCATACGCTTTCCGCCGCCGAGCTCGGCCGCCGTCTCGCGGCCGGCACGCTCACGTCCCGCGCCCTCTGCGAAGCCCTGATCGTCCGCTACCAGGCGGTGAACGACAAGGTCGGCGCCTTCACGCACCTCGACCAGGCCGACGTCCTCGCGCAGGCCGACGCTTCCGACGCCCGCCGTAAGGCCGGGCAGGGCAGGGGCCCGCTCGAAGGCATCCCGGTCGCGATCAAGGACAACATCGCGGTCAAGGGCCAGCCGCTCACGTGCTCGAGCAAGATGCTCGCGCCGCTGGTCTCGCCTTACGACTCCCACGTCGCCGAACGCCTCCGCGCCGCCGGCGCGATTCTCTACGGTCGCCTGAACATGGATGAGTTCGCGATGGGCTCCTCCACCGAGAACTCGGCGCTCCGCAAGACCTTCAATCCCTGGGACCTCGCCCGCATCCCGGGCGGTTCTTCCGGCGGCAGCGCCGCCGCCCTCGCGGCCGGCCTCGTGCCGCTCTCGCTCGGTTCCGATACCGGCGGTTCGATCCGCCAGCCCGCCTCGCACTGCGGCGTGGTCGGCCTCAAGCCCACCTACGGCCTGATCTCCCGCTTCGGCCTCGTCGCCTTCGCCTCGTCTCTCGACCAGATCGGTCCGATGGCCCGCAGCGTCGAAGACTGCGAACTGTTGCTCAACGCGCTGGCCTCCGCCGATGCGCGTGACATGACCTGCTTCGGACCGTCCGACCGCGCGCTCACGCCGGCCGGTGACGCCAAGCAGCTCCGCATCGGCATCCCGAAGGGTTTCCTCGGCAAGGGCGTCGCTCCTGAGGTCGCCGCCGCCGTCAACGCCGCCGTCGAATTCTACCGCGCCCAGGGTTGCGCGATCTCCGAGGTCGAACTGCCCTCCGCCGATCTTGCCGTACCGACGTACTACGTCGTCGCGACCGCCGAGGCTTCATCGAACCTCGGTCGCTATGACGGCGTCCGCTACGGCCATCGCTCCGCCACTGCCGGCACGCCGGTCGAGATGATGACGGCGAGCCGCTCCGAAGGCTTCGGCCCGGAAGTGAAGCGCCGCATCCTGCTCGGCACGTTCGTGCTCAGCGCCGGTTACGCCGACGCCTATTATGTCCGCGCCCTCCGCGCCCGCGCGAAGATCCGCGCCGAATACCTCGCCGCCCTCGCCGGCGTCGACGTGCTGCTCACCCCGACCGTGCCGACGCCCGCCTTCAAGGTAGGCGAGAAGGCTTCGGATCCGCTGCAGCTCTACCTCGAGGACATCTTCACGATTCCCGCGAACCTCGCCGGGCTCCCGGCGATCTCGGTGCCCTGCGGCAAGTCCGGCCACCTCCCGGTCGGTTTCCATCTCGTCGGAGCGCCGCTCTCCGAATCCAAACTCCTCGCCGCGGGCCGTCTCTTCGAGGCCGCCCATGGTTACGCTGACCAGCAAGCCGCCCTATGAGCAACGTACCTTCTGATTGGGAAGTCGTCATCGGCCTCGAGGTCCACGTGCAGCTGCACACCCGCGCCAAGGTCTTCGCTTCCTCCCCCTGGGGTTTCGGCAAGGAGCCTAACGAGCAGGTCGACCCCGTGGTCCTCGGCCTTCCGGGAACGCTGCCCGTGGTGAACCGCGAGGCGGTCGAGAAGGCCATCCTCTTCGGCCTCGTCGTCGGCGCCGAGGTCCCCGAGCGCTGCGCCTGGGACCGTAAGAACTATTTCTACCCGGATAATCCGAAGAACTATCAGCTCACCCAGAAGGACTTCCCGGTCGTCGTCGGCGGTCAGGTCGAGATCGAGCTCCCGGGCGCCTCGCGCAACGTGATGGGCGAGCACAAGTTCATCCGCATCCACCACGCGCACCTCGAGGAGGACGTGGGCAAGCTCAGCCACGCAGGCAGCGGCTCGCTGGTCGATTACAACCGCGCTGGCGTGCCGCTCCTCGAGATCGTCACCGAGCCGGACCTCCGTTCCTCGGCCGAAGCCGAAGCCTTCCTGCGCTCGCTCGTCGCGATGCTCACCCAGGCCGGCGTGGCCGATTGCGACATGGAGAAGGGCCAGCTGCGTTGCGACTGCAACGTCTCTGTCCGCCGTCGCGGCGACGCGAAGCTCGGCACCCGTACCGAGACCAAGAACCTCAATTCGATCTCGAGCGTCCGCGATACCGTCATCTACGAGACCGCCCGTCAGATCCGCGAACTCGAGGCTGGCCGCTCGATCACGCAGGAGACCCGCGGCTGGAACGCCGAACTCGCCCGTGGTTACGTCCTCCGCGACAAGGAAGACGCCCATGACTACCGCTACTTCCCGGATCCGGACATCCCGACCCTGAAGATCTCGCGCGACACCGTCACGCGCCTCGCCAAGCAGGTCCCGGAAAACCTCTACGACCGCCAGCGCCGCTACGTCGATAAGCTCGGCCTGCCTTACACCGCCGCCTCGGTGCTCGTGAACGACCGCGCCCTCGCCGAATGGTTCGAGGCCGCCGTGGCCGCCCACCCCGCCAACCCGTCGGGCATCGCCAACCTCGTCGCCAACGACCTGCTCCGCGACCTCGCCGCCTCGGCGGGCGCCGCCGGCGCGTTCGACGAAGCCGCTCCCGCTCCGCTGTCGCTTGCGTCATGCCCCATCAAGCCCGCGCAGCTCGCCGGCCTGGTGAAGCTGACCGACGACGGCGTGATCTCCAAGCAGCAGGCCAAGGAAGTCTTCGCCGAGATGTTCAAGTCGGGCAAGGACGCCGCCGCCATCGTCGACGCCAAGGGCCTTCGCCAGAACAGCGACACCGGCGAGCTCGAGAAGATCGTCCAGGAAGTCATCGCCGACCCCGCCGTCGCCAAGTCCATCGCCGAATACCGCGCCGGCAACGAGAAGGCCATCAATGCGCTCAAGGGTCCGATCATGAAGCGCACGCAGGGCAAGGCCAACCCGGTCCTCATCGACCAGCTGCTCCGCAAGTTCCTCGCATGAACGAGCCCGACGCTTCGCCGCTGAACGCCGGCATCAAGGCGGCCCGCGATAACGCGCTGCCTTTGGCGATCATCATGCTGGCCGCGGCCGGCCTGGTCGTCGCTTATTACCATGTGCCTGCCGTCGCCACCGCGCTCAATCGCATCGGTGACGTCAACAAGGCCAACCCGCTGGCCTTCGCCGCGATCTGCACGGCGATCACCTCGGGGCTCATTCCCTGGGGCTTCCGGATGATCTTCCGTGGGCTACGTCCGGCCCACCCGCTCGGCGACCTCATCCATAGCATGGTCTGGTGGGGTTCGATGGGCATGCTGATCACCTGTTTCTACCACCTGCAGGCCGATTGGTTCGGGAGTGAGGCTAATCTTCGCACCGTGCTGCTCAAGGTGACGGTGGACATGGCGGGCTTCACGATCTTCATCGGCGCGCCGTTCAACGCCATCTCCCACCTCTGGAAGGATTGCGGCTGGGATACCGCCCGCCTGCGCGCGGCGATGGGATCGGGTTGGTATCGCCGCCTGGTCCTCCCCAACCTGCTGACGAACTATTTCGTCTGGTTCCCCGGTACGCTCATCTTCTACAGCATGCCCACCGACCTTCAGCTGGTCGTGGCCAATTGCATCGGTTGTTTCTGGGCCCTCATGTGCGCCCGCATCGCGGCCCATTCGGGTGTTCCGGCCACGGATATCGACGCCAGAGCGTAAATCGGGCGATGTCGGCAACCCTCGCTTGAATCCCCGCTTCGCTTCGGCGAACCTCCCCTTGTGCCCGATCTCTTCGGAGAAATCGAACCCGGCGTCGCCGAGGTGGTCCCGTTTGACGGCGGGGCCCGGGCCTACTCGTACTCCGTGCCCGCGGCGCTGAAGGACGTCCTGCAAGTCGGGCAGCTGGTCCGCGTGCCGCTGGGCGGCCGCACGAGCATCGGCGTGGTCTGGAAATATCCGGCCGAGCCGCCGCCTTCCGCGCGCTTGCGCAGCGTGATCTCGCTCGAACACGAGCAACCGGTGATGACGCCGGATTGCTGCAAGCTGGCCGAATGGATGGCGAGCTACTACGGCTGCGGGCTGAACTCCGTCCTGGAGACCGTCCTGCCCGCCGCGGTCCGTAAAGGCGTCCGCCCGGTGCTGCGTCGCCTGCTCACGCTCATCGCCCCGCCCGAAGCCGAGGCGCTTGCGAAGCTCCGCAAGAAGGCCCCGCGCCAGGCGCAGGTCATCGATTACCTTTCGGGCCAGAAGGAGCCCGCCGACCGCGCCAAGATGGTCGAAGGCCTCGGCGTCGCCCAGCAGGCCGTGGACGCCCTTATCAAGGCCGGCACGGTCAAGGAAGACGCCAGCGTCCTCTGGCGCGTGGCGTACAACGATCCTTACGCCGAAGGGGAGACCATCGCCTCGGCCGGACACACGCTGAATCCCGAGCAGGTCGCCGCGGTGGATTCCGTGACGAAGACCCTCGATTCGAAGGCCTTCCGGGCGCACCTGCTCCACGGCGTCACCGGCTCCGGCAAGACCGAGGTCTACGTGGCGCTCATCCGCAAGGTCGTGGCCGAAGGCGGCTCGGCGATCTTCCTCGTCCCCGAAGTCGCGCTCACGCCGCAGACGGTCGGGCGGCTTCGTTCCCGCCTCGCCGACCTTGGCGCCAAGGTGGTCGTGTGGCACAGCCATCTTTCCGCCGGCGAACGTTTCGACGCCTGGATGGCGATGTCGCTCGGGCAGGCGAGGGTGGTGGTCGGCGCTCGTTCGGCGGTCTTCGCCCCGCTGCCGAACCTGCGGCTGATCGTGGTCGACGAGGAGCACGAGCCTTCCTTCAAGCAGGGTGAGACGCCGATGTACCACGGTCGCGATGTCGCGGTGATGCGCGCTTCGGTCCTCGGCGCGGCCTGCGTCCTGGGTTCGGCGACGCCTTCGTTGGAGACCTGGAAGAACGCCTCGGCCGGCCGCTACGCCTTGGACGTGATGGCTAAGCGTGTCGACGACCGTCCGATGCCGGCTTTCCGCATCGTGGACATGCGTCGCGAGGTCCTGCACGCGAAGGGGCAGCACATCCTCTCGCGCGAGCTCACCGATGGCATCCGCGCCCGTCTCGAACGCCGCGAGCAATCCATCCTCTTCCTGAACCGGCGCGGCCACTCGCGTTCGCTGGTCTGCCCGGATTGCGGCGAGGCCGTGCAGTGCAAGCGTTGCAGCGTCTCGCTGACGCTCCACCGGACCGACGACACCGCCCGCTGCCACCTGTGCAATCACCAGGAGCGCGCCCCGGTGCTCTGCCCGAGCTGCCGCTCCCCGAAGGTCCGCTGGAAGGGCTACGGCACCCAGAAGGTCGAGGAGACCATCGCCCAGCTGTTCCCCCGCGCCCGCGTGGCCCGCATCGATGCGGATACCATGGGCAAGAAGGACCTGTTCCGTAAGGTTCTCTCGGATTTCCGTGCCGGAAAATACGACATGCTCCTCGGCACGCAGATGATCGCCAAGGGGCTCGACTTCCCGCGGGTGACCTTGGTGGGCATCATCGACGCCGACCTTTCGCTGCAACTGCCGGACTTCCGCGCCGCCGAGCGCACCTTCCAGCTGCTCACCCAGGTCGCCGGCCGCGCGGGCCGTGGCGACCTCGAGGGCGTGGTCGTCGTCCAGAGCTTCCAGCCGGCCTCCGATCCGATCCAGTTCGCCAAGCGACTCGACTTCCACGGCTTCGCCGCCGCCGAGCTCGAGAAACGCGCCGAGTTCGGCTACCCGCCGGACCGTCACCTGATCCGGCATGTCTTCCGCGGCCGCAACGCCGAGAAGGTCAACTTCGTCGCCGACGCCTGGGTCAAGGAACTCGAGCGTCTGCATCCCGGCCTCTGCGAGATCCGCGGCCCGGCGCCGTGTCCGTTCGAGAAGGTTCAGGACCAGCACCGCGTGCACGTCTGGTATCTCGTCGCCGGCGTGAAGTCGCTCCTCGCGGCCCTGCTGCCGCTCCGTGCGAAGATCCTCGGCGACGAGGATGTCATCGACGTCATCGACGTCGACGCCCAGGACTGCGCCTGAGGCGCCGGCCTACTTCTTGCTCTTGGCGTTGCGTCGGCCGTTCTTGCCGATGCCCATCGTCACGAGCTTACCCTGGTTCACCTTCTGGAAGAGGTTGTTGGAATTCGTGACGCCGAGGCAGTAGAGCACCGCGGCGACGTCCTGGGCCTTGTCCTTATGGACGAGGCCGGCGTTCGCCAGCCAGGTCGCCAGCGCATGGTGGAAGTTCGGCGGGCTGACGTCCATCGCCTCGCCGCCATAACGGAGCCAAAGTTCGGCCCGGTCCTTCATGGTGCAGTTACCGCGCTTTTCCTGACGCTCGTGGAGATGGGCCAGGAGTTCGGAGAGGTTTTCAGGGAGTTTCGAAGACTCGGACATCTGAGGCGGAAGGTGGCGGAAGAAAAGGAAGAGAGGGCGGGCGATCGGCATCGTTCCGCAAGGAGACGCATCGAAGATGCATGGACTAATTAAGCGACAGTTTGCTGGGAACACCTAATTACAATCTGACCGCTAATATTATAAACTAATAGAAACCACCCTGCGCGGGCGTCGGCGATGAGATCCCGGGTGGTGGTCGCGACAGGACTTGAACCTGTGACTTCAGCAATGTGAATGCTGCGCTCTAACCAACTGAGCTACGCGACCGTTACCCGGGAAGGCATCATATCCCTCCGGGGAGGGTGGCGGGCAAGCCTGTTTTCCTGCAGGGGAGGGGCCTTCCGGGCGTGGCGGCTTGTGTTTGGTCAGGTTCGTCGCCATTCTGTGGAAAGATGGACACCACCGCACCAGCCGCCGGCCCGCGCGTCGCCGATGAGCGCCTGATCCGCCTGACGGCTCCGGCGGGGGTCAAGGTCCGTGCCTTGGCCGCCCGCGAGGCGCAGGGCGGTTTCCTGCGCGTCGCGATCTCCGGCGGGGGCTGCAACGGCCTTTCTTATAAGATGCGTTTCGTGGGCGAGGCCAATCCGGCCGATATCCTCGTCCGCACCGAAGGCGTCGAAGTCCTGGTCGACCCGAAGTCGGCCTTGTATCTCCGTGGCACGCAACTCGACTACTCTGACAAGATGATCGGCGGCGGTTTCAAGTTCTCGAACCCCAACGCCAAGGCCAGCTGCTCCTGCGGGGAGAGTTTTTCGCTTTGACCGCAGGTCAATGCGAGGGGGCAAGTTGACAC
>CANGRI010000061.1 GCA_947456525.1 Opitutia bacterium
CCACGCGAGCATGGCCTGACGGTAGAGACGGAAAGGTCAGGGGCAAGAGCGGACGCGACGCCGTCGCGCCCCTACCTAAGGCCCGCAGCAAACATTCCGGTTTCCGGTCTCCCTTTGGGATGGGCGTCTCTGCGCGAGGCAGGGCGGACCGCCTTGGCCGGTCGCTGTTGAGCGAGGGCGCTCAACCCTACCAAAGGCAGCTATGTCGTGACGCGGTCCCGACCCTACCTCTGCCTCTCATCGACTCAGCACTCGATGCAGTCTTCTGTGCAGTCATCGACTCAGTCCTCTTTCACGCGCGGTCGCCGCGCGTGAACAGGGTGCTCGGGGCGGGGGTCGAACCCGCACACCTTGCGGCGCCAGAACCTAAATCTGGTGTGTCTGCCATTCCACCACCCGAGCGAAACCTGTGCAACGAGGTTTGCGCGTCGGACGGCGGAGGCAAGCGCTTACGCGAGGCGACCGAGGGGCGAACCGACTTTGGCATAGACTTCCACGGCGGTCTCGCCGGCGTGGATGAGGTCGTCCTCGAGCTTGATGCGACCTGGTTCGAATATCGTCGCGACGAACGATCCGCCGAATCGGAAGTAGCCCTTCTCGTCGCCCTTCGCGACGGCCTGGCCCGGCTGGTACGTCTCGATGATGGTGCCGACGTTCGTGGCGCCGACGGAGACCATGGTGACGAGGCCGAACGGCCCGGCGTCGATAGTCACGCGCTGGCGTTTGTTCTGCCAGAGATAAGAAGCGCGCCGACGGAGCGCGATCGGGTTGACGGAATAGAGCTGGCCTTTGGCGAGCACGGGCTCGCCGGGCACGCCGGCGACAGGGAAGTGGAAGCGATGGTAGTCGACGGGGCAGAGGCGCGAGCAGACGACGGTGCCGCGCGCGTAGCGTTCGCCGAGCGCGCGGTCCGCGACGAGCGCGGCCATGTCGAAGGTCTGGCCCTTAGCGAAGATGCCTTTCACGCGCGAGGCGTCGGGGAAGCCGAGGTGACGGCCATCCGCCGGCAGCACGGCCATCTCGGCGCGCGGGTCGACCGGGCGGGCTTCGGCCTTGAGCTTGCGGTAGAAGAAGTCGTTGAAGGTCCGATACGACTTCAGGTCGGGGTCGGCGAACTCGGCGGGATCGAGGCCGAAGGCCTTCACGAAGGGCTCGACGCGACGCGCGCTGCTCGGGCGATCCATGGCCCAGCCGTACAATTTGGAGAAAAGGCCCCGTTTGACGACCGCGTGGAGGGTCATCTTGCCGAGCGGGTTGCCGTAGATGCGACGCAGCCAGGCCTCGCCGTAGACCTGTTCGGTCTCCATGCGGCCGGTGTGGCGATTGAAGAGGGTGATGGGGGCGTCGACTTCCATGCGGGCAGATTTGCCAAAAAAGGACTTCAAGGGAACCATTTATCTGTCAAAACAGTCTTCTCCCCATGTCGCGCCTGGCCCTTGTCCCTCTTTTCTTCGCAGCGCTCGTCATGGCCCAGCAGGGGCCCGTCAAGAAGACCCCCGAGACCATCAAGGCCGAGATCGAGACGGACGTCATCCGCGCGCGCCTGGAGCTCGCCTCCTCCCAGCGCCGCCTCGCCGCGCTGACGCAGACCCTCGAACTTCGTAAGCTCGAGGCCGAAGCCGCCCTCCGCGCCGCCCGTGCCGACGCCGCCGCCGCGCCGGCCGACGCCGAGCAGACGAAGCTCAAGCTCGAAGCCGCCCTGGCCAACGCCAAGGCCGCCGTCGCTTCCGCCGACAAGGATCGCGCCCGCGCCGAACTCGAGGTCCAGGCCCGCCTCGCCACCGCCGAGGTCTCCGTCGAATACGCCAAGGTCGCTTCCGTCGCGCAGATCGCCCGCCTCCAGCAGAAGGCCACCGACATCGCCAGCGGCGCCAAGGTCTCCTATCCGAAGGATCCGCTCGTCGACGGCGTGCTGCACATCTCCGACCGCCGCATCCCGTTCAACGGCCGCGTCGACGACAAGCTGGCCGACTTCGTCTGCGGCCGCATCGCCTTCTATAACGCCGTCGACGCCGATGCGCCGATCTTCATCGTCATCGACCGTTCCCCCGGCGGCTCGGTGATGTCGGGCTACATGATCCTGCAGGCGATGGAGACCTCGAAGGCGCCGGTCTACGTCGTCGTGAAGGGCTACGCCGCCTCGATGGCCGCGATCATCACCACCCTCGCCAAGCGTTCGTTCGTCTACCCGAACACGATCGTGCTGCACCACCAGGCCTCCACGGGCCTGAGCGGCAACATCACCCAGCTCCAGGAACAGCTCAAGTGGTCCAAGGTCTGGTGCGAGCGCATCTTCGTGAAGGTCGCCGCGCGCATCGGTACGACCGTCGACGCCTTCGTCGCCCAGATGTACAAGGGCGTCTCGACCGGCGACTGGAAGGTCCTCGGCGACGAGGCCGGTCGCCGCAAGTGGGTCACCGACGTGGTCGACCGCATGTCCGAGGACGGCATGATCGTCGCGGCCGCCGTGCCGGCCGTCGTGCCCGAGCCCAATCCCGACGGCTTCAACGCCGCCAAGGGCCAGGACGGACGCGTGCGCCAGCCGCTCCCGCCGCTCGGGCCGTGCGACATCTGGTGGATGTACGACCCCACCGTCGAATTCGTCCTCCGCTGATTTCAAAACAAACAAACCTCATGCATCTCCGCACCTCCCTCCGCGTCCTCGCGCTCGCCGTCCTCACGGCCGCGCCGATGTTCGCCCAGCAGACCAAGGCCAAGCCGGCCGCGCCGGCCGACGCCCCGTCCGCTCCCGCCGCCCAGCCGGCCGCCGCTCCGCAGGGCGCGCCCGCCCAGCGCGACGAGCTCTCGCCTGAGCAGAAGGCCGCCATCAAGGAAGCCGACCGCATGCGCATCGAGAAGGCGCGCATCGACGCCGAGGTCGCCCTCGCCGAAGCCAAGCGCGCCGAAGAACTCGCGCCGCTCAACGCCGAGGTCGCCCGCCTGACCGCCGAGCGTTCGCTGCGTCTCGCCAAGGCTTCCGCCGAGGCCGCCGCCCTCGACGACGAGCGCGCCAAGCTCGAGCGCCAGGCCGGCCTCGAGGCCGCCCGTTCGTCCGCCCGCCTGACCGAGCGCTCGAACAAGATCCGCGAGCTCGAGGCCGAGGCCAAGCAGCTCCAGCTCGAGGCCGCCAACACCGTCGCGCGCCTCTCCAACGAGATCCAGCGCTTCCAGAAGGAAGACGAGGCCCGCAAGGTCGCCAGCAAGGCCAAGCCGAAGTACCTCAAGGATCCGCTCGTCGACGGCGTCCTGTACGTCAGCGACCGCCGCATCGCGCTCAACGGCGCTGTGACCGAGCAGCTCGCCGACTACGTCTGCACCCGCATCTCCTTCTATAACAACCAGTCGTCGGAATTCCCGATCTTCATCGTCGTCGACAACTCCCCGGGCGGCTCCGTCGCCGCGGGCTACCAGATCCAGAAGGCCATGGCCGCCTCCAAGGCGCCGGTGCACGTCGTCGTGAAGGGCTTCGCCGCCTCGATGACCGCCGTGATCGCCACGCTCGCCGAGCGTTCCTACTGCTACCCGAACACCATCATCCTGCACCACCAGGCCTCGAACACCCTTCGCGGCAACATGACCGTGCTCAAGGAGCAGATCGACTTCACCAACCAGTGGTTCGACCGCCTCGCCACGCCGATCGCCAAGAAGATGGGCATCTCGCTCCAGGATTTCGTGAAACAGATGTACGCCAACGATTCCACCGGCGACTGGCAGGCCTTCGGCGACAAGGCCAAGGAACTCAAGTGGGTGGACCACGTCGTCGAGCGCATCGAGGAGACCGCCGTCCTCGACCTCCTGCCCGTGCCGCCCTCGCCTCCGGCCATGATGCCGCAGCCCCTGCCGCAGCCGCCGACCCGCACCGAGATCTCCGGCGTCGTCACCAAGGTCGACGACAAGGGCCGTCCGTACTTCGAGCTCCCGAGCCTCGCCAATCCGTTCGACGCCTGGTGGCTGTACGACCCGCAGGGGTTGTATCGCGCTCGCTGAGCGCCGGGTAGGGTCAGCACCGCGTGCTGCCCTAGCCAAGGCCGCCTGATCAGGCGGCCTTTTTGTTTAGGGATGTTCTAAGGTAGGGCTGGCCATCCTTGGCCGGCCGCGGCCGAGCAGGGATGCTCGGCCCTACCCAAGACAGAGACATGAACTCAAAGGGAAACCGGAGACCGGAAAGTGGGCTGCGGTATCTCATGACTGCAGGTGTCGGGTGACGGCCATCGGGGCATCGGCCATTCGGGAGTCAGCCTTTCGGCCTTCGGCAGCCGGCTCCAGGTTCCCGCGGCTGATGGCCGAACGGCCGGAGCCTGAATTCCCGACTACCGTGGCCGTCACCCGTCACCCGAAACGGATACAGCTAGGACAGCACGTGGTGCTGTCCCTACCCATGTCAGGTGGAAGCGGTTGGCGGTTAGCGGTTGGGGATGACAGATTCCGCCACCCGCCACCTGGGGCTGCCACCCGCCACCTATATCGGCGACTTCGCCTCTGATGTGTTCCCAACCGCTAACCGCCAATACCTAACATTTGCACCTTTGCACAGGCCGAAGGCCGGTTTGCACATTTGCACCTAGGACACCACGTGGTGCTGTCCCTACCTTGACACAGCTATGTCGTGACGCGGTCCCGACCCTACCCAAGGCATCCCTTGCCAACGTGCCAACTGGTCAACGGGTCAACTTAGGTTCGGGCCGCTTGCGGCCCGAACCTATCCGACTTGCACCGTCGGAAATATGGGGCTTGATGGACGGACCCCCCCTTATGCGCACCTCGTCGCTCCTCGCCCTTCTGGCTTCGCTCGTCTTCGTGACGGCGGCCGAAGACGGCGCCCAAGTCTACAACTCCCTCTGCGTCGCCTGTCACGGCCCCGACGGCAAAGGCCTCAACGGCCTGCCGCCGCTCGTCGGCAGCGATTGGCCGAAGGGTACCGCCGCGCGCTCGATCAAGATCGTGCTCAACGGCCTGGAAGGCCCGATCGACGTCGCCGGCAAGACCTACAACATCGCCATGCCGCCCCAGGGTGCCGTGCTCAGCGACGAGAAGATCGCCGCCGCGCTCACCTACGTACGCGCCACCTTCGCCAACGGCGCCGGCGCCGTCACCCCCGACGAGGTCAAGGCCGTGCGCGCCGCGACCGCCAAGCGCGTGACGCCTTGGACCGCCGAGGAGCTCCTGAAGGCCCACCCGTTCCCGCCCTCCAAGTCTCCGCTCAAGCACCTCGTGGCCACCGTCTACGAAGGCAAGTGGAAGGAGATGCCCGACTTCTCGACGCTCAAGCCCGTGCTGATGGAGGACTTCAACATCGGCATCCTCGATCCCGCCCAGTCCGGCCGTAAGGAATATTACGCCGTGGTCTGGACCGCCCAGTTCGACGCCTCCGAGGAGGGTAAGTATCTCTTCACCTTCGATTGCGACGACTTCGGCTCTCTCTATGTCGGCGGCGAACGCATCGCCGAGGTCAAGGGCATCGGTCCCCTGGGCAAGCGGACCAAGGAAGTGCCCGTCATGCTCAAGAAGGGCCTGACCCCGCTGCGCGTCGAATACGTCCAGTACGGCACCAACGCCGCCGTCATGCTCGCCGTCAAGGGACCGAAGGACAAGACCCCGCGCGCCCTTTCCAATACCAAGCTCAAGGTGGTGAAGGAGAAGGTCTCAATCCCGATCCAGCCCAAGGACGGCGTCGCCGCGATCTACCGCAACTTCATCGACAACACCTCGCCGCGCGCGATCGGCATCGGTTTCCCGAACGGCCTGAACATCGCCTACAGCGCCGACAACCTCGCCGCCGAGCTCTTCTGGAACGGCAAGTTCATGGATGGCGGCCACCACTGGACCGACCGTGGCGCCGGCAATGAACCGCCCGCGGGCACCAACATCGTCAAACTGTCCGACGGCCAGGGCGTCCTCCTCGAAGGTTCCGCCGGCAGCGTCGTCCGCTATGTCCGCGAGAAGCAGGGCAGCGAATGGGTCTTCTCGCCCGTCAACGTCGCCGCCGAGTTCAGGGGCTACGACCTCGACAAGGCCGGCAACCCGAGCTTCCGCTCCGCCGGCGAAGGCTTCGCGCTCACCGACGGCTGGGTGCCGGAGGAAGTCTCCGGCAAGGCCACTCTCACGCGTACGCTCAAGGTGACCGGCGACAAGACCGTCGTCATCGTGCTCGCCCGCGGCCTCGCGGTCAGCGGCCCGACCGACGGCGTCGCCGAACTCGCCGGCGGCCTGCTCGTGCGCGCCATCAGCGGCCCGGCTCCGAAGGCCAACGCCAACGACAAGAGCCTCACCGTCACGCTCAAGCCCGGCGAGACCGCCGTGCTCGGATACTCCTACCGCTAATCCCTTCCACGGAAACCAACCTTATGAAGCATCTCTCCTTCCTCCTCGTCCTCGCCGGCCTCGCCGCCGCGTCGGTCGCCGCACCCGCGGGCAAGGTCGACACCAAGGCCTCGGAGGCCCGTCAGTCCGAGTTTTATGAACGCGTCGAGATCCCGACGCCCGCCGGCGAAGTGACCGAAGTCTCCTCGATCGCGCTCATGCCCGGCAAGAAGGTCGCCATCGGCACCCGCCGCGGCGACATCTGGATCGCCGAAGGCGCCTACGACGCCGACCTCTCCAAGATCAAGTGGACCAAGTTCGCCACCAACCAGCACGAGCCTCTCGGCATGTTCTGGAAGGACGGTTCGATGTACGCCATGCAGCGTCCGGAGTTCTCGCGCCTGACCGACAAGGACGGCGACGGCCGTGCGGATACCTTCGACAGCATCTGCTCGAAGTGGGGCGTCAGCGGCGACTACCATGAATACGCCTTCGGTTCCGAGCCGGACAAGAACGGCGACGTCTGGATGGTGCTCTGCCTGACCGGTTCGTTCCACGCCCATTCCCCGTGGCGCGGCTGGTGCGCGCGCATCACGCCCGACGGCAAGTTCATTCCGACCGCCTCGGGCATCCGTTCGCCGGGGGGCATCGCCGCCAACGACAAGGGAGACATGTTCTACACCGACAACCAGGGCGTGTGGAACGGTTCCTCCGCCCTCAAGTGGCTCCGCCCGGGATCGTTCCAGGGCAACCCCACCGGCAATAAGTCCGCCGCGCTCCTAGGCTTCCCCGCGCCTCCCGAGCCGACCAGCGGTTCGCGCATCCTCACCGAGCGCCTGAAGTATCCCGAGTTCGTGCCCCCGTCCGTCATCCTGCCGCACGGCATCGTCGGCAACTCGCCTTCCGGCATCGCGTGCGACATGACCAAGGGCAAGTTCGGCCCGTGGGAAAGCCAGATGCTCGTCGGCGAGCAGACCGCTTCCCAGGTGCAGCGCATCAACCTCGAGTTCGTCAACGGGCTCTACCAGGGCGCCGTGTTCCACTTCCTCGGCGGCTTCGAAGCCGGCCTGATCCCCGTCCGCATGGACCAGGAAGACGGCACGCTCTTCGTCGGCGGCTCCAACCGCGGCTGGGGTTCGCGCGGTTCCAAGACGTTCACCTTCGAGCGCGTGCGCTTCAAGGGCAAGGTGCCGTTCGAGATGCATGACATCTCCGCGCGTCATGACGGCTTCGAGGTCACCTTCACCCATCCCGTCGACGCCGCCGCGGCCGCCGACCTGAAGAACTACACGATGGATACCTTCACGTACATCTACCAGTCGAGCTACGGCAGCCCCGAGGTCGACCAGACCACGCCGAACGTCAAGTCCGCCACCGTCTCCGCCGACGGCCTCAAGGTCCGCCTCGTGGTCGACGGCCTCGTCCGCGGCCACATCCATCACCTCCTCCTCGGCGACATCAAGTCCAAGGCTGGCGACACCCTCTGGCACAACCAGGGCTGGTACACGCTCAACGAGATCCCGGCCGCCAAGTAACTCGAGGACGCGAGGACAGTAGGGCCTCACACGAGGGCCGGAGGGCTCGATGTGAGTGAGAGGGCGCCGCAAGGCGCCCTTCTTGTTTGGGTAGGGGCGCCACTGCGTGGCGTCCGCTGTATCGAGGTAGGGACAGCACGTGGTGCTGTCCCTACCTCGGGAAGCTAATGCTCCGAACTGGTCATATCAGTAAGGGGAACGCGGTTGCCACGCAGGGTAGGGTGAAAGAGAAAGAGCTAACCCCTTACCCCGCCATGCATATCACCTGGATTGATTGGGTCATCGTCGCGGCTTCGATCCTGATCTGCTTCGTCCCCGCGCTCTTCCTCGCCAAGCGCTCGGGCGGCAGCACCGCCGAGTTCTTCGCCTCCGGTCGCTCGGTGCCGTGGTGGCTCGCAGGCCTCTCGATGGTGGCGACGACGTTCTCGTCCGACACCCCGAACTGGGTCACCGAGCAGGTGCGCAAATACGGCGTGGCCGGCAACTGGCAGTGGTGGGCCTTCGTGCTCACCGGCGTGGCCACGGTCTTCTTCTTCGCCCGCCTCTGGCGCCGCTCCGGTGTGATGACCGACCTCGAGTTCTACGAGCACCGCTACTCCGGTACCGCCGCTTCGGTCGTGCGCGGTTTCCGCGCGATCTACCTCGGCCTGTTCTTTAACTGCTTCATCATGGGCATGGTCACGCTCGCCGCGTGCAAGATCGCCAACATCCTCTTCGGCATGCCCGCGTGGCAGACCATCGTCGTCTGCGGCATCCTCAACGTCGTCTTCGCCGCGCACTCCGGACTCTGGGGCGTGCTGGTCATCGATATGGTGCAGTTCTTCATCAAGATGACCGCCGTCTTCGCGGCCGCCTGGTTCTCGCTCGTCGAGGTCGGCCGTCGCCTGACCGGCGAGGCCAGCGGCTGGGCGGGCCTGAAGGCGCTTGTCGCGAAGCTTTCCACCCAGCAGGTCGTGACGACCGCGGGCGTGCCGGTGATGTCGGCGTCGGACGGCAAGGGCCAGCCGATCCTGGACATGCTGCCGAACTTCACGATGTCGGAGCTGGCGCTGATGATCTTCATCCTGCCGATCGCCATCAGCTGGTGGGCTAACTGGTATCCCGGCGCCGAACCCGGCGGCGGTTCCTACATCGCCCAGCGCATGCTGGCCTCGAAGTCCGAGAAGGATTCCCTGGGCGGCACGCTGTTCTTCAACATCGCGCACTACGTGCTGCGTCCGTGGCCCTGGATCATCACCGCGCTGTGCTCGATCATCGTCTACCCCGACCTCGCCGCGATCATCCAGGCGTTCCCGAACGCCGACCCGAAGCTGATCGGCCACGACTCCGCTTTTCCGGCGATGCTGATGTTCCTGCCCGTCGGCTTCGTCGGCCTGATGATCGGCGGCCTCATCGCCGCGAACTCCTCCACGATCCTGACGCACCTCAACTGGGGTTCGTCGTACCTCGTCCATGACTTCTACCGCCGCTTCATGAACAAGGACGCGACCGAGGCCCATTACGTGAACGTCGGCCGGCTCTCGACCGTCTTCCTTTACGTCGTCGCCGCGCTGCTCAGCCTGACGATGTCCTCGGCCCAGCAGGCTTTCCAGATCCTCCTTTCGATCGGCGCCGGCACCGGACTGCTGTACATCGCCCGCTGGTTCTGGTGGCGAGTCTCCGCCTGGTGCGAGGTCGTCGCCATGGTGATGTCGCTCGTGACCGCAGTAGGCGTATTGCCCGCAATCACATATCTTAATGAGTACTTCGTCACCAATGGTCATGACAAATGGTGTCTGGATACTGGCTTTGCTACCGTGACGATCATTCAGGTCGCCTTGACCACTGTTGCTTGGCTGATCACGGCGTACATCGGCCCGCAGACGGACCACGTGACGCTCGTGAGCTTCTGCCAGAAGGTGAAGCCTGCCGGTCCCGGCTGGACGGCTATCCGGGCCGAAGCCGGCATCAGCGACGCCGAGATCGCGCAGGAGAATCGCATCGGTTCGGCCTTCGTCGGCTGGATCGCGGGTTGCGCGCTGATCTGGGGTTCGCTCTTCGCC
>CANGRI010000062.1 GCA_947456525.1 Opitutia bacterium
CATGGTGACTGGTGTTTGGTTTGGAGAGTGGCAGGACGGGAGGGAGTCGAACCCACAACCAACGGTTTTGTAGACCGCTACTCTGCCAAGTGAGCTACCGTCCTGTACGGGTGGTTCAAGAGACGAATGCCGGGGCCCTTTTTAGGGGGCCTCGGCACCGTAGTAGGTCGTTTTTGGTCAGGAAATCACTTGGTGATTTCGAGGATCTGGCCGGCGCCGATGGTCTTGCCACCTTCGCGGAGAGCGAAGCGCTGGCCCTTTTCCATCGCGACAGGCTTCTGCAGCTCGATCGTGATCGTGACGTTGTCGCCAGGCATCACCATTTCCACGCCTTCCGGGAGGATCACGGTGCCGGTGGCATCGCAGGTACCGAAGAAGAACTGGGGACGGTAGTTGTTGGCGAACGAGGTGTGACGGCCACCTTCGTCCTGCTTGAGGACGTAGATCTGGGCCTTGGCGACGGTGTGGGGCTTGATGGAACCCGGCTTAGCGAGAACCTGGCCACGCTCGATCTGGCTCTTTTCGATGCCGCGGACGAGGAGACCGACGTTGTCGCCGGCCTGGCCCTGGTCGAGCTCCTTGCGGAACATTTCGACACCGGTGACGGTGGTCTTGAGGGTGTCGCGGAGACCGACGATTTCGATTTCTTCGCCGACCTTGATGACGCCGCGCTCGATACGACCGGTAGCGACGGTGCCGCGGCCGGTGATGGAGAAGACGTCTTCGACGGACATCATGAAGGGCTTGTCGGTTTCGCGCTTAGGCTCGGCGATTTCGGAGTCGAGGGCGGCGAGGAGGTTCTGGATGGACTGTTCGCCTTCCGGGGTGCCTTCGAGGGCGGCGGTGGCGGAACCACGGACGATCTTGGCGTTGTCGCCGTCGTACTGGTACTTGTTGAGGAGGTCGCGGACTTCCATCTCGACGAGGTCGATGAGGTCGGGCTCGGAGAGGTCGACCTTATTGAGCCAGACGACGATCTTCGGCACGCCGACCTGGCGGGCGAGGAGGATGTGCTCCTTGGTCTGGGGCATCACGCCGTCGGCGGCGGAGACGACGAGGATGGCGCCGTCCATCTGAGCGGCACCGGTGATCATGTTCTTGACGAAGTCGGCGTGGCCCGGGCAGTCGACGTGGGCGTAGTGACGGTTGACGGACTCGTACTCGACGTGCGAGGCGGCGATGGTCACGGTCTTGGTGGCGTCACGGACGGTACCACCCTTGGTGATTTCCGCGTAGGACTTGCTCTCAGCCAGGCCGCGACGGGCCTGCACAGCCACAATAGCGGCGGTGGTGGTCGATTTGCCATGGTCAATGTGGCCGATGGTGCCGACATTGACGTGAGGCTTGGTGCGATTGAACTTCTCTTTGGCCATGGTTTTTGGTGGTGAGGAGGTGGTTAGGTTTGGTGTGTGGAAAGTGATGGAGCCCCCGACTGGATTTGAACCAGCGACCTCGTCCTTACCAAGGACGCGCTCTGCCAACTGAGCTACAGGGGCGAACCGTCGACGTACTGAAGACGCGAAGGGAAGGGTTTGAATGACTTTCCAAAACCCCATCGTCAAGCGGATTTTTGCAAGGGTTTTACACCCCTTCCGGGACCGGCTAAGGGCCTACGATCAGGCGATAGGCACCTGGGGGGAGCTGACGCGCCCAATTGACACCGTTGGCCCACCCTAGGATGGCCTGATCCAGTTCCGGGGATCCAGAAGGCCGGACCAAACTACCGAAGGGGGCCTTCCCGAACGAGTCTACGCTTATAATCACCTCAAATAACGACTTAAATGGGTTGGTTTTGTCATTAAATTCCCCATTAAATACTTTTTTATAACTAAAGTGGGATATATTCCCAAAAATTAATGGTTTTATCGCCCCATCCATCGAATAAACCTCAAAGAAAGCTGCCCGTGGGACAATCCCCTGCCCCTTGAATCCGCGGCTTCCAAAAGTCGTGAAGGGCTCGGACGCCCCAAGGGGGATGGCCTTGGTGGCAGCGGGCGCCGACTGGCGGGGGACCTGCAGTGTCGAGTCCTTACCGAGGGGCCTGGCAGGGTCGAACTGCAAGACAGGCGCCGTCTTGGCAAAAGGGGCGTCCTCAGGCTGACCGACCTCGGAGTGCCCTACCCCACCGATGGAAGACTTCCCCGGAAAGTAGACGGCGGAGGTGTCGAGCAAGACGACGCTCTCGGTGCGCGCGTCTCCGGGAGGCACCAGCCTCACTCCGTTGACCAACGGCTGAGCGGGGGCGTTGCCTCCTGCGCCCGGCTTGAAGACGATCAAGGCCAGGAGGAAGACGCCGAGTCCGCAGAGGAGCGCTGTCCTGGTGAGCGGCGGAATGCGACCGCCGGTAAGATTACGGAATGTGGAGAGCGCGCGCATGCTCAGCGGTCGAGCGTACGCTCCGCCACCGTCACGCGTGTCAGCGAACCGCGGCCATCGCGGATGAAATTGATGGTCAGTACCTCGCCGGGCTTATGACGCGAGATCGCCAGGCGCAGCTCGTTCCAATTCTCGAAAGGCTTGCCGTCAAGAGCCACGATGATGTCGCCTACCTTGAGACCGGCCTTCGCGGCCGGCAGCCCGTCGCTGATGAGCGAGACGCGGACGGCGCCGGTCTTCGCAAGATTGAGCTTAGTGGCTTCGGAAAGAGGCAGATCTTCTCCCTGCACCCCGATGAGCCCGCGGACGACCTTGCCGCCATTGGCCAGGTCGGACGCGACGGAAACGATGAGATTGGCGGGGATCGAGTAGCCCAAGCCGATATTGCCGCTGCCGCCGCTCGCAGCCGTCCGGATCGCGGTATTCATGCCCAAAAGCCGGCCTTCATAGTCGATGAGAGGCCCGCCGCTATTGCCGGGATTGATCGCGGCGTCCGTCTGGATGAAATCCTCGAAGGCCATGCCCATGCCTTGCTTGCCGGCGCGTCCGAGCGCCGAGACGATGCCGGAGGTCACGGTCATGCCCACGTCGAGCGGATTGCCGATGGCGAAGACCACGTCGCCGACGCGCGCTTTATCGCTGTCGGCGAACCGGGCGAACGGCAGGTTGCGGCCTTCGATCTTGAGCACCGCGATATCGCTGCCAGCGTCGACCCCGAGCACCTTGGCGCGGAACTCCCGGCGGTCTTGCAGCTGCACGATCACTGTCTCTGAAACGGTATTCCGGTCCTGCTTCATGACCACGTGCCGGTTGGTGACCACGAAACCGTCCGGATGTACGATGGTGCCGGAGCCAAGCCCGGTGGGGAGCAATGTCTCGCCGGTCTTCTCATCCTTGAGCACCCTGTCCGGATCGATTCGGCCGCTATAACGCTTCAGGACCGAGGCCGGGATCACCTCAGCGGTACGGATGCTGACGACGGCAGGCATGACCTTGGCCAGCATGTCTGCGGAACTGGCGCCAGGGGCGGCGCGGTTGATCGGGCGGGAATCGGTCTCGAAGGAGACGCCGGCGAGGGCCATGGCCGGCAAGAGGACAAGCGCGGTGAGATGACTGAGCATGACCCCGGCATCCTACCCGTCGGACAGCCCAATGCAAGCGACCTCAGCGGGCCATGGTGAACCCGCCGCCCGGCTGGTTCGGCTCGGCCTCGTCGCGATCCTTGTTGAAGCGCATCGAGAAAAGACGGGTGACGCCCTTCTCCTGCATCGTCGCGCCGAAGATGGCGTCGGCCGCCGAGACGGTCCGCTTGTTGTGCGTGATGACCACGAACTGGGAATGACGGGTGAACTCGCGGATGATGTCCGTGAAGCGGGAGACGTTGGTGTCGTCCAACGGGGCATCGAGCTCGTCGAGCACGCAAAGCGGCGAAGGCTTCACCATGTAGATGGCGAAGAGCAGCGCGACGGCGGTCATGGTCTTCTGGCCGCCGGAAAGGAGGGAGATGCCGCGCAGCTTGGTGCCAGGGGGCTGGGCGATGATGTCGATGCCGCTCTCGAGTGGGTCTTCTGCCTGGACCATCGTGAGGTCGGCCGAGCCGCCGACAAAGAGGCGTTCGAAGGTGAACTTGAAGTTCTTGCGGACCTGCTCGAAGGTGTCGGTGAAAAGCTTCAACGAGGTCTGGTTAAGCTCCTCGATCGCCTTGGTAAGCTCTTCCTTCGCCTTCCAGAGGTCGTCGCTCTGCTTGGTGAGGAAGTCGTGTCGGTCGCGCAGGGAGGAGTACTCCTCGACGGCGACGAGATTGACGGAACCCATGCCGGCCATGCGGTCGCGCAGTTCGGCGATCTCGCGCACGAGGGGCGGCCAGTCGGCCGACTCCATGGAGGCGAGGTCTTCGGCGGTCGGTTCGCCGCGACGGACGACGGCCTTCGGGGCCGGACGGGAGCCTTCTTCTTCGGTATCCTCAAGATCGTCGAAACTCGAGATGCCTTCGGGTTCGCCGTCGGAAAGCCAGAGCTGCAGGCGCCAGTCCACTTCGGCGACATCGAGCTGATGGTCGGCGAGGACCTTCTCGACGATGAAACCGCACTGCGAGGTCTGCTCAGCAAGCGAGACCTCGAGCCCCTTGAGGCGGGTGTCGGCGACGCGGAGGCGGTCACGGTCGACGGACAGGACGCGGTCTTCGGATTCGACGGCGGCGTCGGTCTCGGTGAGCGAGCCGCGCAGGCCGTTGAGGCTGGCGTTGGAGGTCTCGACTTCGCCGGCCAGGCGGGCGGAGGTCTCGCGGGCGGCGACGGCCTGAGCCTTGAGCTCGCCGATCAGCTTCTCGTTCTGCTGGGCCTCGATGCGGCGTGAATTCAGGCGGGCGACGGCTTCGGCGCGACGGGATTCGAGGTCGGCGAGTTCACGGCCGACGAGTTCCAGACGCTGACGCTGCTCGGCGTGGGCGAGGCGGGCTTCGCCCAAGGCGTTGCGGCGCACATCGGATTCGGCGCGGGCGGCCTCGAGCTGGGCTTCGCCGGCGGTGATCGTGGCGCGGAGCTCGGCGACCTGGGCATCCTTGGCGGTGAGCGTCACCTGCGCGCGGTCGCGGCGCAGGAGGGCTTCCGACTTCGAGTTCTCGATCTCGGCGAGCTGTCGCTCTTCGCGGGCGATGCGGTCATCGGCGGCGGTGAGCGTCTGACGGGCGGAGCGCTCGTCGGCCTGGGCGACAGAAAGTTCCTGGGCGGCGAACTGCGTGGCGTCGCGGGCGGACGAGACGTCGAGTTCGTTGGCGTCCATCGCGGACTGGATGCCGAGGGCCTTCTCGTTGAGCGTCGTGAGCTGGTCGTTCTCGGACTCGAGGCTGGCACGGACGGAACGGATCTCGCTTTCGCGGGAGAAGACGCCCGAGCCGGCGTTGGCGGCGGCCTTGCGGGGCTTGCCGGCGTAGACGAGTCCGCGGCGATCGACGAGGTCTCCGTCGGTCGTCGCGACGAGGAAGAATTCGAAGTTCGGGTTGGCTCGCCACCAGCTGATGAAGTCGCCGAGGGACGGGCAAACGTAGCAGCCGTCGAAGAGGTTCGCGACCAAGCGGGCATGCTCGGGAGACTTGGACTGGACGGCGGACGTCGCCGGACGGAGCCAGCCGGGGGCGGCGGAGCCGGAACGGGCGGCGGGCGGAGCCTCGACCTGGAAGACCGCGCGACCCAGCTGACGTTCGCCCATCTTGGCGACGATGCCCGGAAGAAACTCGGCGGAGTCGAGGGCGACGGCTTCGGAGGCGGTGCCGAGGATGTTCTCGAGCGCGGCGGCGGCGGAGATGTCGATGACCGTGACGAGGTCGGCGAGGGCTGAAGCCTTGCCGGTGCGGAGCTCTTCGGAGAACTCGCCGCGCAGGACGGCCTTGGCGGCTTCGGAGAAGCCTTCGAGGCGGGACTGCATCTGTTCGAGCAGACCGAGCTGGGCGGATAGCTTGGCGACCTTGCGATCCTGTTCGGAGATCGTCTGCTGCAGAGCGCGGAAATCGTTGAGGAGATCGCGTCCCTTCTCGGTGGTCTCCTGTTCCGCGGTGCGGGCGGCCTGCAGCTCGCCGTGGCGGGTCGTGACGACGGCGCCGCATTCGGTGACGCGACGTTCGAGGGCTTCGCGCTCTTGCTTGGCCTGACTCAGGGAAGCGGAAAGGTCGACGTGGCGCGACTGATAGCCACGGAGGTCGACTTCGAGATTGGTGACGTCGCCGCGGGCGCGGGTCATCTCGCCTTCGGCAATGAGGATGTCCTGCCTGGAGCGGCGGAGGAGATTCTCGGCTTCGACGACCTGGCGGGCGACTTCCTCGACCTGCGCGGTCTTCTCGCGATAGGCGGCGTCGGTGGCGGAGACGGAGCCGGCGGCGGTTGACTTGGCGTCGGAGCTGCCGCGCAGACGCATCTCGAACTCGGCGATCGAAAGTTCGGCTTCCTGGGCTTCGCGACGGATTTCACCGAGACGGGAGGAAAGGTCGTCTGAACGCAGTTCGGAGGTGCGGGCCTCGTTCTCGGCGTTCTCGCGGGCGGTGCGGAGGTCGAAAAGAGCCTGCTGGGCCTGCTGGACCTGCTCGGCCAGCTCCGCACGGCGGGCGCGCATCTGGAGCAGCGCGGCCTCGCGATCGCGGAGGCCGTCCGTGAGGCCCGAGACTTCGGCGCGACAGGCGGCGGCATCCGTCTCAAGCGTGGCGACCTGGGCGCGGCGATCGCCGAACTGTTTGGCGTGCCAGGCGAGGTCGAGATGGGTGAAGCGATGGCGGAGGCGACGGAAGCGAAGGGCCTTCGCGGCCTGGCGGCGCAGCGTGGCGATTTGGCGGCCGACTTCGCTCACCACGTCGGTGATGCGGGCGAGATTGGCGTCGACGCCGCTGAGCTTGTTGAGGGCTTCGCGACGCTGGGCCTTGTAGCGCGTGATGCCGGCGGCTTCTTCGAAAAGGTAACGGCGCTCGGCGGGATTGGCGGAAAGGATCTGGTCGATCTGTCCCTGCACCATGAACGAGTAGGACATACGGCCGATACCGGTGTCCATGAACAGGCGCTGGATATCCTTCAGGCGGGAAGGCTTGCCGTTGATGAAGTAGTCGCTGGCGCCCTCGCGATGCAGGCGGCGCATGACCGAGACTTCGGCGAAGGCCGTGCCCAGTTCCTTTTCGCAGTCGGCGAAGATCAGCTCCACCTCGCACTGCGGGAGGGGTTTGCGGCGGTCGGTGCCGGCGAAGATGACGTCCTGCATCGCGGGGGCGCGGAGGGACTTGGCCGACTGTTCGCCCAGCACCCAGCGGATGGCGTCGACGATGTTGGACTTGCCGCAGCCATTGGGTCCGACGACGGCCGTGACCCCGGGACGGAGCTCGATGCGGGTCCGGTCGGCGAAGCTTTTGAATCCGTTGGCGACGATTTCCTTGAGGTACATCGAGGGGTGAACCGCACGATTGGCCTGCCCTACCCCCGCCGCAAGCGTCTAGTGCCCTCCGGGAGGCCCACTTATTCACGGCTTTAAATACCCTTGGATTCGGGGTTGACGAAAGGCCTCCCCCCTTGTTCTTTCGACCCTCCAAACGCTCACATGTCCGTAGAAATCAAGATTCGCAAAGGCGAGACCGTCGACAAGGCTCTCCGCCGCCTCAAGAAGAAGATCGACCGCGAGGGCATCATCAAGGACGCCCGCGCCAAGCGAGGCTTCGAGAAGCCGGCCGAACGCCGTCGTCGCAAGAAGAAGGTCAAGAACTTCAGCGCCTACCTGCGCAAGAAGTGGGATAACGCCTAAGCGTCAGCCCTGACCCAAGCCCGAAGGCCCGTCATCTCGACGGGCCTTCTGCTTTGGCGGGGTCGCCGGAGGGATCGGCCAACAAAAAGGGCCGAACCCGGAGGTTCGGCCCTTGGTCTCGGCAAAGCCGGTGAGGCTTAGCGGAGGAACAGCAGCTCCTGGTAGGACGGCAGCGGCCAGTATTCGTCGGCGACGATCTCTTCGAGGGCGTCGGCGGCGGCACGGACCTTGAGCATGGCCGGGAGGACCTTGTCACAGGAGTGCTTGGCCTGGGCGTGCGTGTCAGACTTGCTGACTTCGCGGGCGGCATCGAGGGCGTCGATGGCCGAGGCGAGTTCGTCGGCGAGACCGATGACTTCCTTGCGGAGCTTGCCACCGGACTTGGTCTTCTCGACCGGGGTCAGGTCAGCGGCGAACTTGAGGGCGGCCGGGAGGAGCAGGGTCTTGGCGATGTCGGAGACGAGCTTCGACTCGGTATTGACCGTCAGCACGTAGGAGTGCGTGTAGATCTCTTCGCGGGACTCGAGTTCGGCCTTGGACAGGACGCCCTGGCGCTCGAAGACCTCGATGGACGACTTGGCGACGATCTCGGGGAGCGCGTCGGGGGTCGTGCGAAGGTTCTTGAGGCCACGCTTGGCCGCTTCCTTGTGCCACTCCTCGGAGTAACCGTTGCCGTTGAAGACGACGCGACCGTGCTTGGTCAGGATGTCCTTGAGGACGCCCTGGAGCGCGGAGTTGAAGTCGGAGTTCTTCTTGAGGGCGGCGGCGAGATCGTCGGCGAGCTTGTCGAGCGAGTCGGCCATGATCGTGTTGAGCACGGTCAGGGGACCGGCGACCGAGAAGGCGGAGCCCACGGCTCGGAACTCGAACTTGTTGCCGGTGAAGGCGAACGGGCTCGTGCGGTTACGGTCACCGGCGTCCTTCGGGAGGACGGGCAGCGTGTCGACGCCGAGGGTCATGTGACCGCCCTTGCGGGAGGTCGAAGCAGAACCGCTCTTCTTCACCTGCTCGATGACTTCGTTGAGCATGTCGCCCAGGTAGATCGAGATGATGGCGGGCGGAGCTTCGTTGGCGCCGAGGCGGTGGTCGTTGCCGGCCGAGGCGACGGAAGCGCGGAGCAGACCCTGGTGGAGGTCGACGGCGCGGATCACGGCGGAGCAGAAGGTCAGGAACTGGGCGTTCTCGTGCGGGCTGTGGCCGGGCTCGAGGAGGTTACCGACGCCGGAACCGCCGATGGACCAGTTGACGTGCTTGCCGGAGCCGTTGACGCCCGCGAAGGGCTTTTCGGCGAGGAGGCAGACGAAACCATGCTTGGTAGCGACGCGCTTGAGCAGCGTCATCGTGAGCATCTGGTGGTCGTGGGCGACGTTGGCGGATTCGTAGATCGGAGCCACTTCGTACTGGGCCGGAGCGACTTCGTTGTGGCGGGTCTTGATCGGGATACCGAGCTTGAAGCACTCGCGCTCGGTTTCCATCATGCAGGCGAGCACGCGATCAGGGATGGTGCCGAA
>CANGRI010000063.1 GCA_947456525.1 Opitutia bacterium
CCGCGGTCTCGATCCTCATCGTCTGCCTGCAGGTGAAGCAGTTCTCCCTCGGCTTCAGCATCGTGGCCGCCTTCAGCTTCGGCCTCGCGCTCACCATGATCTCCGTCGGCGTGCTCGCCTCCTGGGGCTTCAAGAAGCTCGCCGAGAAGACCGGCTGGTTCAGCCGCGTCGCCGCCCGCGCCCCTTACGTGTCCTCCTACCTGCTCATCGCCCTCGGCCTGGCCTTCGCCTGGCGGGGACTGGCGATGATGAAGTGAGGCTCACCAAGGCGTGAAGCGGAGGCCGAAGAGCGCGAAGACGGCGGCGGCGAGCAGGCCGAGCGCCGGCAGGAAGAACGGGTCGTAATAGTCGGCGGCCCGCGGCCGCTTCTCGAGGACGACGACCTTCTTCATCTCGTCGATGCGCTTGAAGACGGCGTTGAGCGCCTCGGGCGTGACGGCGTTGAACGCCTCGCCCCCGGTGGAGCGGCAGATATTGATGAGCCCCTGGTCCACGGCGTCGTTGGTCAGGAACACGGCGAAGACGAGGACGCCCTTCTCCTTGAGGTCCGCGATGATGGCGGCGTCCTTGGGCGTACGGATGTCCGGGCTCTCGCCGTCGGTGAGCAGGATGATCATGCGGTCGCCGACGGGCCGCTCGGCGAGGTGCGCCGCGGCGCCGTACAAGGCATTGCCGATGAAGGTGCCGCCCCAGAGCTCGTCCGGCAGCACGTTAGGCGCGATGAACGGCCGCGAGAGCATGATGGTCTCGGTGTCGAGCGTCAGCGGCACCCAATGGATGAAGTTGCGCGAGAAGATCGTCAGGCCGAAGGCGTCGCCCTTGCGGTGGTGCAGGAACTTCTCGAGCGACTCCATGGCGGAGTCGAAGCGACTATGCTTCCCCTTGCTCTGGTCGCCATGGGCCTCGCGCATGCTGCCCGAGGTGTCGAGGACGACCTGGATGTTGGTCAGCTGGCGTTCGACCTCAGGGGGCTGGAAGGTGATCGGGTGGGCCAGGAACAGCACGGCGATGGCCAGGAGGCCGGCCGGCAGGCAGTTCGCGATCAGGACGCAGCAACGCAGGAACCAGCCGCGACGGCCTTTCCCGCCGTCGTAGGGCATCGCGAGGGGCTGACCAGGGCGGACCCACTCCCAGAACGCCAGGATGACCGGAAGGGCCAGCAGCGCCAGCCATTGGGGATGCAGGAAGGTCATGGGCGGACGGCCGGAGGGGCCGTTAGGTGCTGGCGGATGATCGCGGCGACCTCGGCATCGGCGACGCCGGAGCCGGGACGATGGAGCCAACGCTGCAAGTTCCCCAAGGCCTCGCCGGTGCGCTCACCGCGAGCGATAGCGGCCAGGACTTCGGCCATGGGCGCGTCGGCCGGCACGAGGCCTTCGCGCCAGCAACGCAGGAGAAGCATCTCGAGGCGGGCCTTCTGTGCGGCGTCCAGGCCACCCTGCTCGAGTTCGCCCAGCAGGAGGCGCAGCTGCTCGGCGACGGTGAGCGGCGCCTTCGGCGGGACCGGAGCCGGCTTCTGCGGACGTCGCCAGAAGATGAGCGCGAGGAGCCAGAGGATCCAGAAGACGAACAGCGCCACGAGGGTCGCCTGATAATGCCCGCGTACCTCGATGCCGATATCCTCGGTCTCCTTGACCCGCGCCTCGAGCTCCTTCGAAAGCTTGGGATCGCCCTTCACCTTGAACGAAGGCAGGCCGCTCAACGCGGTGCCGTTGTCCGACATGAGGTATTCGATGAGGTCATGCTCGCCTTCGCGATTCACGAGGTAACGCACGTCGTAGACCTTCGCGCCGCCGCGCTCGGTGACCTGAGCGATGCGCACGTTGACCGCCACGCCATAGCGGAAAGGCTTCGCGACGAGACCGGGGCCGCTGTAAGTGATGATGGCGGCCTGCTCGACGCCGAGCGGCACCTTCAAGTCATCATCCTGACTCAGGAACCACCAAGCGGCGGCGAGGACGGCCAGCACGGCCAAGCCCAGGAGCAGCCAGAAGCGACGCGATGTCTTGGGGGCGGCCATGCTCAACGGGCGGAGCGGCTCGCAAAGCCGCGGTTCTTCAGGAAATAGGTCAGCTTGCCGAGGATCGGCTCGTCGGTGCGAAGGCGAAGGTAATCGATGCCGAAACGGCTGAGCTCGGCCTTCCAGCCGGAGGAATCGACCTGACGACGTCCGCCGAAACCGACGAAACCGCGGCCGGACTCGGCCTCGACGCCGCGGATGATGCCTGCGCCGCGCAGCCCCTGCTCCGCGGGATCCTCGAAATGCAGGACGATGCAATCATGCCGCTGGGCCAGCACCTGGAGGGCGGCGATCGCATCAGGGTCGTGGAGGTCGCTGAGGACGATCACCGTGGTGCGCTTGGCGAGGGCCGGCGCCAGCTCACGGGCCCGGGCCGCCAAGGAGGTGGCTTCGGCGAAATCATGCTGCCGCAGCTGATGCGCCCACTCCATGACGATGTTACGGGAAAGGGTCGGACGGACATGCAGTTCGCGGGCGCCGCAGCCGAGCAGGCCCACGGGCGTGACCGAGGATTGCGCGGCGAGGCCGATGCCGGTGGCCACGCGCACGGCCCAGGCGTACTTGCTCAAGGGCTGCGACGACACGCACATCGAGGCCGACGTATCGAGCAGCAGGTAAAGGGGGATCTGCTTGGTCTCGCGGAACTCCTTGACGTACAGCTTACCGAGCCGGGCCGAGACCTTCCAGTCGATGAACTTCACCGCGTCGCCGGCGACATAAGGACGGGACTGGACGAACTCCAGGCCGGCGCCATGGAACACGGAGTCACGCTGGCCGAAGTCCAGGCTGTTCGCGAGGCGCCGTACGGCGACTTCGAACTGCCGGCTGTCGACCGGATCGTGAGACAATGTCCGCGGACGACGCATGCGTTCAGCCCAGGCCGGCGAGGATGGATTCCAGCACCTTGGCGCTGGTCTGGCCGGCCGCTGCCGCCTCATAGCTGACGCGGACGCGGTGCAGGACGACGTCCTCGGCGAGTTCGAAGAGGTCCTCGGGGGTGACATAATCACGACCACGGATCACCGCGCGGGCGCGGGCGGCGTTGACGAGGGCGAGGCCGGCGCGCGGGCTGCAACCGAAGTCGAGGTCCTTGGATTCGCGGGTACGCCGGACGAGTTCGACGGAGTGTCGAAGGAAGACCTCGCTCACGTGGACGCCTTGGACGGCCTCCATCGCGGCGACGAGGTCGGCCTTGGTGCCGACGGGGCTGTCATCGATCATATCGAAAGCCGTCTTCGGGACCGCCCCGCCCTCTTCCTTGCGCAGGCCCATGCCGAGCTGGCGCTGGAGGATGTCCTGCTCTTCGTCGCGGCCAGGATAGCCGAGGCGATGGAGGAGCATGAAACGGTCGAGCTGCGCTTCGGGCAGTTCGAACGTGCCGGACTGTTCGACGGGGTTCTGCGTGGCGATCACGAGGAACGGCGTCGGCAGGCGCATCGTCTGGCCTCCGAGGGTGACCTTGCGCTCCTGCATCGCCTCGAGCATCGCGCCCTGCACCTTCGGGGCGGCGCGGTTGATCTCGTCGGCGAGGAGCAGGTTCGTGAAGACCGGCCCGCGGTGGATGCGGAAGTCGCCCGTCTTCTGGTCGACGACCTCGGAGCCGACGATGTCGGACGGCAGCATGTCGACCGTGAACTGGATGCGACGGAAGTCCAAGGCGATGGCCTTCGCGACGGTGTTCACGAGGAGCGTCTTCGCCAGGCCGGGCATGCCCTGCAGAAGCAGGTGGCCGCCGGTGAGGAGCGCGATCATGACGCGCTCGACGACGACATCCTGGCCGACGACGACCTTGCCGACGCGCGTGCGGACGTCGCCGACGAACTGATGGGCGGCCTGCACGGCCGCGGGATTGGGGTGGTTGCTCATTTTTTAAGGGGTTGGGATAGGGGTGGGGGTAGGAACATCAGGCAAGGTTCAGCGGAGTTGGCGGAGCCATTTTTCGGCCAGCGTTTTGAGGTCAGCCTCGGAGAACGTGGTCGCGCCGCCGAAGCAACCCGTCTGCACGCGTTCGATGTCCTGCTGGAGCTCGGCTTTCTGGACCGCGGTGAACTTCACCAGCGGGCTGGCGGCGAGTTTGCGGAGCAAGGCGACCACGGAGAAGCCGTCGATCGTCCCGGGAAGCTTGAAGACATCGCGGGCCCGGAGCGGACGCGGGCCGGTGTCGCGCTTGCGGAAGACCAGCCACGCGACGAGGGCTGTCACAGCCGCGATACCGACGTAGAGGTAAGCCGAATAATCTTCGGCCGCGGGCGGCACGTAGCCGGAGCCCGGCGCGGCCTTCACGCGGTCGAGGAGGACGGAACCCTTGGTCAGCACGACCGGATCGATGTCCTGATAAGTACGCCAGACGGTGGTCGTGTTCGCGGCCTTGACCGTCGCGAACGGCACGTCCGTCGCCTTGTCGGCGAGACGGATGGCGTCACCGTCGAGCGTAATCGACCAGCGACGCTCGGTGCGGGGCGCGACCTTCTCTCCCCAGGTATTGAGTTCCTTCACCATCAGCGGGTCGATCGAGGTAACCTGACGGACCTTTGCCACTCCGGCCAACGGGGCGAGGTCGAGCAGGTCGTCGAGCTCGGGCACGAGACCTGAGGCAGTCGCGGCGACTTCGAGGCTCAGCGAACCGTTGATCGCGAACTGGCGGGTGTCGAGGGTCTGGGTGACCTCGACCTTGTCGGCGGGACGAGGCACGGCCTTGCCTGCGGTGACCTTCAGCAAGGTCTCGGCAGAGATCGCAGGGATCGTCACCGGTCCGCTGAGGTCGATGAAGCGCAGCTCCATCTGGACGGGCGGGACCTTGTCGACGCTGGCGTCCTTGGCCCGGACGAGGACGTAGGCGAGCGGGGTCTCCTCCCAGCCCGGGCGGGCGGACGGGCGAGGCTTCACGTCGGGCGCGGCGAAAGTGATCGAGCGGATCTCGAAGAACGGCGACAGGCCTTCCGTGAGCTTCTGCTCGAACTCGTCACGCGGGCCCTGGGGGTCTGGCCCCTTGGAGACCAGGGGTCCGCGACGCTTCGTCTTCGCGGCCACGGCGGCGACGTCATTGCTGAGATACTGACCGAAACGGGCGACGCGACCCATGGCCTCGGTGTGCACGACGCTCACGATGATGCCGAACTCCTGGCCGACGCCGACGACGTTAGGTCCGTCGATCCGGGTCTGGACGCGGATCTCGCTGAGGAGCTCGTCGAGGTAGTCCGAACGCTTCTTCAGGCCGAGGGAGAACGGGTCGTCCTTCGTCACCACCAGCGTGCTGGCAAGGTAACGGTACTTCAGGTCCTCATGCAGCGGGTTGTTGGTGTCGCTGAGCCGGGCGTTGAGCGTCTTCGCCAGCTGGCCCATGTGCGTGGGCGCGAGCTTGCCCGGGAGCGCGAGGATCGCGGCGCGGATACGGCCAAGGGCCGCGCGGTTCATCGGTCGGCCGAGGTTGACCTGGCCAGTGCTGCCGATGCCAAGCACGGCGTTGAACCAACTCAGGTAAGGATCGATGGTCAGTTCGTTGGCCTGCAGGCGGACGACTTGTCGGGCGTAGGCGTCGGCTGCGCGCTGGAAATAGTCCTGCGACTGCAGCGTCTTCTCCTTCGCCGCGACGATGCGCCTGGCCGGCTCGAGCGGAGCCAAATCCTGGAAGCTTTCGAAATCGGACCAGTCATTGAGCACGACCGCACCGAGGAGGACGGCCTTGTAGGCGTCGGGACGACCGGCCTGCCATTCGTCGATCATCTTGAGCAACGAGCCGTAGCCGGCTTCGGTCATCGCGTACGTCTGGGCTTCGTTGCGCCGGGTAAGGCTGCCGCGCTGGATGTCGGCGCGGCGCCAGCGGTCGCCGAGGTTGGCGTGCATCTTCTGGGCGAGCAAGAAGAACAGCTGTTCGTCCATCTTCGCCGTCGGTCCGAAGACGCGCTCGATGTGGGAGTCGCGGTAGGCTTCGGCGTTGCTATAGGCCAGGTCGAAGGCGTTGACGACCTTGCTCTGGTCGCGAGGGGCGACGCCGGCCTTGCGGAAGACCTCCATCATGCGGGCGAGGCTGTCGATATTACGCTCCATCATCACCGGGGTGATCGGGATGCGGGCGTCCTCGGGGAGGCCGTAGCGACGGCGGAGTTCCTCCGGCAGCTGCGGATTATGCGCCTGTCCCCACGCGAGCAGGAAATCCTCGGCCAACGCCACGCCCGCGGCGGGGTGGCGGCGGGCGAGCTCGACGATGCGGTCCGCGGCGAGCTCGAAGTTGGCGCTGACGATGATCGCGCGGGCGAGGCTGGCGTCGAATCGGTCGCGGAGGTCGGACGGAAGCGCGGCGTACCACTTGCCGGCAGGGGCGAGCAGCAGCATCTCCTCGGGATCGATCTCGCTCGAGCCGTTACGGACGACGCCGCCGCGGCGAGGCGCGCCGGCCTGCCGGCTGAAGGAGTTCTCGACCTCGGTCATCCAGGATTCGGCCATCAGCACGAGGATCTGCTTCCACGGCTCGGCGCCGGAGTCGGGATTCTCCGCGATGAGGTTGGCGAGGACCGTCTGGGCGCGCAGGTTCTCGATGCGCTGCGCGGCGGCAGCGTGCGTCTCGTTCTGGACCTTGCGGGAAAGCCCGCCGACGATCTTCAGCGCCGCGTCAGGCTGGGACTTCATCAGGTCGGCGAAGGTGCCGCTCAGCACCGTGGGCGAGACCTGCGTCAGCACGCGGAGCATCTCGCCGGCGGCCTTGCTCTTCTCCCAGTCGTTGACCTTCTTCTCGGAACGGAGGATGGCGACGTTGTCGTTCCAGATGCGCGAGATCTGGTCGCGCTGGGCGAGCTCCGTGGCCTGCTCGGCCGCGAGGAAAGCGGCGATCTCCTGACGCAGGGCTTCGTCGGCGACCTTATCCAGGTCCGCGCCGTCGGGAAGATAGGCCTTGGCGAGGTCGCGGAATCCGCCAGCGAGGAGCATGCGGCCGGCGGCGAGACGACGCGCCGGATCCTTGCCGCCGAGCTGCTCGGTGCCGCGCGCGAGGCGCTCGGCGACCCAGAAGCCTTCGTTGGGCGAAACGACCTGACCGAGCATCTGGCCGAGCTTGCGGAGCTCGCCGTCGTTGAGCTCGCCGGGCACGGCGTCCGCCAGGGAGAACACATCCTCGAGGCGCACGCCGCCCTTCGGACGTTCCGCGAGGTCGGCCAGCATCTTGTCGTAGATGCCGCGGGCGAGGTCGCGCGGCATCCCGGCGAGCTCGGTGCGGACGTAGCCCCAGTCGCCGAGGCGGAAGGCGGAGAGGAATCGCGTATCGGCGTTCGAGCGCGCGTCCGGCTTGGCCGATTTCTCCATCGCCGCGAAGACCTCGGTCAGGTCGCGGGAATAACGATGACGGAGCAGGCGCTCATAGGCCTGCTGGGTCTTGGCGTCGAGCGGCGGCGAAGTCGGCTGCTGGGCGGACAGCGTCGCGACGAGGGCGAGGGAACCGCAGAGGAACGGACGGAGGAGTCTCATGGTCTTTTATTTGGAAAGGGAGGGAGTTCAGGAACCGTTGTCGGGGATCTTCTTGATCTCCTCGAAGAGCTTGCGGTCATCCTGCTTGTCGGGCTTGCCCTTCGGCTCAGGTCCGCCGAGGAGGGCGGCGGCGGCCTTGGCCTTCTTCGGGTCGGGCTTGCCGGCGGGCTTCACCTGGAGGGCGGCCTCGAGGTTCTTCTGCTTGGCGGAGCCGATGCCGGTGACGCCTTCAACGGGCTTGATGCCGCCGGCGGCCGGCTTCACGCCTTCGGGCGGCTTGACGCCCTTAACGCCTTCGAGGCCCTTGGCTGGCGGAGGAGGCGGCGTGGCCTTCGTGCCGGCGCCCTTGATGCCTTCAGGAGGCTTCACGCCCTCGGCTCCGACCAGCCCCTTGGCGGGAGGCGGAGGCGGGGTCGCCTTGGTTCCCGCGCCTTTGACGGCTTCGGGCGGCTTTACGCCCTGGACCGCTTCGACGCCCTTCGGCGCGGGCGGAGGCGGCGTGGCTTTCGTGCCGGCGCCGTCGACGGGCTTCGCGCCTTCGGTGACGGAAGCGGGCGGAGGCGTCTGCTTCACGGCCTTCGCGCCGCCCGGCGCCTTCACTCCGTCGACCTTGTCGACACCTTGCACCGTGGTCGGCGCGACGTTCTTGGCGGCGGGATCGATTTCCTTGACCTTGCCGGAGCCTTCCTGGCGGACGCCGCGCACGCCTTCGACGGCGGAAGACGCGGTTGCTTCCTGCGCGAGAACGGAGGCGCCGAAGCCGGCGAGGATCAGGAGGAGGGTCTTCATAAGGCGTTCTGGCGGACGGAGCGGGTGAATTCGGCTTGGACGCGTTTCTCGTAATCGGCGAGCGCGGCGGGATCCTGATGCTCGGCGAGGTAGCGGAACACCTGGCGGGTGCGCTCAGCATACGGACGCCATTCGTCCTCGGTCGCGCCGTTGGCCTTGAGCAAGGAAGTCCCGTAGAAATAGGCTTTGCCGAGGGCCTCGCGGATCGCGCGGGTGGTCGGGCCGTCCTCACCGTCGACCGCGGCCGACTCCTTCAGCAGCTGGGAGAGATCGGCGATCGCGCCCGCGACGTCGAGCATCTCGATCTTGGCCTTGGCTTTCGCGAGGCGGATCTGATGGCGAACGGACGGGCGTTCGTCCTGGGGCAGTTCGCCGGAGAGCTTGTCGTATTCCTCGACCACGGTCGCCCAGTCGGGCTCCTTGGCGTGCTCGAGCTCGCGGATGCGACCGAGATGATCGCGCGCCTTCTCGCGGGCCATCTGGGCCTGCCCTTCGTTGAAATGGTAATACACCACCCCGACGGGGAAAAGCAGCCAGAGCAGCGTGAAGAACTTCCTCATCGCCCGGCGCCCTCCCC
>CANGRI010000064.1 GCA_947456525.1 Opitutia bacterium
CCCATCCGCTTCACCAGCTGGCGGGCGAGGCCTTGGGCGAAGATCATGCAGGCACCGTTGAAAAGGAAGAGCCAGGCGTTGTCACGCGGGCTGTAGGAAAAGAGCGCCAGCGTGAGGAAGACGATGGTGTTCTCCATGCCGGTGAAGGCCACCTGGTAGACGAGGTTGGCGAAGGAAGTCCGTCGTACCGCCGCAGAGCGGACGGTAGCGAGATCGAAGACCGACGGACGCTTCGCATCCGCGCCCGCCCGGCGTTCGGGAGCGAGCGTCTCCGGGAAGAACTTCACGACCAGCATGAAGTTCAGCATCGCGAGGGAAGCAGCGATGGCCGCGGGGACCGAGAAGGGATTCAATCCGAAGGAGCCGGCCGCCGGGCCATGGGCAAAATGCACGGACGAGGCCAGCCCGCCGATGACAGGGCCGAAGACGAAGCCCAGCCCGATCGCGATGCCGACGACGGCCATGCCCTTGGTGCGATCTTTCTCGTCGGTCACGTCGGCGGCCGCGGCGCTGGCGACGGCGATGTTGCCGGCCATCATGCCCGAGACGAGACGCGTGAGGACGACCAACCAGAATTGGGCCGCGAAGATCCAAAGGAGATAGGAGAGCGCATTGCCGGCCAAGGTGATCGTCAGGATCCGCCGGCGGCCGATGCGGTCGGACAAGGCGCCCCAGATGGGCGAGAAGATGAACTGCAGCAACGAATAGAGGGTACTCAGCAAGCCTCCGAAAAGAACGGTCTTCTTGAAGACCGTGTCCCCGCCCATCCATTCGGCGGCGGAGCTGAGCGATCCGATCAAGGTGCCGACGGCGCCTTCGCTCTCGATGTAATGCTTAAGGAGATGAGGGAAAAGCGGGATGATGATGCTGAAGCCCACGATATCCATGAAGACCGTCAGGAAGATGAGACCAAGGATGCGACGTTGCGGCTGGACGGCGGGGGCGGACATGGGGCCCACGATGGGGCACTTGCGGACCTTCGCAAACAAAACAGCGGCTTGCGAAAACGGCGCGCGGGGCGAAGAATCAGGTCATGCGGACTCTCGCCATCATCGCCCTGTCGCTCGGCCTCGCCGGCGCCCATGCGGCTACTGACCCCAAGCTGCTGCTCATCGAGCAGAAGCTTGGCGGCTTCGAGGACAAGGATTACGCCCCGGCGATCGAGAAGACTCTCGTCGAGTTCGAAGCTCGCACGGGCGTGAACCTGCGCCCGGGAGACCTGCGGCGCTGCGGACTCAAGCTCTCCTCCGAAGGGGGCGCCGGCCTCGCGACGCCCAAGCCGCTTGTCCGCGCGATCGCCGCCGCGCTCATCCGCCGCGGCTTCGCCCAGAACGCGATCACACTCTGCGATACCAAGCCGGAAAGCCTCAGGCAGGCCGGATTCCTTCCGGCGCTCTCCAGCCAGAGCCAGAGCTTCGAAGGCTTCCCCGTGATAGCGTGGGATACCTTCGCGTCCGTGTGGGCCAAGGAAAGCCAGCTACGCTATGAGAACCAGGTCCTCCCCCGTCCCGGCAGCCAGAACGTGGCCTGGGGCGACGCACGCGTCAGCGTCCTCCCCAAGACGCTCATCGATGAGGTGGACTTCTGGATTAACCTCCCGGTCCTCAGCGACAGCAAGTCCCTCGGCGTGCACGGGGCCCTGGCGGCCGCCTCGCTCGGCAACATGGCTAACGCGGAACGCTTCCTCGACAATCCGTTCAACGCGTCGAAGGCCGCGGTCGAAGTCTGCGCCATCCCGAAGCTGGCGAAGCGCAACGTGCTCACGGTTCTTTCGCTCGAACGCTACCAGGTCCTCGGCGGACCTGGCTTCGACGCCAGCTGGTGCCGGTCGGAGAAGACCCTCCTGAGCAGCGCCAACCCGGTCATCATCGACTTCATCGGCTTGCAGAAGATCAACGCCGGACGCGCCGCCAGCGGCGTCGAGACGATCCATCCGGAGCCGCCAATCTTCAACGCCGCCAACGCAGGCGAGATCCGGCTCGGCACCTGCCGTCCGGCTGACATCACCCTCGTTCGCCTGCCGGCGCCCTGATCAGGATGCTGAACCGACTGAAACAGTTCCTCGCCCCGATCCGTTACTGGAAGGAGCTGCCGTTGCGTCCGATGGGCGACCGCCCGGCGACGACCACGGCGCCGGCGAGCAAGATCCCGCCGGTCGTCATCCAGACCTGGGAAGACCGTCTCTTCGGCAAATCCCACCTGCGTGAGATGGAGCATTTCCGCGCCCTGAATCCGGAACTGAGTTTCGAGCTCTGGGACCGCGAGCAGCGCGAAGGCTACCTCCGGGAAAAATGGGGTAAGCATCCGATCTTCGAGATCTACCAGCGGTCCCTCTTCGGCCCGATGAAAGCCGACATCTTCCGCTACTGCCTCATGGCTGACCGGGGAGGATTATACTTCGATATCAGCAAAGGATGCACGGTGCCGCTCAACCAGCTCTACGGACCGGAGACCGAAGCGTTCATCACTTTTGAGCCGCACGCGAGTCCCTTGCCCTGCCCGCCGGCCGTCGCCCCGCACCTCAAGCACCCGGACAAGCTCGCGCTCCAATGGGGCTTCGGCTTCGCGCCCGGACACCCGATCCCGCTCCGGACCATCGCCAACATCTGCGCGGAATACCCGCGCTACCAAGGCCAGTCCTTCGCCTACCCGAAGGATGCCATCCGCGAACTCACGGGCCCGATCATGTTCACGAAGAGCCTGCACGACGCCTATGCGGACGGCCACTTGCCGAACGTCGTCCAAGCTGGCATCGACTTCGAAGGTTACGGAGTCTTCGCGCTCAAAGGGTCGAAGGTCCGCTACATGACGGCTCCGGCGTATACGAAGGCGAAAAACCAGCCGATCGTACTCTGACCTCCAGGCATGAAAAAGGCGGCCAGGGGTGTCCCTTGGCCGCCTTTTCTCCGGCGATCTCAGTTCAGAGCTTCAAGCCGAGGGCCTCGGAAGCCGTCGCGCGCTCTTCCAGCAGTTCCTTCTCGGTGATCGCGATCTTCTCCTTCGAGAAGGCGTCAAGCGGCAGCCCTTGGACGATCTCCCAGGAACCGTCGGCCTTGGTGCGAAGCGGGTAGCCGAACATGATGCCGGGCGAGATGCCGTAATCTCCCTTGGAAAGCACGGCCACGGAGTGCCATTCGCCGGCCGCAGTCGGGAAGTGCAGGCTGCGCAGGGTGTCGAGGGCTGCGTTAGCGGCGGAAGCGGCGGAGGAAGCGCCACGGGCCTTGATGACGGCGGCGCCACGCTTCTGCACATCGGGCACGAAGGTCTCCTTGAGCCAGGCATGGTCGGTGATGACCTGCATGGCGGGTTTGCCGCCGATGGTGGCGTTGGTGAAGTCAGGATACTGGGTCGAGGAATGGTTGCCCCAGATGGCGACGTTCTTGACGACGGAATTGTGGGCGCCGGCCTTGCCCGCGAGCTGGGACTTGGCGCGATTCTCGTCGAGGCGCGTCATCGCGAAGAAATTCTCGGCGGGCAGGCTGCCGGCGGAGCGCAGGGCGATGAGCGCATTGGTGTTGCAAGGATTGCCGACGACGAGGACCTTGACGGACTTCTTGGCATTGCGCGCGATGGCTTCGCCCTGGCCGATGAAGATCTTGCCGTTGATACCGAGGAGGTCCTTGCGCTCCATGCCGTCCTTGCGAGGCACGGCGCCGATGAGCAGGCACCAGTCGGCGTCCTTGAAGCCTTCGTTGAGGTCGCCGGTGGCGACGACGTCGGTGAGCAGCGGGAAAGCACAGTCCTGCAGTTCCATCACGACGCCGGCAAGGGCGTTGAGGCCGGGTCCGACTTCGATCAGGTTCAGGGCGACCGGCTGGTCGGGGCCGAAGACGGCGCCGGAGGCGAGACGGAAGATGGCGGCGTAACCGATGTTGCCGGCGGCGCCGGTGACCGCGACGCGAATGGGGGACTTGGAAGCCATAGAGGGAAGCCTATCTAGTTAGTCCAGCCCCTCGGAGTGAAGCGGAAACTAGAGCCCTAGCTCGCCTTGCATCAGGTCGTCGGCCGCCGGGGCCGACACGCTATCCCGGACCAGCTGCGAAAGCGGGGCGGCCGAACGCCCTTCCAGCCCGCAGAGGGCCCGCAGGACCAGGGCGGCCGCCAAGGCATCGAACAAAGCGCAATGGTAACGACGGCGGTTCGGGGGGCAGTGCTCAGCGGCCAAGGCATCCAAGCGAGGGGCCAGCCGCAGGACGGAGACCAAGGATGAAAGCCGGAAGTCGCCCAAGGTGGGAGCCCAAGCCCGGGCCAGACGGCAGGTGTCGATCCAAGGCCCCCACTCGGCGACCGGAGCGTCGTCGCCGACAAAGGAAGGCACGACGGATGGCCGGGACCAAGTGCCGCGCAGCAAGCCTGATTCGACGGAAGCGTTATGCGCCGCGAGCAAACCGGTTCGACGCAGGGAGACCCAATGGTCCCACTCCGATTCGAAAGGGGGTAACCCTTTCAGGTCCTTGGCGGCAAGGCCGTGGCATTGGGTGTCGATCGACGGGACCGGCACGCGCGACGCATGCAGGCGCGTGGAGGCGGAGACGATCTCGCCGCCGAGCAGCGTGGCCACGCCGTACTCGACCACGCCGGTGCGCCCGCTGCCTTCGAAGTCGATGACATGGATCGGGACCGAGGACCAAGGCGCGGAAGAGGTGCTCATGGGGTCAGCGCCATTCGTGCTTGGGATAACGGCCGCGTAGTTCCTTCTTCACGCCTTCATAAGAGCCCTTCCAGAAAGCATCGAGGTCGGTGGTGCGCTGCTGCGTACGGCGGGCCGGAGACTGGATGCAGATCACCATCGGGACTTTGCCGAGGCAGACGCGCAGCTTGCTTCCGGGGAAATCGTAGAGCTCCTGCACGGTCGCCTCGATCTCAGCCTGGCCGTCGGCCGTATATTCGATCCGGGCCGGGTGTTTCTTGCGGGGCAGGACGATTTTATCGGGGCAATAGGATTCCAAGGCCATCGCCTGCTCATGGGTCAGCCAGCCACGGACGACGCCGAACACCGGGCGATCGCGGATATCGCGATAAGCCACGGCGCCCGCGCACACTTCTTCGATGACCATGCGACGGGCCTCCTCGTCGAACGGCGGGATGCCCAGCTCAGGGCAATGCTTGGAGAGGAAGTTCACGCGTCGGATCCATGCATCGACCGGTGCGTCCCACTTATCGAGCTCGAGCCGGCCGGCGGCGACTTCCTCGGCCAGGATACGGCTCGCGGCGTCGGACGGAGCGTCATCTCGCTCCTTGGCGTCGAGCACGAGGTCGCGGAAACGCCTTTCGGAACGGGTCACGACGCGACGCTGGGAAGCATCGTAACGGACATGGTTCACGGTCGAGAATTCCGAGGGGAACAACTCCTGCAGCCAGGCCTCCTCGACGGCCGTGGCCAAAGAAAGGTAAGTCGTCACTCCACCGCGTGCCTGGATCTCATCGACCTCCGCCGCGACCAACAGCTTGGCGTTCCGGATGGAGGATTCGCGACGGAGTTCGCCGGTACGTCCGTGCACCAAGGCGCAACGGAGGGTACCCGCATCGAGCCGGACGGCGAGGCGGTCGGAGAAGCCCAGCAGGAGGCAGCGGCGGATGGCGGCCGGATCGGCGACGCGATCGCTGACAGGCAGCCCCTGTCCCTCGGCGAGACGGAGGAACTGCCGGGCAGCCTGGTCGGCCTGTCGCGCGGCCTGGCCATGGACGCCGAAGCGGTCGCAAGCGTCGGCATCGAACTTCATGTCGATCGCACGCTGCAGGAGAGCTAGGCGAGGGAAGAAGTCGGAGCCATCCTCCTGCTCCACCGAATCGCGGGCGTTCTCGGTGCGGTCGTCGACTTTGCGGAAGAGGATATCACGCCCCTGCGCTAGACCGGCGATGCGGCAGACCTCGTAGACACAGTCCAGCTCACCCGCCGCGAGCAGCATGCGCGCGTAGCGAGGATGCGCGGGGAACACCGACATGCGTCTTCCCATCGAGGTGAGCTTACCTTGCGCATCGACCGCGCCGAGGTCGCCGAGGACCGTCAACGCACGCTGGAGGGCCTTGTCATCCGGTTTCTCATACCAAGGGAAGCCGGCAGCTTCGCCCCATCCGGACGACAGAAGGAGCAGGATCGTCTCAGAAAGGTCGACCCGCTTGATCTCCGGAACCTCCCGGAGCGGTCGCGCTTCGTGGTCGGTCTGCGACCATAGCCGGATGCAACGTCCGGGGCCGGTTCGGCCCGCGCGACCCGCGCGCTGCTCGGCGGAAGCCTGCGAGACCGGCTCGACGAGCAAGGTGTCGATGCCGCGATGCGGGTCGAAACGCGCGATGCGGGCAAGGCCGGCGTCCACCACGGCCCTCACCCCCGGAATAGTCAGCGAGGTCTCGGCGACGTTGGTCGCGACGATCACCTTGCGGCCAGGGCTCGGCTTGACGGCCCGGTCCTGCTCCTCCGGAGGCAGTTCCCCATAGAGGGGCAAGATATCGATGCCGCCGGACTCAGGAAGGTTACGGACGGCGCCGATCGTGCGCATGATCTCGTACGAACCCGGCATGAAGACGAGGATGTCGCCCTCGTCCTCTTCTTGCAGGATCCGCCTGACCTGCTCCGCCGCGGCATCCCAGATCGGCCGGGTCGAGTTGCGAGGCATGTGCGTGTACTCGATCTGCACGGGATAGGCACGTCCATCGGCGGCCAAGGTCTCGGCCGCCCCGAGCCACTTCGCCACTCCTTCGGTATCGAGCGTCGCGGACATCGCCATGATCAGCAGGTCGGGGCGATGCGTCTCCTGCAGCCGACGGGCAAGGGCTAAGGCGACGTCGGAATGCAGGTTGCGCTCATGGAACTCGTCGAAGACCACCGCTCCGACGCCCTTGAGCTCCGGGTCAGAGGCCATCTGGCGGAGCAGCAGCGCTTCCGTCACGAACTTGATCCGGGTCTGGGCCGACTCCACGCGCTCGAAGCGAATCTGATAGCCGACTTCGCCGCCGAGACGGACCTCGCGTTCCTGAGCGATACGCGCGGCCAGCAGGCGGGCCGCGATTCGTCGTGGCTGCAGGACGACGATCTGACCCTGGACCAGATTCAGGTCCAGCAGCATCTGCGGGATGCGCGTCGACTTACCGGAGCCCGTAGGGGCACGCAGGACGAGCCGACGCACGCGACCACAGGCGGCGACCAGGTCGTCCTGAAGTGCGTCGATAGGCAGGGGTTGCTTCATGTCACGTCGAGGGCGATGAGGCGGGCGCTCGCCCTGCCCTCTCGCAACGTAATCCGTGCGACGGTTACGGGAAGATTAAATCGCCTCGGGCCGGCGCTGCCGGGATTGAGCCTGAGCACGGCACCATCCTGTTCGACCCTCGGGACATGCGTGTGGCCGGTGATGACGATATCCGGCCGGAAGCCGGACTCGTCCACCGGCAGATGGCCATGATGCAACAGGACGCGCAGGCCACCGACGACCTGCAGGCAGGTCAGCGGTAGCGTATCGTCATCGTCGCAATTACCCGCCACGGCATGACAAGGAGCCAGCTCGGCGAGCTGCGGCACGATCAGCGGCCCGCAGACGTCGCCGGCGTGGAAGATCAGATCGCACCCCTCGAGGGCGATGATGGCCTCCGCTCGAAGGCGGCCATGCGTATCGGAGATGACGCCGACCTCGATCGACGACTCCACGATCAGAGCGGCCGGCGGAGTTTGCCGACCGGGACCGGGCGTAAGGCCGTGAACTCGGCGCCGATCGTATCCTTCAGCTTCTCCTTGAGTCCGGGAGGCAGCGCCTTCACGGCCTCGATGAATTCCTTGTCGCCCGGGAAGGCCGTCTTGCCGACTTCGGCGACCGGCTGGCTGGCGGACGAACTCTCGGGGAAGACGAAAGGTTCGCGCCGGTCGGAAATACTCGCTTCCGCCTCGGCGGCCTCGATATCCAGGGGCGGCAGGGATTCCTCAAGAATTCCCGAGTCTTCGATCGGGATGTCCACGACGCGCGAAGGCGTAGGAGCGACGGCCGCAGCGGGCTCGACGTCGGGGGCGACCGCGTTCGTCTCAGGCGCCGCCAGTGCGGCCACCGTGGTCCTTATTTTTTTTTGGCCGGGCTCCCGAGGGAGACCAGCTGCGGCGGCGGCGATGTCTTTGATGAGGAGGTCTATCGATCGCGACCTACTTTGCTCGATTGCTTTGAGCAGCGTCACCTCAAAGTTGGCCCGTGGCGAGAGTCCATGGCGGATACCGGTCTCCCCTTCCTGCAGGCACTCTAGGAGACGCACGAGCTGCTCGGTGGCGAGCGGGGCGCCAAGCTGGGCGGAATTGCCGCCGGAGCGGACGGAATCAAGGGTGGCGGCACGGACGCGGACCTGAAGGTCGGCGAGCACGCGGAGCAGGTCGCGACCTTCGGCATGGAAGGCATCACAGAGAGCGAGGACCTTCTTGCCATCGCCCGTGGCGATGCCGTGACAGAGGTCGGTGACCTGCTGGACGGAGGCCAGACCGTAGATGGAAAGCACATCGGCCTCGGTGATCTTCTTGCCCGAGAACGAAATCACCTGGTCGAGGATGGACTGCGAGTCACGCATGCCGCCGGAGGCGAGGCGAGCGATGGCCGTGAGGGCATGCTGGTCGGCCGTGACGCCGTCGGCTTTGACGATTCGGGCGAGCTGGGCGGCGATGACTTCCTCCGAGATTGGATGGAACTCCAGGCGCTGGCAGCGGGAAGTGATAGTCGGCAAAATCTTGTCTGCCTCGGTCGTCGC
>CANGRI010000065.1 GCA_947456525.1 Opitutia bacterium
CGGTTGACGGAGGAATGGCTATCTGACACCCCAAAACCTAACAAAACACCCTTTTATTATGCCCGAAAACATCGAACAGCGCGTCAAGGACATCATCGTCAAGCAACTCTCCGTCACCCCCGACCAGCTCACCCCCGGTGCCAGCTTCCAGGGCGACCTGAAGGCTGACTCCCTTGACCTCGTCGAAATCATCATGGCTTTCGAAGACGAGTTCGGCATCACGATCCCGGAAGAAAAGGCCGCCGGTATCAAGACCCTTGGTGATGCCATCGAGCACATCAAGGCCCACGCCACCAAATAAGCAGTCCGGGCTTTCCTCGTAGGCCCGCCCCTTTGAGCTCCGACCGCAAATCTCGCCGGGTAGTCGTCACGGGCATCGGCTCGCTGACGGCCCTCGGTCACGACAACGCGACCTTCTGGGACGCCCTGATCAAGGGTCGTTCCGGGATTTCGCGTGTCACGCGCTTCGACCCCACGGATTTCCCGTCCAAGGTCGGAGCCGAAGTCCGCGACTTCGATCCGGCCAAGTTCATGGACGGCAAGGAAGCCAAGCGTAACGACCGCTACACGCAGTACGCCGTCGCCGCTTCCCGTCTCGCCATCCAGGACGCCGGCATCGACGTCACCAAACTCGATTCCGAACGCTTCGGCGTGATCATCGGTTCGGGCATCGGCGGCATGGAGACCATCGAGAACCAGGCCCGCGTCCTCATCGAGCGCGGCCCGTCCCGCGTCTCGCCTTTCACGATTCCCTCGCTCATCGCCAACATCGCCTCCGGCGTCGTAGCCATCGAGTTCCAGGCGAAGTCCGTCAACTTCGGCGTCGTCTCGGCCTGCGCTTCCGGCTCCCACGCCCTCGGCGAAGCCCTCCGCCACATCCGTGACGGCCACGCCGACATCATGCTTTCCGGCGGCTCCGAAGCCGCGATCACGCGCCTCGGCTACGCCGGCTTCTGCAACATGAAGGCGATGTCGACCGACTTCAATGACACGCCCGAGAAGGCTTCCCGTCCGTTCGACAAGCTGCGCGACGGCTTCGTCATGGGCGAAGGCGCCGGCGTCCTCGTCATCGAATCCCTCGAGCATGCCCAGGCCCGCGGCGCCCGCATCTATTGCGAGCTCGCCGGTTACGGCGCCACCTGCGACGCCTATCACATCACCGGCCAGGACCAGGAAGGGAAGGGCCTCGCGCTCTGCCTCAACCGCGCCCTCGCCGAGGCCGGCATCGAGAAGTCCGAAGTGGGTTACATCAACGCCCACGGCACCTCGACCCCGATCAACGACCGTTGCGAGACCCTCGCGATCAAGCGCACCTTCGGCGACCTCGCCCCCAAGATCTCGATCTCCTCGACCAAGTCCATGACCGGCCACCTTCTCGGTGCCGCCGGAGGCGTCGAGGCGGCCGCCTGCGTGATGGCCATCCACACGGGCATGATCCCGCCGACCATCAATTACGAGAACCCGGACCCCGATTGTGACCTCGACTACACGCCGAACGTCGCCAAGGCCCGCAAGGTGGATGTCGCGATCTCGAACAACCTCGGTTTCGGCGGACACAACGCTTCGCTGATCTTCAAGCGTCTCTGAGGTTTCGGCGGTCGGCGGTGCAACCTTTTGCCTCGCGATGGGGTATAAGGGAAATAGAACTATGCCGTCTCCCATGGCTCCCCGTATCCTCCTGCTCGCCGTAGGCTCCTTCCTGGCCGTCTCCTTGGCGGCCCAGGTGCCCGCCCCGGTTCCGGCGCCGCCTCCCACCGTCACGGTCCGTACCACGGTCTCGCACCTCGATCCGAAGACGGGTAAGTCCGACGTGATGTCGGCTCCTCAGGTGTCCGTCATCTCAGGCTCCGAAGCGCGTGTCTCCGTCGGCGCTAAGCCCGATCCTAAAGGACAACCCCAGGCCAGCATGGAGCTTGTCATCGCCCCGACAGTCCAGCCCGACGGCACGGTGAGCATCTCCTTGCGCGTCGTCATCACCAATAAGCCGGAGCCGGTTGACCCGAAGGCCGAGAAAATCGCCCGCAAGCGCGAATCTAAGGCGCACGATGGCACGTTGACTTTCTTCTCGGTGCTCGCGGCCGAAGGGCTCTTTTCGATCCAGGACAGCAAGGGCGGTCGTCGCTGGTATAAGCTCGGCGCCACCGTCGACGGTTGGTCCCTCGAGTCCTACGACAAGGAGAAGGAAATGCTGGTCGTCGGACAGGGTGCCACGCACCAGGAGCTCCGCCTCTACAAGTCTTCGATCGAGGCTTCCGCCAGCGAACTCAACACGGTCGTGACGGTGCGCCCAGGCGAGGTCGCCAAGGTCCCCGGCGTCGGCGGCCTCGAGGTCTCGGTCAGCGCTTCGGTCTCGGCGACACCGATCGCTCGTTAAGCGATGCTCCGACCTCTGCTTCTCGTCCTGGTGGCTTTGACGGCCCTCGCGGCCGAGGAGCCGGTGCCGACGCACCTGAAGGTGAAGGCGTCGTTCACCCGGCTCGACAAGGACGGGAAACCTGAGGTTTACGCCGAGCCCACGGTCATCACCGTCGACGGCAAGCAGGCCACCATCCGCGTGGGCTCGGCCGAAGAGGGCTTGGTCTTCACGGTCACCCCGAAGGTGGGACCTGATGGCTTCCTCGCTCTCGAGATGACGTCCTCTGCCCGCGTGTCAGGAGAGCCGTCCGCATCGCCTGCGTCGCCGAAGCCGGGCGTTGCGAAAGAGGGCTTGCCCCGCTTTCATGGCGTGCTGCCGAAGGACAAGCTGTTTTCGATCGAAGATGCGTCGGGCTCCCGCAAGTGGGTTCCCTTGGGTCGCAAGGTGGATGGCTGGACGCTGCGTGCCTATGATGAGAAGCGCGAGGCGCTGACGCTGAGCCGGCTCGGCCAATCGGTTGAACTGGTGTTGCATAAAGGCACGGTTGGTGAGCTTGCCCCCACTGTGCGAAAGGAATACCCGACCCTGAAGGGGCCGATGGGGACGCCTTTCACGATCGCCGGCGCCGACGGACAGCCGATCACCTTGCAGGTCGAGGTGCTCGACTTGTCGAAGTGAAACGACTGGCTGCTCAGGCAGGGACCATGAGGTGGCCGACTTTGACGAGGATGGTCGCGCCCTCCGGACCGGTGAAGGGCCGGTGATTGCTCAGGTGCGGGCTGCGGATCCACGTGCCGGCAGGATAGCTGCCATGTTCGTCGCGGAAGACGCCTTCGAGGACGAGGATCTCTTCGCCGCCGACGTGGGTATGCGGGTTGAAACGCGTCTCGGGCGCCCAGCGCACCAGGGCGGTATGCTTGGTCAGGCCTTGGTGCAATGAGGTGACCTTGAGTCCTGGCACCATGCCTTGGCGCCAGTCAAGGGAGTCGCCGCGTAAGGCGTAAGAGTCCGTTTCCGGCTCGGTGGGGGTGCGTTCGTTGAGGTAAAGCACGCAACCTTCCTTGGTCTGTAGCGACACCGCCATGCCCGGTGACAGTCGCACATAAGACATCGGGCCCAGTTCTTCTCCGTTGAGCTGGAGACGACCCTGCACGACGAGCACTTCGAGCAACTTGCCGCCATCATGCGTCCACGAAGCGCCGGCTTCGAACGAGCGAAGGGTGATGCGGCTGTCGGCCGGGGCGTCACGCTGCTCCAGCGGATGCTCTCCCGTCAGGCCTGCATGCAGGTCGGTGGCATCGATGACGATGCGGAGAGAGTGGTCAGCGTGGAGGGTCATGGAAAATAGTGCGGGGGTTCAGTCGGCGAGGGCCTTATGCCATTCGGCGATCTCGCCGTTGACGCCATGGGCCCGCAGGCCGGCTTCGATCTCGGCGAGCGTCGGATCGATGACGATGTGCCTAGGGTCGCCGGCCAGCTCGGATCGGACGTGTCGAGTCACTGCCCAGGCGGCCCAGGCTCGCCATTTCTTGAGGTCGGCCCGTTCACCGCGCACCCGGTCGGCCAGGTGCTGATAGTGTACCCGGGCGTTGCCGGTGAAGCTTTCGCTGGGTTGACGGACCATCCAGCCGATGGCCCGATAAGGCATCGGGTATTCGGTCAGGACCTCGGCGTCGCCGGGGACGTCGCAATACAGCGCCCGGTCGACCGCGAGCAGCGCTCGCGCCGGGAGGTCGTCGAGCCAGAGCTGTTGCCCGTATTCCAGGCATAGCCGATACAGCTCCGGGCCTTGGTCGTCCCTCAAGGCGTTGAGGTCGCGCCAGGAGAGCGGGCGGCCGCAGGACGGCAGGAAAGGACAGGGGGTCGGCACCGGCTCAGGGCTTGGCGTAAGGGTTGGTCTTCTTCTCGACGCCGACCGAGGTCTGGCCGCCATGGCCCGGGAGGAGCACGACGTCGTCCGGCAGGGTGTAGATGCGGGTGCGGATCGAGGTCAGCAACTGGTTCCAGTCGCCGTTGGGGAGGTCGGTCCGGCCGACGGAGCCCTTGAAGATGGCGTCGCCGGTGAAGGCGATCTTCTGGTCGGCGGCATAGAAGAGGATGCTGCCGGGGCAGTGGCCGGGGACGTGGCGGATCTCGAACTTGTAGCCGCAGGTCTCGACGACGTCGCCGTCATCCACCCAGCGGTCGACCTTCACCGAGCGGAAGTCCTCGTCGGAGAGCGACGGGATCATCGACTGGTAGCGGTTGCGATAGGCTACGATGTTCTCGATGAGCTGCTGGTCGTCCTTGTGCGCGATGACCTTCGCGCCGGCGGCCGCGAAGTGGTGCCCGTCGCACATGTGGTCCCAGTGGCCGTGCGTGATGAGCAGGTGCGTCAGGTTAAGACCCTGTTTCTTGATCTCCTCCAGCAGCAGCGGGCCGGCGTCCTTGGGGGCGTCGATCACGCAGCAATCTTTGCCGTTCTCGGCGACGACGAGGTAGGCGTTGGTTTCGAATGGCCCCAGGGGGGCGGCGGCGATCTTCATGAAATCAGGCTCCGAAGGCTTGGCGCATCGCGGCCTCGACGTTCTCCGGCGGACGCACGGCCTTGAACTCGCGGTTCACGAAGGCGTGGACGGTGAAGCCTTCGACCAACAGTTCGCCTTCGCGTTCGACCTGGTAGGTGAGCTTCAGGCGAGCCTTGGGCTTTTCGGCGAGGGTCACGGTGATGCGGACGCGGTCGTCGAAGCGGGAAGGGCGGTGGTAGGTCAGGCTGGTCTCGAGGACGGGCAGCAGGAAGCCGTCTTGCTCGAGCTGTCGGTAGGGGGTGCCGAGCTGGTCGAGCAGGGTGACGCGGGCCATCTCGAACCAAGGTAGGTAGTTGCCGTGGTAGGTGACGCCCATCGCATCGGTCTCGGCGAAGCGGACGCGGGTCTCGACGGTGGCCTGAAGCATGAGCCTGTTTTGGCGCCCGCGGGCGAATTTCCAACGCCAAACGACGCCGCGGAGGCTTCTCCTTGCCCCGGCGGGCATCCTTCGCTGATGTCTGGGCATGGGTCAGCGCGAACGTTTCGTCATCTTCCTGGTCGGCGCCTTGCTCGGCGTCATGCTCCTGCTGGGCGGCAAGTCCTGCGGCAGCGAGAAGAAGAACCAGCTCCGCGCGGTGCGCTCTTCGCTCAGCATGGCCCCGATGATGTATGACTACGCCGTCATGAAGAAGGGCTTCTATGGCAGGTATGTCCTGTTCGAGCAGGTCGCCGAGCAGCAAGGCGGAGCGAAGGTCCGCACGCTCGTCACCGGTGGCACCCGCCGCTATTCCCCCGAAGGAAAGGAGCTTCCTGAGGAGCATATCCTCATCAAGGAATCCTACGCGCCGGGCGTCGCCTTGGCCGAAGCCGGTCCGGTCGAGTCATATGCGTTCACCTTCGCCGATCGCATCGCGATCAAACTGAAGCCCGGACATCAGGCATCCGAAGTCACGCTGCAGTCCGGCGATGTCGCCACCGACTGGCCCGGCCATGAGGAGTCGCTGATCCGACTCGATGCGTGGCGTAAGCTTCCTGGGGGAGCCCCTTGGGGTAAGCTCGAGGCCCTGGTCCGCGAATTGAACGGCCATCCTGCCGTGGCCGATGCCCGCTTGGTCCGAATCGACTGGCACGCCGAAGCCGACCTGATTAAGGCTAATTCACCCAAATGAGCACGACGCTGCAGCGCGAAGGTGGTCTCACCGTGGCGCTCAGCCTGGCGGTCAATGTCCTCATGGCTGGCGCCAAGCTCAGCGTGGGCATCGTCGCCTCGTCTCAGGCCCTCGTCGCCGATGGCATCCACTCGCTGGTCGATATCGCGTCCGACATCGCGGCCATCATCGGGCTGAAGTTCGCCCATCTCCCCAAGGACGACGATCATCCTTACGGTCACCACCGTTTCTCGACCTTGGCGACGATGCTCATCTCGTCGTTGGTGCTGCTCTTCTGCCTCGGCCTGGCTTGGCAGTCGCTGTCCGCGCTCGTCAGTGGGACTGACACCGCCGCGCCGGGCATGGCCGCCGCTTGGGTCGCTGGAGCCGCTCTGCTCATCAAGGAAGGTTTCTACCAGTATGCCCGCCGTCAGGCCGAGCGCCTCGGTTCGCGTCTGCTGATGGCTAACGCCACGGACCATCGCGCCGACGCCGTCGCGTCGCTGCTCGCTCTGATCGCCGTCGTCATCGCCAACGTCCACCCCGAATGGAAGGCCCTCGATAAGGTCGTGGGCTTGGTGCTCGCCGGCTGGCTGGGCGCCGAAGGCATCAAGCTCTTCAAAGGCGCGTGCGAGGACCTCTTGGATACCGCACCGGCTGCGCACGTGCTGCATGACCTCAGCGAGCATATCCTCGCCGCACCTGGTGCGAAGGGGTTCCATGCTTTCCGGGCCCGCCGCCTGGGTGATCGGTTCGAGGTCGATTTCCATCTTCAGGTCGCCGAAGGCGCCACGGTCGCCGAAGGCCATGCCATCGCCGGCCGAATCAAGGCGGACATCCTGCGTTCGCACCCCGAGGTGATCTCGGTGCTGGTACACGTCGAGCCGGATGCCCCTGAGCATCGCAAGCAGGACGGTCATCACGGCTTCAACGCCTGAACGCGGGTTGCGTTCTCCGGGCGGAGGGCTTGGATGTCGCCATGAGCCTGCCCCGTCTCTTCGCCACATTTCTGGCTGCGGTCGTCTCGCTTGCCGCCGCGCCCGCGCCGAACGTCGTCTTCATCTTCGCCGACGACCAGCGCGCCGATACCATTGCGGCCCTGGGTAATCCGGTCATCAAGACCCCGAACCTCGACCGCCTCGTGAAGCGTGGGGTGGCTTTCACCCGCGCATACATGCAGGGCGGCAATCAGGGGGCCACCTGTGTGCCCTCGCGTGCGATGCTGCTCTCCGGTCGCTCCCTCGCGCAGATCGATGATCGCCTGATGCGGCATGAGACCTGGCCTCACGCCTTCGGTGCGGCGGGTTATGCTGCCTTCGCCGCCGGCAAGTGGCATAACGGGCCGCCTTCGCTCCCCAAGTCTTTCCAGCAGGCCAGGGCGCTCTTCGTGGGCGGCATGGCCAATCCGATGAAGGCTCCGACGAGCGACCTGCTGCCGTCCGGCAAACTGACCCCGGCGAAGGTCTCGCCGAAGCACCTCTGCGAAGAAGCCACGGATGAGACGCTGGCGTTCCTGAAGGCGCAGGACGGCAAGCAGCCGTTCTTCTCCTACCTCGCCTTCGACGGTCCGCATGACCCGCATATCGTCCCTGACGGCTTCCCAGTGACGTATGATCCGGCGTCGATCCCTCTGCCCCCGAACTTCCTGCCGCAGCATCCGTTCGACAATGGCGAGATGGTCATCCGCGACGAGCAGCTGCTGAAGTGGCCGCGTTCGGAGGCTGCCGTGAAGGAGATGCTGGCCGAGTATTATCGCTACGTCACGTTCCTCGACGTGCAGGTGGGCCGGGTGCTCGACGCCGTGGATGCTTCTCCCTTCGCCGGCAATACCATCGTCGTTTTCTCAGCCGACTCCGGCGTGGCCCGCGGTTCGCACGGCCTCATCGGTAAGCAGAACCTCTACGAACACTCGCTACGCGTGCCGCTCATCATCGCGGGCCCCGGCATCCCCGCTGACAAGCGCAGCGAGGCGATGTGCTACCTCCTCGACGTCATGCCGACGCTGGGCAAGCTGTGCGGCGTCGCCGCGCCGAAGACTTCCCAGGGCCGTGATTTCGCCGAGGTGCTCAAGGACCCTGCACGCCCCGGCCGCCCGTTCCTGATGTTCGGGTATCGTGACGTCCAGAAGGCGCTCAACGACGGACGCTGGAAGCTGATCCGCTATCCGCACGTCGACCGCACCCAGCTCTTCGATCTGCAATCCGATCCGTTTGAGACCAAGGACCTGTCCGCCGATCCGGCGCAGGCTGAGCGCATCAAGGCCATGCTCACCAAACTCGCCGCCGAGATGAAGGCCGACGGTGACGACGACCCGTTGACCGCCGCCAAGCTCGAGCCGGCCGAATGGAAGGCGCCGAAGCGGCTGCCGCGTCCCGGTCAGAAGGGATACTAGACGAGGGCCGGAGGGCTCGAGTGCGCGAGGACGCGAGGGGCATCAGGTCCCTGCCTAGGGAAGCATGTCTCCATGGCTGCTCCCAACCGCTAACCGCCAACCGCCTAAACCTATTACGCGGGAAGAAGGTAGGACTTGCGGCCGAACTTCTTGGCCAGCCATTCCTTCAGCTCCTGGAAATCCTTGGGCGGCTC
>CANGRI010000066.1 GCA_947456525.1 Opitutia bacterium
CGCATCACCGAGCCGGGCGACTCCGATTACCTCTGGGGCGAACAGGTCGACCGCACTCTCCTCGCGGAGAACAACCGCTCCATCAACGAGCGCGGCGGTCAGATCGCCGAGTCCGAGCCGATCCTCCTTGGCATCACCAAGGCCTCCCTCGAGACCGAGTCCTTCATCTCGGCCGCCTCCTTCCAGGAGACGACCCGAGTCCTCACCGACGCCGCCACGATGGCCAAGCGCGACAACCTCACCGGCTTCAAGGAGAACGTGATCATGGGTCACCTCGTCCCCGCCGGCACGGGTCTGCCCGCCTATCGTCGCATCCGCGTCTTCCAGACCCCGACCCCCGCCTAAGCGGTGCAAGGTGGCTGGTAGCCAGACCCCGCCCGAAAGGGCGGGGTCTTTGTTTTTGGGGGATTCCGCCCTGTTTGGGGGTTGATGCCCTACGTCGTTTTACCAATCTCTTAGCCAACCCCAAGAAGACCCCTATGTCCCGCTTCCTCATCGCTGCCTCGGCCCTCACCGTCTCCGCCCTGGTCCAAGGCGCCAACTGGATCCCTACCTCTCCGCTCATCCAGGTCGGCAACGACTGCGACATCTACTTCGACTCCGCTGCCAGCCTTGAGGTCACGGATAACCTCTACTCCAGCGCCACTAAGACTTCCGCCACCAGCTGGATGGTCACCCCCGGCTTCCTCCTCGAGTACGGCAAGGACTCGGCTCTCTCCGCCACTCTCTCTGCCAAGCGCACCTTCGTCAATTTCACCGACAAGGCCCTGTCCGACCTCCAGGACTCCCGCGACGCCCTGAGCGGATCGATCCGCTTCGCGGACGGCGGCCCGCTCGCCCTTACGCTCGATTCTTCCTATCGCGTGACCGCGCGTAACGACGACCTGCAGATGCAGGGTCTCGGCGGCATTCTCGGTGCGACCCTTTTCCGCCAGGCCAACTACTCCCATGCTTTCCATGCGGACTACAGGCTGACCGAGAAGTTCAGCGTCGGCCTCGGTTACGCCAATACCTACAACCACTACCTCAATCCGACGATCACGGGCAGCTCTGGCAGTTACGTCTACAATACGAACACCCTGACCGAGCTGAATACCAAGTCCATCCCCCTGAGCCTTGATTATCAGGCTTTCGAGAAGCTTAGCTTCGGCCTCGCCCTCCAGCATGACGTGACGGACTACTCGGCCGCCCCCTATTACAGCCAGGCCGGCACGGCCCGTCCTGCCCTCCAGTACAGCCAGCTCGTGAAGGACTTCGCCGGCCTCACCGCCAAGGGCCAGCTCACCGAATCGGGCAAGCTCAACGGCAACATCCGACTCGGCTATTCTCAGTACCACTATGACAGCGCTTCGAACTCCTCGGACCTCTCATACTCGGTCAACCTGAGCCACACCCTGACCGAACGCCTCAGCCATTCGTTGACGCTTTCCCGCGACGTCACGGCCTCTTCGACCAACAGCCAGATGGCCTCGAAGAACTATACCTACGGCGTCGCCTACGTCGCCTCCGAGGACCTCAACATCAACCTTTCGGCCACCAAGAGCGACGTCCTTGCGAGCACCAGCCAGGTCAATACCTACGTCTACACCGTGGGCGCCGACTACAAGTACTCCAAGCACCTGAGCTTCCAGGCCAACTACAGCCTGAACGACTCCACCGCTTCCGTCGCTACTTCGACCTACACCTCGAACACCTTCACGCTCTCGGCGGCGTTCCGCTACTGAGAACGCCCCATCGGCGCGAGGGGAGGGCAGACCCGGTTGACCGGCGGACCCGGTTCCTCTATTTCACTTCCATGTCTTCCGTCCTGAAAAGCCTGCTCGGCGCCGTCGCCGCAGCCTTCGTCCTCTCCGCTTGTTCTCCGTCTGCCTCCGTGCCGGTCAGCGCGACCGCGCTCGAGCCGGAGAACGTCCTGACCCTTGGCCGGGGCGCCTCTGATCCCTCCGCTCCGACCGTCCAGGCTCCGGTGGCGGCCTCTCAGGCGTCGGCTTCTGCCGTCCCTGTCCCGTCGGCCTCCTCGGCGGCCTCGGCCGATTATGCCGTCGCCACGCCGACGACCCTCCCGGATCCCGCAGGCAGCCAGAACAGCTATCGGCTGCGCGCCCGAGACTTCATCCGGGTGCTCGTCATCAACGAGCCGGACACGCAGATCGAGCGCCGCATCAATTCCGACGGCACGGTCGACATCCCATTCCTGAAGAAGTTGGTGCCGGTCGCCGGCCTTACGCTCACCCAGGCTCAGGTCGAGCTGGCCAACCAGTTCCGGGTCTATTTCAAGAAGCCTCAGGTCACGATCTCGATCGTCACCTACGCCGAGCGCCGCGTCTATGTATCCGGCTATGTCGGCAAGCCGGGGCCGGTCTCCATTCCCCCCGAGGAAACCCTCACGTTGGGCCGCGCCCTCTCGATGGCTGGAGGCGTGCTGCCGCGCGGTAACCGCTCCGACGTCACGATCAAGCGTACCCGCGACGGCTCCCCTTTGGTGATTTCCAAGGACGTCCGTCGCATCGACGACGGCGACGAGCCGGACTTCGTCCTGGAGGACGAGGACCAGATCTACGTCCGCGACAGCCGCATCTGATCCCTTTCCATGGCCACCCCGGAACCCTCATCTGACAATCGCCCGCCCGAGCCCGCTCGCGGCGGCAACCGCGGTTATGGTTCGTACGGCAGCTACGGCAACTATGTCGCCGGCAACGGCGGCTATGGTTATGGTAACTACGGTGGCTACGCCCGCGGCGGGGCAGGGGAAGGCAACCCGATCTACAATTACCTGCTGATGCTCCGCGAGCGGTATTGGTGGATCCTGCTTTCGGCCCTCGTCTTCCTGACGCTGGCCCTCCTCAATACCTATAACACGACCCCGGAATACCGCGCGACTGGCCGTCTCCGCGTCTTCCGCCTGGCCCCGACCATCAACGGTGGTTCGTCCGCCGCCGACGATAATTTCAAGATCGTCTCGAACGACGACTTCTTCACCGCCGTCGAGGCGATGCGCAGCGCCAACATCATCGAGGGCGTCTCGAAGCGCCTCACCACCGCTGAGCGCAAGAAGGTCCTCGAGCCCTACCAGGCGGGCAATATCTTCTCGGGTCCGCTGACGGAACAGGAAGTCTTCGCCAAGCAACGCGGCATCAATCCCCAGCGCCAGACGCTGGTGATCAACATCGATTTCACCCACCCGAACCGCGATCTCGCCCGTCAGGTCGCCCGCCTTTTCTGCGAATCGATCCAGAAGTACAGCGAAGACGACCGCCTGATGGTCACCAATCCCCTCGTCGAGAAGGCACGCATCGAGATCGAAACCCTCGAGGACAAGGTCCGGCGCCTCTACGAGCAGAAGAACGACCTCATCAAGAACCAGAAGCTGCTCTCCATCGCCAAGGATACCAACACGCTCACGACCGAGCGCTCCGTCCTCGTGAAGGATCGCGAAGAGACCCGCAAGCAGATCGACGAGAACGAGATCCTCGTCTCGGTCATCGCCAGCTACGAGAAGGAGGGACGCCCGCTCGGCGACATCCCCCAGATCCGGGCCGATAGCGACGTCGCCGCCGCCCAGACGGCCATCAGCGCCTCCAAGATCCGCATCAGCCAGATGACGGAGACCTACACGGACCAGCACCCCAAGCTCGTCGCCGAGCGCGAGGGCCTCAAGCAGCTGGAGCACCAGCTCAAGGAGGCCGTCGTCCAGGCGATCAAGTCGCGCCGCAGCGCCCTGGAGAACGCCAAGGCGCGCCACGAGGCCATCCTCCGCAACCTCGTCACCAAGGAAGAGGAGATCTCGAAACTCCAGGCCGCCAACGTCGACCTTGAGCGCGTGGACAAGGACATCAAGGCGAACGAGGAATTCCTCGGGCGCATGAAGCTCAGCTACGAGGAGGCCAAGCTGCGTTCGTCGACCTCGGGTACGAGCACCTCGGTCCGCATCCTCGACGCGCCTTCGGTCTCGGATAAGCCGATCAACAAGAATTATTACTTCAACGCGCTCGTCGGTGCGGGGTCCGGACTGCTTTTCGGCATCGTCCTCATCGTCGTCATCGGCACGTTGGACGACCGCGTGAAGTCCGCCCGGGATGTCGAGGGTTCCCTCGGCCTTCCGCTCATCGGCACCGTCCCCCGTGTTTCCGGCACGTCCGGCCCCGACCGCGCCTTGCTGGCGCGACAGGACAAGGACCGCATCGCCACCGAGGCCGTCCGGTCGATCTATTCCGCGCTCAAGGTGAATCCCGCGGTCTCCAAGGCCCGCGTCTTCCTCGTCACGTCCACGCGCCCGAGCGAAGGCAAGACCTTCGTCGCCACCAACCTCGCGCTGATCTTCGCGCAGCATGCCGAGCGCGTGCTCGTGATCGACGCCGACCTTCGCCTTCCGAACGTCGGTCCGTCGCTTGGCTTCACGGGGGACGGAGGCCTCAGCAAGTGGTTCAATTCCGAGATGACCCTCGACGAGGCGATCGTCCGCGACGTGGCTCCGGGCCTGGACGTCCTGCCGGTCGGACTCAGCTGCAAGAATCCCACGCAGGTCATCAACAATCCCAAGTTCCTGGCGATGATCGACGGACTGAAGGAACGCTACGATCGCATCTTCATCGACTCGCCGCCCATCGGCGCGGTCTCCGACGCGCTCCACCTGCTGCCCAAGGTCGACGGCGTCCTGTACGTCGTCCGTTACAACGCGGTCAACCAGCGCAACGCGGTCTCCTGTCTCGCCCGCCTGCGTGAGGCGCAGGCGCCCCTGCTGGGCGTCATCCTCAATGCGATGTCCCTCCGGATGGCTTCGGCCTACACCGACAGCTACGATTCCTCTTATCGGAAATACTACGTCGACGAACCGCGCGGCCCCGCCGCTCCTGATTCGACGAAATCCTGATTTCACCCGCATGCGCACGTTCCTCCTGCTGTTGTCCGCTCTCGCCTTCGTCGGCTGCCAGAACGCTCCGATCACAGGTCGTTCCCAGTTCATCTTCGTCGACGAGTCCGAGGTCGCCTCGATGTCGGCCTCCGAGTTTTCGAAGATGAAGAAGCTGCCCGGCGACAAGCGCCTGGCCAAGGTCAAGGAGATCGGCCTCAGGATCGTCGCCGCCGCCCGCCGCGACGACAAGGCCGGCGTGCTGCCTCCGTCCTCGAAGTGGGAATTCGCGATCATCGACGACAAGACGCCCAACGCCTTCGCGATGCCAGGCGGCAAGATCGGCTTCAACTCCGGCATGTTCCAGTATGCCCCGACCGACGACGATATCGCGGTGATCCTCGGCCACGAGGTGTCGCACGTCATCTGCCGACATGGTTCCGAACGCGTCTCCCAGTCGATGGGCGTCGCGATCGCGGCCTCCATCGCCGACGAAGCCACGAAGAATTCCTCGACCAAGACCCGGTCGGCGTGGATGGCCGCGGTCGGCGTCGGCGCGCAGTACGGGATCCTGCTGCCTTTCAGCCGTAGCCATGAATCCGAAGCGGATCACCTCGGCCTGCTCTTCATGGCCCGTGCCGGCTATAATCCTGACGCCGCTCCCGCGTTCTGGGATCGCTTCTCCAAGATCGGCGGCGCCCGTCCGCCCGAGTTTCTTTCGACGCACCCTTCTGACAGCACCCGCGTGAAGCAGCTCCAGGGCTGGCTTCCCGAGGCGCGTGCGCAGATGCCCAGGCAGCCGTAAGGCTTCGCCTCAGCGACGGTCAGGGACGAGCGGGCAGGTCAGGTAGACGCCCTTCGGGTCGTTGAGCGCCCGGATGGAACGGAGCCATTTGGCGTTGGCCTTCAGGAACTCCATGGCGGGATCCGACGATGCTTTCGCGAACAGGGGGGAATCGTTGTCGCCGTCGGAGAGCAGCTTCTGCAGCAGGTTCTCGCGGCCCGAATTCAGCGCCGGCACCTGGATGAGCTCGGCATCCTCGGCCTTGATCAGGGCCTTGGCTTCCTTGATCGCATCCCGGAGGCCGCCCAGTTTGTCGACCAGACGGAGGCCGCGGGCATCTTCGCCCAGCCAGACCCGTCCTTGGGCGATCTCGTGCACGCCGTCCCGCTTGAGTCCGCGGCCGTCGGCGACGATGCGCAGGAAGGTTTCGTACACGCCGTCGACCGAGGTCTGGACGATCGCAAGTTCCTCAGGGGTCGCCGCGCGGTGCTCGGCGAGCAGGTCCGCATAGCGGGCGGTCTTCACGCCGTCGGTGCCGAGCTGCACCTTCTTCGCGAGTTCGTCGTAGTTGAAATGGAGCCCGAAGACGCCGATCGAGCCGGTGATGGTGGAAGGATCGGCGAAGATCGTATTCGCCTTGGCGGAGATGTAGTAGCCGCCGCTCGCGGCGACATCTCCCATCGAAACGACGACCGGGATGCCCTGGGCCTTCAGCAGGCCGACCTCGCGGGCGACGATATCGCTCGCGAAGGCCGAGCCGCCGGGGCTGTTGACGCGGAGCACGACCGCCTTGAGGCGCTTGTCGCCGCGCAGCAGGCGAAGGTCATGCGCGAGCCGGTCGCCGCCGATGTCGTCGGCGGAGCCCCAGCCGTCCACGATCTCGCCTTCGGCATAGACGATGGCGATCCTTGGGCCGCTATGGGGCAGGGTGACCTTGCTGGCGTAGCGGTGCAGCCCGACCTGCTGGAAGGACGTGCCCGATTCGTCGGCGGCGGCTCCGGCCGCGCGCACCAGCTTCATGAGTTCGTCGCGGTGCAAGGCCTTGTCGGCCAGCTTGAGGTCCACGGCCTTCCGGGCGTCGTAGATGCCGGCTGAATTCACCGTCTTCGAGAGGGTGCTGCTGCCAAGGCCGCGGGATTTGGCGACGTCTCCGAGGACGCGCTTCCAGATGCCGCCCATCAGGGCTTCGGCCTGTTCGCGGGCTGGTTCGCTCATGACTCCGCCGATGTAGGGCTCGACCGCCGACTTATATTTCCCGACCTTGGTCACCTGCACGCCGATGCCCAGCATCCTGAGGGTCTCGCCGAAATACATGTGATAGGAGGCGAGGCCCTTCAGCTCGATTTCGCCTGAGGCGTGGACGTAGACCTTATCCGCCACGCTCGAAAGGTAGTACTCGCCCTGGGAGCCGTTCTCGATCCAGGCGATGACGGGCTTGCCGCTCGACTTGAAGGCGTCGATGGCCCGACGGAGTTCGGCCTTCTGGGTGACGCCTGCGGAAAGACCTCCGCTCAGCAGGATGCCGGCGATGTTCCTGTCCTTGGCGGCGAGGTCGATCGCTTCCAGCGCGCGGAGGAGGTCCAGTTCGGGTCCTTTGCCGCCCGTCAGGATGAAGTCCAGCCCGGGCGCGCCGTGGGCCGGAGTGTCGTTGATCGTGAGGTCCCCTCCGATGACGAGCATCGTCTTGGGTTTGATCGAGACTGCGGCGTTATCGTGGCCGTTACCGGAGGAACTCACGAGCGCGACGATGAGCATCACCAAGGCGAAGCCGCCGACCAAGATGGCCACGAACATGCCGAGGGCGGAAGCGAGGACCGACTTGAAAAAATCTTTCATGGGGTGTTGGCGGGCGCCTGATGGGGGTTGTTGTCGAAATGATGCTTTCATGTCTCCTTTTCGCCAATCAAAAGCTCATTTTTGATTTCCTCTTTCCGCTCGATGCCGTCCGTAACGGCGTCTAATTTCAGGGCCATGTCAGAGCCTACGTCTTCGGCCGGTGCCGCCACTTCCCGCAAAGCCCTGGCCATCAACCTCGACCGGTCGGCCTACGGCGCATTTGCCGAGATCGGGGCAGGGCAGGAGGTGGTCCGGCACTTCTTCAAGGCGGGTGGCGCTTCCGGTACGGTCGCCAAGAGCATCTCGGCCTATGACATGCGCGTAAGCGATGCGATCTATGGCCATCCGCAGCGCTACGTCTCCCGCCAGCGCCTTGAGCAGATGCTCGACCATGAGTATGGCCTCCTCGTCGATCGGCTGAAGGCCGAGCGTGGCCCGGTGACCCGCTTCTTTGCTTTCGCCGACACGGTGGCGACCACTCCGCACGACGGCAAGGGCCAGGGGCATTCTTGGATCGGCATCCGCTTCCAGGATCAGCCTCAGGCTGAGCCCAGCGAAGTCATCCTTCACCTCCGTCTCTGGGACAAGGACGCAGGTCGCCAGCAGGACGCGTTGGGCGCGGTCGGCGTCAACCTCATCCATGCCGCGCTCAATACCCGCGATAGCGTCGACAATTTCCTCAACGCCCTTGTCGACGAGGTCGGCGCCGGCCGCGTGGAGGTCGAGTTCGCGCATTTCAGCGGTCCGGCCTTCGGAGCCTTCGACAACCGGGCGGCGGCCCTCCGCCTGGTCCGTCTCGGGCTGACGGATGCCGTTCTTTTCGGGCCCGAAGGCGACCCTCAGGTGCCGAGCGAATACTTCTACAAGCGCTCGGTCCTTGTGGCCCGCGGCACCTTCCGCCCCGTTTCCATCGTCAACGAAGACATGCTTGCCTGCGCGTTGCGCGCCTTGCCGGAAGGCGGCAAGGACGTGATCGCCCTTTTCGAGATGTGCATCGGCTCCGATCCGCATCCCGAATCCGAGCTCATCGACCGTATCCGGCTCGTGGGCGCGATGCAGCACCCGCTTCTCGTCACGCGTCATCGCGGCTGGTATCGCCTCCCGGCCTACTTCCGCCTCCATACCAC
>CANGRI010000067.1 GCA_947456525.1 Opitutia bacterium
CGGGAGACGAAGTTCGAGGACCGCGTCCAGCCGGGCGTCTGGACGGCCTGGGTCATCCACGCGAAGTGGTCGCCGAACGACGACGGCCTCATCCAGGTCTGGAAGGACGGCAAGCTGGTCGCCGACCTCAAAGGCCCGAACACCTACGGCACCATTGGACTCGAGTACACGCCCTACATGAAGACCGGGATCTATCATCCCGAGTGGCATGTCGAGAAGCCCGCCGTACGCGCGCGCTTCGATGCCGATAAGCCTGTCGCCACGCACAAGATCGTCTATATCACCGACCTTAAGGTCGGCGACGCGCGCGCGAAGTTCGAGGATGTGGTGCCGAAGTGAGCGCGGCAGAGCCGCGAGGGGATACGTTGACACGGGGGCATGTGGGCAAGGGGTATTAATGAGAGGCCCGGAGGCCCAGAGGCTCAGTGGACCAGATCGTTGCATCGTTGATCGGTTGGCTGGTTGATAAGGAAGACAGTTGGGGAACTGCTGGCATGGGGATCTGCTGCGAAGCAGGCGCGGCGGAGCCGCAAGGGGACATGCTGGCACGGGGACACGTGGGCAAGGGGAAGTTGCGAGGGCACGAGGGCAGTAGGGTCCGTGGGCACGTGGATAGATAGGGCGTGGCTCTCCGAGCCCGCCGTTGGCTTGCGCCGCGGACGGCTCGGAGAGCCGTCCCTACCTAGGAAGATCGGCTTTGGGCGGCAGAAGAGGCGTCGAGGATTAATATGAGAACTCTTCCCCCCGTAGGGGGGAATGGGGCGGGGGTGGCTCCGGAGAGGGGGCGTTTTCCGAAACCACGGGTATACTGGCGACCTCATGCCCCGCCACACCCTGCAATCCTCCGCCTTTCTTAAGAACACCCGTCCGGTCATCTGGCTCGACGTCGAGAAGCGCAAAGCCGACCCGGAGCCGGGGCTGACCTCGGTGTATTGGGCCGACGGATTGAAGACCTATGCCCACGATGCGATCCTCGCTACCTCGGCCAAGGCCCGCGGATTAGATTTCCAACCTTGGGCTCAGCTGGCGGCGGAAGTCGTCCGCGTGGCGATGGCCACAAACAGCCTCATCGCCGGTTACAGCATCCCGGAGCGCGACCTGCTGATGGCGTCTTGTCCGGTGCACGCCGCGTGGATCAAAGAGAACTACCTCAACGCTAACGCCGCAAAGTGGTTCAAGAACCAGCGGCCGGCAATCTACGCCGAGGCGTGCCGCACGGCGGGGGAACGTCGTAAGCCTGGCCTCAAGGACTTCCTGATCCAGCCCGCGGTGGGCTATCCTTATAAGAAGTACCTCCTCGACGTGCAGCCGGGCTCCATTCTCGGACGGATGCGCAAGCTGCTCGCCAAGCGTGACGGCGTGCATCGTGAGCTGACCAACGAAGCCCGGCGCGACTGGACCAACCTCATCGAGTATAACCGCCAGGACGTCTTAGGCATGATCCATGTGGTGGGGTATGTGAAGGCGGGCAACAAGTTGACCAGTTGATCAGATGGCAAGTTGGCAAGAGCGCGGCGGAGCCGCGTGGGGGCATGCTGGCATGGTGAACTGCTGCGAGGCAGGGCAGGGGTGCGACGGTGTCGCGACCGCGTGGGTAAGGCCGACCATCCTTGGTCGGCCGCGGTCGAGCAGGGATGCTCGACCCTACCACGATACTGCAGACGCGTCGCCGACGCGTCCCTACCTCGGGATTGCACGAGGGCGGGGAAGGGGTAGGGTGATGGCATGCTGATTCCAGTCGAAGAACTGAAGCTGCTGTATTCCCGTGCGATCCAGGCGGTGGCGTGGGAAGAGGCGGAGCCCTTGCCGCAGGCCAACCGTTATCAGGCGGGGCTGAGCTTCCGGAAGGGGCGCCGCCAGTTCACCCTGTCTTTCGACGCCGCCGCGGCGCCCGAGATCATGTCCTTGCAGGTGGTGCTACCGTTCGCGCGGGGTACAAGGGACCGGCTCGAGTCCTATCGCATGGCGGTACGGCTCAACGCCGAGACGCCAGGCGTGAAGTTCTTCCTCGTCGACGCCCCGACGCCGCTCCTGATCTGCTCCATCGAGGCGATCCTCGCTTCGCATCATCGCATCCCGAACAGCGAGGTCGTCGACGCCGTGCTCCGTAGCGCCATGCAGCGTCTCGAGGACGCGGTCGACAAGGTCGAGGAAGAGCTGAGGGTGGGCTGAGCCCGAAGGGGGCACGCGGGCACGGTGACACGTGGGCAAGGGGTGTTCACGAGGGGCTCGGAGGCCCAGAGGCTTAGTGGACAAGATCGATGCATAGTTGACTGGTTGGCACGCTTGATAAGGAAGCCAGGCAGGGGCGCGACGGCGTCGCGACCGAGGTAGGGCTGACCATCCTTGGTCGGCCGCGGTCGAGCAGGGATGCTCGACCCTACCACGATGCAGCGGACGCGTCGCCGACGCGTCCCTACCTAAAGACAGGCTAGGTCAGCACGCGGTGCTGCCCCACCCTTGATGCCTCTGGTCAACTGAGCCTCTGGGCCTCTAGCTGTTGAAAATATATCCTGGCGGAGGGGAAGGGATTGGTTCGCTGCGCTCAGGGCTGACGCCCCATCGCCTTCGGCAACGCCCATCTTCGCAAGGCATGTGCCTTGCTCCGTCGACCCCCTCCGGGTGTTCTCATCCCTTCTGACTTTCCGTGTCAGATCCGGCCAACTGGCCAACGGATGAACCAATCAACTTGGATTAAATTGTCCTGGCGGAGGGGAAGGGATTGGCTCGCAATGCTCGGGGCTGATGCCCCGTTGCCTTCGGCACCGCCCATCTCGCAAGGCGGTGCCTTGCTTCGTCGACCCCCTCCGGGGGTTCTCATCCCTCCCCATGTCAACTGGCCAGCTTGCCAGCAGGCCAGCAGATGAAAGTGAATCCTGGCGGAGGGGAAGGGATTCGAACCCCCGGAACCTTGCGGTTCATCTGATTTCGAATCAGACGCAATCGACCACTCTGCCACCCCTCCTAACCAGGACTGTTGAGGAAGTCGGTCGCTGGCGGGCGGGCAAGAATTAAACGCTCCGGGTGCGGAAGCCCCGCAAGAATGGCCTGATTACGGGCGCAAAAAAGGGCGGCCGGAGCCGCCCTGTCTTGGTTTCGCAGCAGATCACCCTGCCAGCGGAACCCCGCGAAGTGAGCGCGCAGCGCTCACTTCGCGTACAGCTTATCGTCCTTGTTGCCGCTGGAGATCAGGTAGGCCATGAGGTTGGCGACTTCCTCGGCGTTGAGCGAGTTGAGGAGGCCGACGGGCATGGGGCTGATGGCGTCGCGATCGATGGCCTGGATGTCGGAGCGGTTGATCGTGAGCTGGACGGAGAAGTCGAACGGGTTCATGGCCAGCTGGAGCTTGTCGCCTTCTTCGTTCAGGATGCGGCCGGTGATCTTGCCGCCGTCGACGCGCGTGATGACGGAGTTCGCATACTGGTCGGAGACCACGGCGCTCGGGACGATGATGCTCGTCAGCAGGTCGGACGGGCTCTGCTTGGAGCCGACGCTCGTGAGGTCGGGGCCCTGGGCGCCGCCGTTGTCACCGATGCGGTGGCACTGCGAGCAGAGGGCGGCGGCGAAGAGCTTCTTGCCGTTCTCGAAGTCGAGGGTCTTCGCCGACTGGGCCTTGTCCCAGGCCTTCAGGGCTTCGGCATGCGTCCACAGGCGGCCGGGTCCTTCGGCGGTCGGGAGCGTCGCGGCGGCCTTGCGCGGGGTGGCGGGGGCGATCTCCTCGAGCGCGGCGCGTTCGTCCGCCGGGGCGAGGGCGAGGGCTTCCTTGCGGATATTGCGGACGAAGCCCTTGAGCGAGTGGCCGCCTTCGGATTGGGCGAGGCCGTCGAGGAAGCCGAAGAACTGCTTGCGCAGCTCGGGCGTCCAGCCGTGTTCGGCGCGGGCGAGGTAGACCGCGAGGCCGATGCGGGTCGAGGCGGGCGTCACGGCCATCGAGGCGCGCACGGCGCCGGCGTAGCCGGGATTGCGGGCGATGATCTCCGGGTCGGCGTCGACGGCGGGACCGTTCGTCGCGATCTTCATCACGTTGAGGACGCGGGCGGGGGCGGTGGGTTCGCCGAGGAAGATCGACACCAAGGCCAGCTGGCGGTCGAGGCCGTTGTCGCCGGAGGGCAGGCGCGAGGCGCATTCCTGGCCGAGGCGCTTGGCCGTGGCGGCGTCGGGCTGGCCATGGCGCGAGAACGCGACCTGGAAGACACGGAGGCGGTCCTGCTGCAGACGCAGTTCCTTGGACGAAGCGGCGGCGTCGGCCGCGGCGACGATGGCCGGCAGGTCTCCCTTGGCGCCGCAACGGGCGAGGGCGACGGCGGCGTTGAGCGCGAGGTCGACGTTGGCGTCGGCCTTCACGCGGGCGCGCCACTGTTCGACCGGTTGGTGTTCGACGGCGATGCGGGCGGCGAAGCGGACCCAGCGGTCGGCGTGGCCCATGAGCGGCCAGGCCTTGTCGAGCGCGGCGGCGGACGGGGCGACGTTGCGGAGCGCCTCGAGTTCGCGGCGGAGCTTCTGCTCAGGCGTGGCGTCGAACCACGCGACCGGCGCGGTGGATTCCTTGCCTTCGTAGCGGAGTCGATAGAGCGCGGACTGGCCGCCGCGGCCGCCGATGGTCACGTACATATGTCCGTCCTGCGGGCGGATGACCGCGTCGGTGACGGCGAAGGGCCGGCCGGCGGCGAAGACTTCCTTGCGGGCCTTCCAGGCGCCGCCCTGCGGCTCGAGGTGGATGGCGTAGAGCGTGGCGTAGGTCCAGTCGCAGGCGTAGAACGTGCGCTGGTAGTCCGCCGGGAACTTCGCGCCGGTGCCCATCACGCAGCCCGTCGGGCTGCCCGGGCCGATGTCGACCAGCGAGGGCTGCATGTCGAGTTCGGCGATCGGGTTGTTGCCGGAGCCGGAGCGCCAGCCGAGCTCGCCGCCGGGCGTGCAGAGGTTGATGCGGGTGGGGCGGTACCAAGGGGCGCCCATGTCCCACTCCATGTCGGAGTCATAGGAGAAGATGTCGCCGTCCGGAGCGACCGCGCAGTCATACGGATTGCGGAAGCAGGTCGTCACGCGGACCCAGTTCTTGCCGTCCTTGTCCATGCGGGCGATCCAGCCGCCGACGGCCTTGATGCCGACCGCGTGGCCGTTGGGGTCCTCGAACTTCTTCAACAGGTCGTCTTCGTCGTAATGCTTCGCCGGAGCGCCGGGGACTTCGTCGTCGGGCAGCTTCGTGTGGTTGCCGCCGGCCACGAGGATCGAGCCGTCGCGGTCGAGGACGAGCTGGTGCGGGCCGTGCTCGCCGGCGCCCTTGAGGGAGCGGAGGAGCGTCTGTTCGGCGTAGGAGCCGTCGCCCTTCGTGTCGCGCAGGCGCCAGATGTCGCCCTTGCCCTTCTCGCTCGTGCACGCGTAGAGCGCGCCGTGGGCGAAGAGGAGGCCGTGGCAGCCGATGGCCTTCGTCTCGATCTTCGTGACGACTGGCTTCGACGGATCCTTCAGCGAGACGTGCCAGAGCACGCCGCCTTGGTCGCCCGCGACGAGGTCGCCTTCGGGCGAGACCGCGAGGGAGACCCAGGAGCCCTGCAGGTCGCGGGGTACCGTGTAGACAAGGTCGGCCTTGAAGCCCGGCTGAAGAATCAGCGAATCCGGAGCGGCGACGGCGGTGGCCGGAGCGCGCTTGCCGCCGGCGGTCTTCTTGCCGCCGTCGAGGACCGCGCCCCACGGCTGCGCGCCGTAGGCGTTGACGATCGTGGCCTTCTCCCACTTCGCGTCGTCGAAGGCTTCGGCTTCCCAGCCGGCGGCCGGCTTGGCGGTCGTGACCTGCCACTTCGCGTCGGTCTCGGCCAAGATGGTCTTGCCGTCCTGCACGCGGACGATGATCGCGGCGATGCCGCCGTCGTTACGGCCGAGGACGGCGATCGTGTTGCGGCCGGGCTTGAGGGCGGACGCGACGTCGGCCTTCAGCGGGTGCTGCCAGTCGTCGGTGCCGCCGACCTGCTTGCCGTTGATCCAGACCGTGCAGTGGTTGTCGGCCGAGGCGACGAGCTGGGCCTTGGCGGGGACCTTCGCGAGTTCGAACGAACCGCGGGCCCAGACTTCCTGGTTGGAGACGTTGTTCTTCTTCGCCCAGATCCAGGACGTATCGGCGGAGGCGAGCGTCGAGACGAAGCACGCGAGGAGTGCGGTGATGAGGCGGAGCGACATAAGCGGAGGAAAGGGGTAGGGGTAGGGACGGGGGTAGGGGTAGGCCGATTACGGGGGATAATTGAGAAAGTGCAAAGGTGGAAGAATGGGGGGCAGCTGGCATGGTGAACGGCTGCGAAGCAAGTGCGGCGGGGCCGCAAGGGGGGCACGCTGGCACGGTGACACGTGGGCAAGGGACGCGGAAGCAGAGGCCCGGAGGCCCAGAGGCTCAGTGGACCAGAGAGACGGTGCAAAGGTGCAAAGGTGGAGGCAGGGGCCGCCTACTCGTTGACCCGTTGACAAGTTGGCCGGAGGACAAGGGAGGCAAATGCAGAGGCCCAGTGGACCAGAAGAGGCAGGGCTCAAAGGGGGCATAGGACCGAAGCAAATAATCCGGTTTCCGGTCGCCCCTTGAGTTCCGGTCTCTGATCTGGAGTGCACGATGAATCGTGCCCCTACCTAGGTTCGCCCTGCGGCGAACGGATTCAGGTAGGGCCGACCATCCTTGGTCGGCCACACGGCCAAGCAGGGATGCTTGGCCCTACCTAGAGACGTCGGACGCGTCGCCGACGCAGCCCTACCTCAGGATCGCGCGAATCGCGTAGAGGCGGGAGGTGTCGGGCTGGCCGGACGAAGTCCAGGTCGGGCAGAGCCAGCCGCCTTCGTCGTGTTCGTTCCAGGCGTAGACGATGATCGTGTTGGCCGGACAGACGTCGGGATGCGCCTGCACGAAGGCGACCGCGCGGCCGAGGTGGGCGGCGATCTCGGCGGGCGTGGCGGTGGCGGGGAAGGTCTTCTGGTCGGCGTAGCCGGCGTTCTTCTCCCACGACACCGGATGATCCTGGCGCGGGCGCTTGTCCCAGCCGGTGGTCACCAACGGCACATAGGGCGTCTTCGTCGCGAGCGCGTTCGCCCAAGCGTGGCGTTCGAACGCGTCGACGTACTTCGTGAAGATCGGTTCCGTGCCCGGGTGCGCGTAGGCTGAGACGGCGGCGAAGCCTTCAGCCGCGTGCATCTTGAAGTCGCGCGCCGGGCTCCAGCCCATGAAGACGAAATAAGGGTCTAGACCGGCAGCCTTAGCCGCCGCGCGAAGTTCGTCGAAGCGCGCCTTCACCGTCGGGTTCTCCGTCTGCAGATCGAAGGCGTAGACCAACGGACGTCCGAGCACCTTTTGGTAGCCGGGTTCCTTGAGCAGTTTCAGCGTGCGGTCACGTTCGGCGGGCCAGCGTGCGGCCGGCACGGAAAGCGTCTGATGCAGGATGAGGCAGAAGCCGAGGTTGTCGCGTCGCGGGCTACGCAGGTAGCGGGCGAGCGCCGAGCTCATCGCGTCGGCTTCCGGGTAGGTGAGGAACGCCCAGTAATCCAGGCCCGCCTGCTTTGCGTAATCGATCTCTTGCTCCATGACGTCGTCGGTCGAGGCATCGATGTGGGCGCGGCCGGAGGCGTCGACCTGCGCGAACCACGGCAGGCGGAAGCGATGCTTCTCCGGGCTCAGCGTCTGTTCCACCTGTTCCGTCACGCCGCCGCCGCTCCATGCGTCCCAGCGGATCGCGCCGACCGTCGGGCGCTCGGCCGCGAAGAGCGCGAAGGGCAGGAGCAACAGGGTGGGCAGGAGACGGGACACGAGGTCAAGATGCGGCCGAGCCGCAGGGGGGCAAGGAATGTGAACGTGCAAATGCGGCGGTGCCGCGTGCAAATGTGCAAAGGTTGAAGAATGGGGGAACTGCTGGCATGGTGAACGGCTGCGAAATACGGCCGCCGCAGGGCGGCCGAGGGGTGGGGCGTGGCTTCGCCGCGCCCTCCTGGCTGAGGAGTGCACGATGAATCGTGCCCCTACCTGGGTTCGCCCTGCGGCCAACGGATTCAGGTAGGGCCGACCATCCTTGGTCGGCCGCACGGCCAAGCAGGGATGCTTGGCCCTACCTAGAGACGTCGGACGCGTCGCCGACGCACCCATTGAAGGTGATAGCGGTTGGCGGTTAGCGGATGGGAACGACAGTACGAGACAACTAGGGCAGCACGCGGTGCTGCCCCTACCTCGAGTCAGAGGCACAAAAAAGGACGGCTCGGAGAGCCGTCCC
>CANGRI010000068.1 GCA_947456525.1 Opitutia bacterium
CGCCCAAGGTGACGTCGCCGCCCACGTAGGCGTAGGCGCCGATGACGACGTCCTGGCCGAGCTTGGCGCCGGCTTCGACGATCGCGGTGGGGTGGACTTGCGTGGCCATCCGGTTCAGCCGTTAGGCGAGTCGGCGATGGTGAAGAGCAATTCGGCCGACGAGACGCACTCGCCGTTGACGAGGCACTCGCATTCGGCGGCGGCGATGCGGCCGCGGACCTTGGTGAGCTTGGCGCGGATCTCGAGGGTGTCGCCGGGCGTGACCGCCTTGCGGAACTTCACCTTGTCGGCGCTCATGAAGAAGACGACCTTGGGGGCCTCGTCGGCGGCGCCGCGGCGCAGCATGATGAGGCCGGCAGCCTGAGCCATCGCCTCGACCTGCAGGACGCCCGGCATGACCGGCTGACCGGGGAAGTGGCCTTGGAAATAGGGCTCGTTGATCGTGACGTTCTTGATCGCGACGAGGGAGTCGTCGTTGAGCTCGACCACGCGGTCGACCATCACGAAAGGATAGCGATGGGGCAGGGCGTTGAGGATCTGGCGGATGTCCAGGGCGGAGCCGACGGGGGCCGTCGGGGCTTCGACCTTGGGGCCGGCCGGGGCGGCCTTGGCCTTGGGAGCCTTGGATTCCTGCCACTGCTTGCGGACGGCCGCGGCAAGGCGGGCGTTGAGGGCGTGGCCGGGGCGGACGGCGATGATGTGGGCCTTGAGGCGCACGCCGGCGAGGACGATGTCGCCGACGATATCGAGGATCTTGTGGCGGACGAGCTCGTCCTTGAAGCGCAGGGGCTCCTTGCTGACGATCTTGTCGCCCTTGAGGATGATGGCGGAATCGAGCGTGCCACCCTTAATGAGGCCCTTCTCGATGAGGCCTTCGATGTCCTCGTAAATCGTGAACGTACGGGCCGGGGCGATCTGCGCCTCGTAGGTCTCGGCGTCGATGTCGATCGTCAGGTGCTGCGTGTGGATGCCGCGGTCATCGGCCGAGGTGCAGGTGACGCGCAGGCCGTCGAAGGGCAGGGCGATGATGGAGCGGCTGCCTTCGTTGATCGTGATCGGGTGCGTCAGCGTGAACGTCTCGCGCGGGGCGTCCTGTTCGACGATGCCGCACTGGTGGACGAGCGTGGTGAAGGGGCGGGCGGAACCGTCGACGATCGGCGGCTCGGAAGCGTCGAGTTCGATGATGGCGTTATCCACGGCCATGCCGCTGAGAGCGGAGAGCACGTGCTCGATGGTGTGCAGTTTTACAGCGTCGGAGGAGACGGTCGTCTTGCGCTCGAGTTCGGTGATCATCTCGGACACCGGACGGACCTCAGGTTTGCCGAAAAGGTCGATGCGACGGAAGACCAGGCCCGTGTTGGGGGCGCCCGGCTTCAGGGTCAGGGTGACGTCCTGACCGGTGTGGAGGGCCTTGCCCTTGACGGAGGCTTCTTTGCCTAAGGTGCGCTGTTTCATGCCGTTCACACAGTTATTCACACCCCCCTCCCTCTGTAAAGGCCTACTTTCGAGGGGTTTGGGGTGGAATTCACGGTGGAGGGTTAGGGGTAGGGATGGGGGTAGGGGCAGGCCGAAAATGGGATAATCCGATGAAGGATGGATGATAGACGAGGAAGGGTGAAAAGAACGCCCATGACGCATCCTCCATCGTCTATCCTCCATCGGTTTTCTCCCTCTGCTTGACGCCGACCTCGCCCTCGCTCCGGGCCTGATGTGAATCGTTATTCTGGCCCTATCCCTGCCCCTTGCGACGAAGTTTCTTCGTCGCGTTCACTTGTTCACACGGGGCCGCGGTTCCTTGACACTTCGCAGCGTCGGGCAAATCGTCCGCCCGTGCTGCTGGTCATCGATAACTACGATTCGTTCACCTATAACCTGGTCCAATACTTCGGGCAGTTGGGCGTGGAGCAGAAGGTGTACCGCAACGACCAGATCACGGTCGAGGAAGCGCTCGCGCTGAATCCCGACCGCGTGATGATCTCCCCCGGTCCGTGCTCGCCCGCCGAAGCCGGCGTCTCATGCGCGATGATCAAGGCCTTCGCCGGCAAGAAGCCGATCCTCGGCGTGTGCCTCGGCCATCAGGCCATCGGCCATGTCTTCGGAGGCAACGTCATCCGCGCCCCGCATCTGATGCACGGCAAGACCTCGCCGGTGTTCCATAACAACACCGACGTCTTCAAGGGGCTGCCGTCGCCTTTCGCCGCGACGCGCTACCATTCTCTGGTCGTCGAGCGTTCCACTTTCCCCGCCGCCCTCGAGGTCACGGCCTGGACGGAAGACGGTCTCGTGATGGGCCTGCGTCATCGCGAGCTCCCGATCTGGGGCGTCCAGTTCCATCCGGAGTCCTTCGCCACCGAGCACGGGCTCCAGCTGCTGGGGAACTTCCTCAAGCTCTGAGCGATGTTCTGCCCCCGCTGCAATCACGAGGATACGAAGGTCCTGGAGACCCGCCTCGGGAAGGGTAACCATTCCATCCGCCGTCGTCGCGAGTGCCTGGCTTGCGACCATCGCTTCAGCACCATCGAGGAGATCGTCCGCGAAGGCATGGTCGTCGTGAAGCGTAACGGCGCCCGCGAGGAGTTCGACATCGGCAAGATCGCTTCCGGCGTCCGCAAGGCCACCGACAAGCGCCCCATCGAGCTTGAGCGCATCAACCTGATGATCTCCGAGATCGTCGAGAACCTGCAGGCGAAGTTCGGCGACGAGGTCCCGTCCAGCGCCATCGGCGAGGAGATCATGGCGCGCCTCCAGGCGGTCGACCAGATCGCATACGTCCGTTTCGCCAGCGTCTACCGCGAGTTCCGCGACATCGATGAGCTCGCCAAAGCGATCGACCAGCTCCGCAAGGGAGGAAAGGCCAAGTGACCGCCGCGCTGCCCAAGTCGATCCGCCTCCGCACGCTCAACGCGCTGCTGGCCTCGATGGTGGGCACCGCTCCCCAGTTGCGCACCGACGTCGACGCCGTCCTGCGCGTCTTCGAGGCCGACGACGAGACCGATCCGCGTCTCAACGCCGCGGACCTCGCCGCCGCCGCCGCCCAGATCTTCCGTCTGCTTTCTCCGGACCGCCCGGTGCCAACCGTCGCGGTCCTCGACCATCGTTCCGACCCGTTCGACGCCCTCTGGGCCAACGAACGTGTCGAAGCCGCGCTGGCGACCACGGGCGAGGCCGCCGACGTGCTCTTCTGGGTCGTCGGTCTCCAGGACCAGTATCTCGCCGGCACCCGCGCCCGTTCGACCCGCTGGCGCGCCGCCTATGACGAAGCCGTCGATACCGTGCAAGGACTCGTCGCCCGCCAGGCCGGTCGCCGGCGCGTGACGGTCGTCGTCCTCTGATTTCCCATGAGCGCCCCGAAGACGCTGTTCCAGAAGATCGCCGACAAGGAGATTCCCGCGAAGCTCATCTACGAGGACGCCGTCTGCGTGGCTTTCCATGACATCGCCCCGCAGGCTCCGACGCACGTCCTGATCGTGCCGCGCAAGCCCATCCCGCGCGTCGCCGAGGCGACCGCGGAGGACCAGGCTACGCTCGGGCATCTTCTGCTCGTGGCAGGTCAGCTCTCCCGTCAGCTCAGCTTGGCCAAGGGTTTCCGCGTCGTGATCAACAACGGTCCGGACGGCGGAGAGACTGTCCCGCACCTGCACGTGCATCTGTTGGGTGGACGCGCCCTCGATTGGCCGCCAGGCTGAGGCCATGAGCGCGCCCGAACCCTGCCTCGTCCTCGACGGCTCCGCCCGCGCCGGAGTCCGGGTGGGAGTTCTCTCCGGTGGCCGCTGGGTAGGGCAGGGCATCTCGCCTGAGGGCGCCTTGGAAGGCCTCTTTGGTTGCGTCGAAGCCGCCTTGGCCAATGCCAAGCTGACGCTCGCTGATATCCGTTCCTTCGCCTTATGCGTCGGGCCGGGTTCCGTGCTGGGCATCCGCATCGCTTCCCTTGCGGTCCGTTCCTGGGCCGCTCTCGAGCCACGTCCGATCTTCGTCTGGGAGTCGCTCGCCGCCATCGCGCGTTCCGCGCTCGCCGCAGGCGAGAAGGGGCCGTTCCTCGTCGCCGCCGAATCTCGCCTGAAGCGCTGGCATGCCCTCGAGGTCGCGGCGGATGGCACGCTGGGCGCGCCGTTCGAAGCCGAGGCGGCGCAGCTGAATGCTTCCGGCCTGCGTGTGCTTGCCTCGAGCGATGCGGCGCCGGCCGTGCTGACGTCCCATGTCGCCGTCCCGCCTCCGTGGTCGGCCTTGCCGACCTTCTTCGCTCAGACTGGCTTCCTGCGGGAGGAGTCCCGTCCTGACGCGCTTAACGTCGCCAACGATTTCGCCACCTGGTCCGGTGAGCGCCACCGCTCATGAGCGTGAATCCGAACCGTTCCGCCGCGCGCGCCTGGGTCGAGATCGACCTGCCGGCGATCGACCGCAACGTGGGCCGTATCAAGCAGGCTTTGCCTGCGCATGTGCGCTACGTCGCCGTGGTGAAGGCCGACGCCTACGGCCACGGCATGCCCGAGGTCGCTACGCGCCTCCTGCAGGCAGGCGTGGATTCCTTCGCGGTGGCGAACGTCGCCGAGGCCGCGCGGCTGCGCGAAATCGGCCATGATGCCGACATCCTGCTCCTCAGTCCGACCTTGCCGGGCGAGATGCCTCGCGCGCTTTCCCTGGGGCTCGATGTCACCCTGAATTCCTTGGATGAAGCCAAGGCCATCCTGGCCGCGGCCGCCAAGTCCGGTGCCAAGGCCAAGGCGCACGTGAAGGTCGATACCGGCATGGGCCGGGCCGGCGTCTGGCATGAGCGGGCCGCCGAGCTCTTCGCCTTCGTGCAGGCATCCGACGCCTTCGAATGGCGCGGGGTGTATACCCACTTTTCCGACGCCGACAGCGACGCCGCCTACACGCAAGGCCAGCGCGCGATCTTCCTCCGCCTGCTGGAGCTCATCCCGGTGGCGGTCCGCAGCGGCCTGATGATCCATGCCGACAACAGCGCCGGCTTGGAGAGCTTCTCGGCTTCGGCGCCGTTCAACGCCGTACGCGTCGGCCTCATGCAATACGGCCTGCCGCCTTCCACCGGCTCGTTCCTCGCCAGCCTCCGTCCTGAGCCCGTGCTTTCTTTCCACGCCCGTGTCGTCTTGGTGAAGGACCTGCCCGCGGGTACCGCCGTCAGTTATAACCGCACGAAGGTCCTGACCCGTCCGACCCGCGTGGCGATCGTCGCCGTCGGGTATGGGGACGGCGTCCCGACCGCGGCCAGCAATCGTGGCTATTTTCTCGTTCGTGGTAAGCGCTGCCCGATCCTGGGTCGGGTCACCATGGACCAGACGATCGTCGACGTGACCGACATGGCCGGCGCGGCCGTGGGCGATATCGCCACGATCCTCGGCGCGCAGGGCGACGACCGCATCACCGTGGCGGAGTTCTGCGCCTGGGCCGATTGCATTCCGTGGGAAGCCCTGTGCACCCTGACCCAGCGGGTCCAGCGCGTCTATCGTACCGACCGGACCTGAGCTCAGGCCGCCTTCTTCGGGTCGGCCTTAGGCTTTTCCTTCTCTTCCTTCTTGGGCTCTTCCTTGCCGTCTTTCTTCTCGATCGGCGCACCGGCCTTCTTGAGAAGCGCTTCGAATTCTTCGGTTTCAGGCATCACCCCTCCGTGGAGCATGTGGCCTTCGCGGTCGAAGATGAAGAAAGTGGGGTAGGTGTGGACTTCGATCGGAGATTTGCAGCCGCTGTAGATTGAAAACGTGACGCCGGCCGACTTGGTCAGGGTGGCGATATCCTTGGCGCTGACGGGCTTCATCGTGTTACCAGGGCTGTTCTCGATGCCCACCACGACGAGGCTGTCCTTGTAATCGTCGGCGATCTTCTGGAACGCCTTCAGCGCGACTCCGTTCCGGGGCTTCTCGAACTCATACAACCAGAAGACATAGACCGTGCCTTTGTCTTTCTGGACCGCGGCCGTGAGGCGAGGGCCCGAGAGGGCTTTGCCCGGCGAGAATTCGCGCAGGTAGTGTTTCTGTTCGGCGGCGAAGACGGTCGTCAGCGAGAGGAGCAGGAGAAGGGTGAGGCGCATGTCGGTATGCTTTGGTCGGTATGGAAAATATCAAGACCGCAAGGATGGCATCGGGTTCCGTCCGGAGGCTATTCCGGGCTGATTTCGCGGCGTATATCCCGGAAGAGTCCGATCGCGACCAATGTGGCGACCGTTCCGCCCTGCCAGAGAAGCGTGTAAAGGTTCGTCGGATCCTTGTCGAAGAAGGGGGAGAGGTCGCCCAGCAGGAAGAACGGAAAATAGCCGGCGAAGCTCCAGAGGGCCGTGCTGATCGCGGTGCCGTCCATCGGGACGGAAGGGCGGAGGATCATCTGCAGGCCCCACGCCGCGCTGGCGAGGGCGAGCAGGTGAAGTCGCGGCTCGGTGAGAAAGCCGAATTCCGAGGGCAGGAACTGGGCGAAGACCGCCGCGAGGAAAAGCAGCGAACTCAGGAGCCGGACGGCGGCCTCGAAGCCGTTGCGTTCACGCGTCGGGACGAGCTGGTCGGCGCCGAAGCCCGAGGATGTCTCCGCCGCCCGCGGACGGTAGCCGAGACCCCAGAGCAGGCAGTTGAGCAGGAAGCGGATCACTCCGTGATCGCCTTGATGGCGGCCTTGAAGTCGGCGTTGCCCTTGTTCGGCGTACCGCTGTAGATCAGCTTCCCCTCGGCGTTGAAGAGCAGGCAATGGCCGTCGTGCGGGACATCGAACGGCGCATGCTCGATGCCGGCCTGGATGGTGAACTCGAGTTTGAATCTCTTGGCGTACTCCGCGAGATCCTTGGCGACGAGGCCTTTGCTCCAGGCCGAGCCGATGACCGTGACTTTCTTGCCGTGGGCTTCGTGCAGCTCCTCGAACTCCGGCGTCCACGCCGCCGCCCACGAGTTGCGGTTCCCGGAGAGGGTGCCCATGCAGACGATCGCGACGGCCTTGCCCTTGAGGGCGCCTTCCGTGACGCGGGGCCCCGTCAGGTGGTTGCCGAGGTTGAAGTCGCGCAGGTGGTAGTTCTTCGTGCCCGGGTCCGCGGCGCCCAGCAAGGTCAGGGTGGAGAACAGGGTGAGCAGGAGAGGCTTGAGCATCGGGGTAGGCTCATCCTGTGCTGCCCGCGGACGCAGGCAAGCCTCCCGACTCAGGCCGGATTTTGGCCGTCGCGCCAGAGGCCGAGGACGAAGGCCCAGCCGAAGAGGCATAGGCTCAGCCAGAGGCTTTCGGGCAGTTCCTTCGGGCTGAAGACGTAGGCGGCGTAGGGCGTGAGGGACCAGATGCCGACGTTGGTCGCGGTCCGGTCTCCAGGGATGTCTTTATGGTAGAACGTGAAGCCGAGCCAGCCGAGCGGCAGAAGGTTGAGCCAGCATGCGTCGACGTCCGTGAGGATATCGCCTTTCAGGATGTGCAGTTCGATCGCGGCGGCGACGGTCAGGGCCATGCATGCCCAAGTGAGGAATTTCTCGCCCCGGCAGGGCGCGCGGTCGTTCTCCTCGGCGGTGAGCCTGGCCGGGCCGCGCATGACCCAGTAGCGTCCCACGACGATCAGGACGAAGCAGACAGGGATGTATGCTCCCATGCTTGCTGGGACCGTTTACTTCTTGAAGCCGAAGTACTGGCTGGCGTTACCGTAGCAGACGTCGGCGATCAGGCGTTCGTTCCAGTCCTTGCGGTCCGGGATGCGGCCCGATTCGACGTCCTGGCCGACGAGGTCGCACAGGATGCGGCGGAAGTATTCGTGGCGCGGATACGAGAGGAAGGAGCGCGAGTCGGTGATCATGCCGATGAAGCGGCTGAGCAGGCCGAGGTCGGAGAGCGCGTTCATCTGGTCGCGCATGCCGCGTTCCTGGTCGAGGAACCACCAGCCCGAGCCGTACTGGATCTTGCCCGGCGTGACGCCGTCCTGGAACGAGCCCGGGAGGCAGGCGAACAGCGCGGTGTCGGCGGGGTTGAGGTTGTAGAGGATCGTCTTGCCGAGGGCGTTCTCGCCCGAGAGCGTGCCGAACCAGCGGATGAGGCCGGGGCCCTGGCGGAAATCGCCGATGGTGTCGCAACCCGCGTCGGAACCGAGGCGCTTGAGCAGGCCGAGGTTCGGGTCGCGGACCGCGCCGAGGTGAAGCTGGGTGGCCCAGCCCTTGGCGTGGTTGAGGCGGCCTACGTGCAGCATGATGAAGGCCGTGAATTTCTCGGCTTCCTCGAGCGTGGCGGCCTTGCCGGCGATGGCGTTTTCC
>CANGRI010000069.1 GCA_947456525.1 Opitutia bacterium
TCAGCGTCGACGACACGTGCGCCCGCGCGCTCGAGCTCCTCGACCTGCATGACGTGCGCGCCTTGCCGGTCGTCGGCCACGACGGCCGCCTCGAAGGCTACGTCTCCATCTTCAGCCTCGGCGACTACTTCATCCCCAAGCCCAAGCGCGCCACCTCGATGCGCAAGGTCACCAGTTCGATCAACGCGATCATCCGTTCGATCGGCGGCACCGAAGTCGTCGCCTATGATGCCGGCACCGTCGATGACATGTACGTCCGCGTCGCCGCCATGGAACTCGAGTCCTTCGGCAAGTCCGCGACCATCGAAGGTATCCCGAACAACAAGAGCGTCATCGTCGTCGGCGACCGTTCCGACGTACACCTGCGGGCCATCGAGATGGGCGTGCGCATCATCATCGTCACCGGCGGCCACCGCATGAAGCCGGAGGTCCTCGAGCGCGCCAAGGCCGCCAAGGTCTCCGTCGCCTACGCCGACACCGACAGCGCCACGACCGCCTGGGCCGTCCGCGCCGCCACGCTCGTCGGCGGCCTCGTCCAGCGCGACGCCTTCACCTTCAAGCCGCAGGAGAAGCTCTCCGTCGCCCGCCGCCGCATCGTCCAGAACCCGGCCTTGATCTGTAACGTCGTCGACGAGGACGGCCGCCTGCTCGGCGTCTTCACCAAGACCGACATCATCAACCCGCCCCGCGCCAAGCTCGTGCTCGTCGACCACAACGAGCTCTCCCAGGCCGTCGATGGCGCCGCCGAAGTCGAGATCACCGAAGTCGTCGACCACCACCGCCTCGGCAACGCGCCGACGCACCAGCCCATCCTCTTCATCAACCGCCCGCTCGGCTCCACCTGCGGGATCGTCGCGGACATGTTCCGCACCGCCGACCTGAAGCCTTCGCCGCAGATCGCCGGCCTGATGATGTGCGGCATCATCTCCGACACGCTGCTGCTCCAGAGCCCGACCACCACGCCGCTCGACGCCGACCTGCTCCAGTGGCTGGCTCGCCTCGCCGACGCCGATCCGCGCTCGCTGGCCGACATGATCTTCAACGCCGGCTCGGTCCTCGCCACGCTCAGCCCCGCCGCCGCCGTGCGCGCCGACTGCAAGCAGTACAAGGAAGGCGACCGTCGCTTCTCCGTCTCGCAGGTCGAGGAGCTCGGCTTCACCAACTTCTGGAAGTGCGAAGACGCCCTCCTCGAAGCCCTCGAAAAATACCGCATGGAGAACGGCCTCAGCTTCTCCTGCCTCCTCGTGACCGACATCGATACCCAGAGCTCGCTCTTCCTGATCCGCGGCGACGCCGAGGTCGTTCAGGCCATCACCTACCCGCAGAAGCGGCCGCCGGACATCTTCGACCTGCCGGGCATCGTCAGCCGCAAGAAGCAGCTCATGCCCTACCTAGGCAGCCTGCTCGGAGGCTCGAACGAAAGCGCATGAGCGCCGAAGAAGTCCTGCTGAAGTTCCTCGGGCGCCCCGGCTACAAGCCGATGCGCCTCGAAGCCATCGTGCAGGCCCTCGGCGGCACGCGCGATGACCTCCGCCGCCTGAGCAAGACCATCCCCCGCCTGATCAAGGCCGGCGCGGTCGTTACCGTCAAAGGCCACCTGCTCGCCCTGCCCTTCGCCGGCATGTCGGCCGGCGGCGTGCCGGCCCGCAAGCCCTCCGCCGACCTCCTCGAGGGCACGATCCTCTTCCGCCCGAGCGGCTCCGCCCGCGTGGTCTTCGACGCCATCCCCGGCTCGCCGCCGCGCGAACAGCTGCATATCGACGCCGATGACACGCACGTGGCGCTCCACGGCGACCGCGTGCTGGTGAAGCTCAATGCCAACCGCCGCGACCGCAATGGCGACGACTGGGGCACGGGCACGGTGGTCAGCATCGTCAAGCGCGCCCTCACGCAGCTCACGGGCACGATCGGCAACAACCGCCTGCAGTGGTTCGTCGTCCCCGACGATCCCCGCATCTCGCGCGAGATCATCGTCCGCGATCCTGCCCGCGCCGGACTCACGCCCGCGCCGAAGCCCGGCGACAAGGTCGTCGTCCGACTCGACGCCTGGGAACGCCGCAACCTCAACCCGACCGGCACGGTCACCGAAGTCCTCGGCGTCACGCATACGCCGATGGCCGAATACCTCGCCATCCTCCGCCGTTACGGCCTCCGCCCGGAATTCCCGCCTGCCGTCGCCGCCGAGGCCAACTCCTTTGGCAAGACGGTGCAGAAGGCCGATTGCGTCGGCCGTGAAGACTTCCGCCAGATCCCGACGATCACCATCGACCCGGATGATGCGAAGGACTTCGACGACGCCCTATCCGTCCAACGCATGCCGAACGGCAACGTGCGCGTGGGCATCCACATCGCCGACGTCTCGTCCTACGTGAAGTCCGGCTCGCCCCTCGACGTCGAGGCCCGCGAACGCGGTAATTCCACCTATCTCGTCGGCACGGTCATCCCGATGCTCCCGCACGCGCTCTCGAGCGGCCTGTGCTCGCTCGTCGAAGCCGAAGACCGCCTGGTGAAGACCGTCGTCTGCGAATTCTCGCCGGACGCCAAGCTCGTGAAGACCGAGTTCGCGAACTCCGTCATCCGCAGCGTCAAGCGCCTGACCTACAAGCAGGCCTACGGCTTCCTGCAGCACCTCACCAAGGACCAGATTCGCGCCCTGCCCGCCCCGCCGCCCCACCAGACGGGTTCGCCGGGCCGACCGCTCGCCGAGCTCACCGACGCCGAACTGGACCTGATCCAGGGCATGGTCGACGACCTCTGGAACATCGCGAAGGTCCTCCGCGCCGAACGCTTCCGCGCCGGGTCGCTCGACCTGGAGATGAAGGAGATCAAGATCTACTGCGATAAGGACGGCTGGGCCGACCGCACCGAGGTCGTGCAGCACGACGAATCCCACCAGCTGATCGAGGAGTTCATGCTCCTCGCCAACGAGAGCGTCGCCACCGCTCTCGACAAGGCCTCGATCCCGCACGTCAACCGCGTCCACGACGACCCCGACCCCGAGAAGCTCGCCGCCCTCCGCGAAGAGCTCGCCGGTAACGGCTTCAAGGTCGGCGACCTCACGCACCGCTCCGAGATGGTCAAGCTGCTCGCCAGCCTCAAGGACCGCGAGGACGGTTACACCATCCGCATCCAGCTCCTCCGCTCGCTCAAGCAGGCCTGCTACCGCCCATCGCCCGACGGCCACTTCGGCCTGGCGAAGCTGCACTACTCGCACTTCACGTCGCCGATCCGCCGCTACTCGGACTTGCTCGAGCACCGCATCTTCGACGCCTATATCCAGAAGCACGGCGTGCGTTCCGCCCCGAAGGAACCGCTGCGCTCACCCAGCATCGGCGAGCTGACGCGCTCGTGCGAACACATCTCGATCACCGAGCGCAACAGTTCCGAAGCCGAGCGCGACTCGGTGAAGATCAAGCTCCTCGAGCTCTTCGAACGCGAGGCCGCCCGCCCGGACAAGCGCCCGTTCGAGGCCACGATCACCGACGTGAAGCCGCACGGGCTCATGGTCGAACTCAACGCTTCGCAGGCCTACGGCCTCGTGCACATGTCGACCCTCACCGACGACTACTACCGCCTGAACGACCGCGGTAACATGCTCGTCGGCAGCCGCACCGGCCGAAAGTTCATGCCCGGCGGCGTCATCACCGTGACCGTCGACCGCGTGGACCGCTTCAAGCGCCAGGTAGACTTCCGCCTCTACGATGACCGCCAGGCCCAGAAGCCGAGGGGGCCGGAGCGGAGGAAGGGACAACGCTGACGCATGGAGGACTCGAGGACCAGAGGGCCCGAGGACACGAGGTAATCAAGTTAGGGACAGCACCACGTGCTGTCCTTTTTGTTTCCTGATTGGGTAGGGCCGAGCATCCCTGCTCGGCCACGGCCGGCCAAGGATGGCCAGCCCTACCAAAGACAACAGACGGCACTCAAAGGGAAACCGGAGACCGGATGATTGGCTGGGGCATTCATTTCAGGTCTCAGGTCTCGGCCATCGGGCAACTGGTGCGGGTGTCCAAGTTCAGGCACAGGCTCAGTTATCGGGCTTTCTGCCATCTGTCCTCCGTCATCGATTCAGCCATCCATTCTGCCCTCCACTCCGTCCTCAACGCTGTCCTCCATTCAGCCCTCAATTCAACCACATCAGCCTCCCCCAAGCCCGCGCATAATCGCCGGAGGCCTTGCCGAGGCGGATACGACCGGCGTCATCATCGGTCCACTTGACGGGAATCTCGACGAACTTGGCGCCGGTACGGGCGAGTCGGACGAAGGCTTCCGCACCGAAGGAGAAACCACGGGCGTCGGCGGGCATCTTCAGCGACGCAAAAGTCGAACGGCGCACGAGCTTCAGGCCGCATCCAGGATCGGTCATCCGCGCGCCGGGCAGCATCCGCCAGAAACACGAGAGCGTCGCGGAGATGAGCGTGCGTTTCCACGAACGCCCGAAGACCGTCGAGTCGCGATGCCAACGCGAGCCGGCGACGATGTCGGCCCTACCTTCAGCGATGAGCCGATACCCGCGGACCAGCGCCTCGGGATCCGTCGCCATGTCGGCATCGCAGTAGGCGAGGACGTCATAGCCTGCCGGCGCGGACTCCCAGGCGGAAAAGATCGCGACGCCCTTGTCGGCGCCATCCGTCGCGCGATGATAGACCACGCGATACGGAATCTTCGTGGCTGTCTCGATGGCCACCGCCCGCGTCCAGTCCGTCGAACCGTTGTCCGAGACCACGATCAGCACATCGGAGCATTGGTTGGCCTGCAGGCTCTCGGCCAACCGGGCCAGCCCCGGGCCAAGGCGACGTTCCTCATTGCGCACAGGAATGACGATCAGGAGTGGCATCGGGGGATGGTTAAAATCCCTGATTTTCCTGATGATTACAATCAAAGTCTCATCATGTTGAGACTAAGTCTCAATTAAGATTTGACGAATGAGACTGAGTCTCATCTTTTCATGACCGTAACCCACCCCATGAAGACCCTCAGCCTCCTGACCCTCAGCGCCGCCACCGCCCTCGGGTGCGACAATCCCTTCGGCTACTCTTATTCGGCCGAGACGACGAAGCAGGGACGCACTGAGTTCGAGCAATTCGTGACGACCTCCCTCGGCCGTGACCTCGGCGCCGGATACAATGGCGGCTACCGCGGCTACGCGCTGAAGTCGGAATTCGAATACGGCCTCTCGGCCAATGAGCAGATCGAAGTCGAAGTAAACCAACTCTTCCTGCACACCCCTGAGCGCAACGGCCTGCGCTTCGATGGGGTGAGCGTCGAATACCGGCGTATGCTGGCGGACCCGGACAAGGCCGACTGGGGGCGCGCCTTCACCCTCGAACTGGGCTACAGCCAAGCTGACTCCGGCAGCGGGGACCTGCGCTCACGTTATGGCTTCGAGGCGAAATACCTCTTCCAGCACAACTTCGGCGACAGCAGTCCCTGGATGTACGTCGCTAACCTAGGCGCCGAGGCGACCTACACGCCGAACATCTCGGAAGCAGCCTTCGAACTGAGCCTCAGCCAAGGCCTCGCCTACCAGCTCGGAAAGAATTGGACGGCAGGCCTCGAGTGCGTCGCCCTCTCGGAGTGGGCCAAGTTCAACGACTTCGAGCAATCCGGCCTCCTCGCCGGACCGATGCTGAACTACCGCCAGGACAAGTTCTCGTCCTCGCTCACGGTCATGGCGCAGATCACCGGCGCTCCGGCTAACCGAGGCCGCCTCAACGTCTCCGAGTACAGCCCGCTCGAAGTACGCCTCGTCGCCTCCTGGGAGTTCTGAGGCGGTCCACCATCGGCCGTCTTTATAAGGACAGCACCACGTGCTGTCCTTATTGTTTGGTAGGGCTTCAGGTAGGGGCGCGACTGCCATCACGTCCGCGGGCGGACGGTGATCGGAATGTCGTAGCAGTCTGCCCGGCGACGCGCAGGTGCATCGGCGAACGGCGGCCATGGCAATAGCCGCCCTACCCAGAGACACCAGGACAGCACGTGGTGCTGTCCCTACCTCAGCGCCGCCTTCACCGTCGCGAACATCTGGTCGGGGGAAAGGCCGTTGGCGGCGCGCAGGGTCTTCACGTCGGTGGCATGACCGACGAAACGATCGGGCCAGCCAAGACGGATGATCGGCGTACGCACGCCATGTTCGGCGAGCGTCTCGAGCGCGCCCGTGCCGAAGCCACCGGTGACGGCGCCGTCTTCGAGGGTGACGATCAGCCGGGCCGACCTGGCCTGCTCGACGAGCAGGGTGGCGTCGATCGGCTTGGCGAAGCGCGCGTTGACCACGCCGACGGAAAGTCCGGTCTCGGCGGTGAGCTTGTCGGCGAGCGCCTGGGCCTCGGGCACCATGGTGCCGAGCGCCCAAAGCTGGACGTCGGCGCCGGCGCGGAGGACCTCGGCCTTGCCGAGCGGGATGAGCGCGGGCTGCGCCTTGATCGGCTTGCCGGCGGCGGAACCGCGCGGGTAGCGGATGAACATCGGCGCGCCGGACTTCAGCGAAGTGTGCAGCATGTCCGAGAACTCGTCCTCGTCCTTCGGCTGCATCAGCGTGACGTTCGGGACGCAGCGGAGGTAGGCGATGTCGAAGAGGCCGTGGTGCGTCGGGCCGTCGCTCGGCGAGACACCGGCGCGATCCATGCAGAAGGTGACGGGCAGGCGCTGCAGGCAGACGTCATGGATGACCATGTCGTAGGCGCGCTGCATGAAGGTGGAATAGATCGCGCAGACCGGACGGAGGTCGCGGGCGGCGATGCCGGCGGCGAACAGCGCGGCGTGCTCTTCGGCGATGCCGACGTCGTGATATTGGGCGGGCAGCTCCTGCTTAAGCTGGTTGAGGCCCGTGCCCGAAGGCATCGCAGCGGTGATGCCGACGACGCGGGCATCGGCCTTGGCTTCGCGCACGAGGAGCGAACCGAAGACGTCCTGCCAGGCCTTGGGGGCGCCGGCGGCGCCGGAAGCGAGCGAGTCGCCCGTCTCCGGGTCGAAGGCGCCCGTGCCATGGAATTTCTCCGGGTTCTTCAGCGCGGCGCCGAGGCCCCTGCCCTTCTCCGTGCGGACATGGAGGAGGATCGGGCCGGTCGAATCCTTGCAGAAATTGAGGTAACGCTCGAGGGCGCCCAGGTCATGTCCGTCGATCGGACCGACGTAGCGCACGCCATACTGCTCGAAGAGCGAGGAACTGTGCGTGAACCAGTTCTTCACGTGGCGCTTGAAGCTGCGGCCGAAGTCCAGGACCTTGGTGCCGGCGCGGGTCTTGCCGAGGAAGCGTTTCAGTCCCTGCTGGGAGTTGTTATAAGGCCGCGTGACGATCAGGCGGCTCAGGATGTCGGCGACCGCGCCGACGTTGCGGTCGATCGACCACTCGTTGTCGTTGAGCACGATGACCAGGCGCTTGGTCGATTTCGCGGCGTTGTTGAGCGCCTCCATCGTGACGCCGCAGGTGAGGGCCGCGTCGCCGATCAAGGCGACGACGTGCGAATCCTCCGCGAGGCGGTCGCGGGCGGTCGCGAGGCCGACGGCGGCGGACAGCGCCGTGCCGGCATGGCCCGCGCCGAAGACATCGTGCAGGCTTTCCTCTCGGTTGAGGAAGCCGCTCAGGCCGCCCGTCGTGCGGATGCCGTCGAAATCCGGCCCGTTGCGGCCGGTGAGGAGCTTGTGCACGTAGCCTTGGTGGGCCACGTCGAAGACGAACTTGTCGCGCGGGGTGCCGAAGACGCGGTGCAGCGCGATCGAGAGCTCGACCACGCCGAGATTGGGACCGATGTGGCCGCCGTTCTTCGCCGTGACGGAGACCAGCCGCTCGCGGATCTCCTGCGCGAGCAGCGGGAGCTGCTCCGGAGCGAGGGCCTTGACGTCTTCCGGGCCGCGGATGGACGCGAGCAGCGACATCAGCCCTGCGATTCTTCGCCGCGCTTGCCGAGCTGCTCGATGCGGAGTTCGGCGGCTTCGAGGGACTTCTGGCAGGACTTCAGGAGGCGCATGCCTTCCTCGTATTTCGCGACGAGCTCGTCGAGCGAGACGTCGCCGGACTCGAGGGACTCGACGAGCTGCTCGAGCTGCTTGAGTTCGGCCTCGAAGCCTTCCTTGCCGGAAGCCGAGGCGGGTTTCTTGTCCGCGCACATGGACCTACTGTCAGCGGAGGCCCCTGCCCTCTCAAGCGGATTGTGCGAATTCAGGCGAGAAGCCGCGCCCACGCCTGCTCGGCGGTGAAACCGCGAAGCTCGA
>CANGRI010000070.1 GCA_947456525.1 Opitutia bacterium
ACGATCGCCTGCTCGCCTTCCGAACGCTACCTCTCGACCGCCCTGGCCGAGAAGGTGCGCGCCGAAGTCACCGCGCTGACCGCCTCGTAAGCCGAGGTCCCTGCTCGTCCCGAAGGCCCGCGTCGTAAGATGCGGGCCTTTTTGTTGGGTCACTCAAGAGGGCTGCGTCGATGACTGAATCGAGGACAGATCAGATGCCCTAGCCAATCTTCCGGTCTCCGGTTTTCTTTTGAGTTACGCAGCTTTGCCTTGAGGTAGGGACAGCACCACGTGCTGTCCTAGTTCTGACCGCTCGGAGCAGGCCCGCATCACGAAGTGCGGCGATTAGGACAGCACGTGGTGCTGTCCCTACCTGTGACTGGGTTTACCTGATGCTTTCTCCTTGAATCCTTTTCCCTGAAAGTGAACATACGTTCACCTATGTTGGATATGCGTACATTGCAGGGGTTCGAAGCCCGGAAGCCGCTGGCTTTGCCGTTGCTCGGTTCCAGGGCGGTGGCCGGTTTTCCGTCGCCAGCCGACGACCATATGGAGCGACGCCTCGACCTGAACGAGCACCTCGTCCGCAACCCGATCTCGACCTTCTTCCTGCGTGTCGAAGGCGATTCGATGTCGGGCGCGGGCATCCTCACCGGCGACCTCATCGTCGTCGACAAGTCGCTCTCGCCCCGCGCCGGCACCATCGTGGTCGCGGAGGTCGGTGGCGAATTCACGGTGAAGCATCTTGAACGCGACGCCACGGGCGCGTGGAGCCTCCGTGCCGACAGCCCGCGCTGGTCGGGCTGGTCGTTGCCTTTCACGCCCGAATGCCGTATCTGGGGGACGGTGGTCGCCGTCGTGCGCCGCTGCTGACACCATGCTCCGCGCCCTCGCCGACTGTAATAACTTCTACGCCTCGTGCGAGCGAGCGCTGGATCCGTCGCTGATCGGCGTGCCGATCGTGGTGCTGTCGAACAACGATGGCTGCGTGGTCGCGCGTTCCGCCGAGGCCAAGGCGCTGGGCATCCCGATGGGCGCGCCGTATTTCGAGGTGCGTCGTACCTGCGAGGCGCATGGCGTGCGCATCTTTTCTTCCAACTTCGAAGTCTACGGTGATTTCTCCGAACGCGTCATGGGCGTCCTCGGCGAGCAGGCGCGCGACCTGGAGGTGTATTCGGTCGACGAAGCGTTCCTGGGTTTTCCCGACATGCCGGACGCCGACGCCCGGGCGCTGGGCCTGCGTATCCGGGCCGATGTCCTGCAGCGGACGGGCATTCCGATTTCGCTCGGCATGGCCCCGACCAAGGTGCTGTGCAAACTGGCCAACGAGCGCGCCAAGGCCGACAAGTCCAGCGGCGGCGTGGTCGTGGTGCCTGCTTCCGTCGAAGGACGTACGGCTTTCCTGCGCGGCGTCGAAGCCGAGGACGTCTGGGGCGTCGGTCCCGGCCTGGCTTCCCGCCTGCGCTCCCATGGCATCCTTTCCGCGATTGACCTCGCCGAAGCCGACCCGGGCTTCGTCCGGCGGATCGCCGGCGTGGTCGGCGAGCGACTCGCCCTCGAGCTGCGTGGCATCTCCTGCCATGACATCGTCGAGGACGCCGGTCCGCGCAAGAGCGTGCTGGTCTCGCGTTCCTTCGGTCGGCCGATCACCGACGCTCATGAGCTCTCCGAGGCCATCGCTTCGCACGCGGCCCGCGGCGCCGAGAAGCTGCGCGAAGACGGACTCATCGCGTCGTCGATCGTGGTCTTCATCCGGACGAACCAGCATCGTATCGACCAGGAACAGTATCGCGGCGACGAAGTGGAGCCGCTCGATCCGCCGACCGATGACGCCCGGGCGATCTGCGCCGCGGCTTCGCGGGCCTTGGCGCGGGTCCGTCGCGACGGTTACCTTTACAAGCGGGCAGGGGTGATGCTCCTAGGTCTGACGCCGGCCGACGTCGTGCAGCCTTCCTTGCCCGGCATGGGCGGCGAGGCTGATCCGAACAAGGACCGGCTCATGAAGGCTGTCGACGCCTTGAATCATAAGCTCGGTCGCGACGCCGTGCGTCTCGCCAGCACCGGCTTCGTGCGCGAATGGAAGGGGAAGTCCGAGCTCCAGTCCGGCGCCTCGTTGACGGATCCGGATCGTCTGCCCAAGGCCAAGGACGGCCCCAAGCCGCGGATCCGGTTTCACGAGTGAGGCATCGAGGTAGGGGCGCCATTGCCATGGCGTCCGTGCGCGGGCTTGCCTCTACCTATCTTAAGCACTGTAATATCACTCACCCCATGAGTATCTCGGCCAAAGATATCTCCCAGCTGGAGCAGGCCATGCAAGCCGGCGGTCCGGGGCACTATCGACGGGAGAGATATCAGCCCGGGGCCGTGCACGTGGGCATCTACAAGCTCTTCGCGATCTGGCCGGATAAGCTGAAGGAGATCGAAGAGGTCGATGGTGAATGGCGCGAGAGCGCCATCACGTTCCTCGAGGTCAATCCGCGATACTTTCGTTCAGGGTACGACAAGGCCCAGCTGTTGCGGTATCTGAAACGCGCCGACCTGAGTCGGAAGCATCAGCAAAGACTCCTGGCGGTGTTGTTGGACGTCGTGGGTAGGCCATCGGGCGTGGAGTTCAGGCAGTATTGCCAGATGGCATCCAGATTACCGTCCAAGGAGCTGACCTCCGCCCTGACCGGTCTCTTGAAATCCGAGGACGAAGGCGTGCGGCGTAGGGCTTCATGGATGCTGGAGCACCTCGAAGCGGCCTAGGCCGCCCCTACCTTGAACTTGCTGAGGGTCGGGGGCAGGGTAGGTGTAGCCATACCCCTATGAGCCCTACGCGTCGTTCGTTCCTGACTTCCCTCGGTGGCCTGGCCGCCGGTTATGCCCTTGCTCCGGCCCTGCGCGCCGCGGAAGCCAGCGGTAAGCCCCTCGGCCTCGCCTTGTGCGGCCTGGGCGGCTACGCCAATGGCGAGCTCTCGCCCGCGTTGCTCGAGACGAAGCACGTCAAGCTGGTCGCGGCCATCACCGGTACGCGCGAGAAGGGCGTGAAACTCGCGAAGCTCCACGGCTTCGACGAAGCCAATATCTATTCCTACGACCAGTGGGACAAGGTCGCCGCCAACCCGGCGATCGATATCGTCTACGTCGTCACGCCTCCCGGCATCCACGCTCAGAACGTCATCGCCGCCTTCGGCGCGGGCAAGCACGTCATCTGCGAGAAGCCGATGGCGGTTTCGGCCGCCGAGTGCGACACGATGATCGCCGCGGGCAAGAAGGCGGGCAAGCGTCTCGCGATCGGCTATCGCCTGCACTTCGATCCGTATCATCAGGAGCTTGTCCGTCTCGCCAAGACGAAGGAGTTTGGTCCGTTCATGAAGATCAAGACCGCCAACGGTTTCACGCTTAAGAAGCATGCTTGGCGCATCGAGAAGAAGCTCGCCGGCGGGGGCGCGCTCCTGGACATGGGCATCTATTCCATCCACGCCTGCTGCATGGCGGCCGACGCCAGTCCGGTCTCGGTCACCGCCAAGGAACTGCCGAAGACCCAGCCGGAGTTCTTCACCGAGGTCGAACAGGCCATGGAGTTCCGCCTGGAGTTCGCCAATGGCGCCGTGGCCGATGTCTGGACGGGTTATGATGCCAACCGTGCCGAGTTCTATGCCGAAGCCGAGAAGGGCTGGTTCAAGGGTGAGAAGCCCGTCTTCAGCTACCGCAAGCTCAACATCTGGACGTCCGCCAAGGGGAAGCTAGATTTCGGTGTCTTCCGCCAGCAGCAGCGTCACATGGACGGCGTCGCCGCCGCCTTCCGCGATGGCCAGCCCCTCACTTGCTCCGGAGAGCTCGGCCGTCGCGACATGGTCATCATCGACGGCATCTATGAGTCGATCCGTACCGGTAAGAAGGTCGAGCTGAAGTACGCCTGACCGGTTGGATTGTTGAATGGTTGAATCGATAAGTGCAGAATGAGCGGCGATGCCTCTCTTCCGGCCAACGATTCAACTATTCAACGGATCAACGGCGTGCATCTACCAACCCTTCGCCAGCTCGATGAGCTTGGCGGAGGCTTGGACCATGGCGGCCTCGCGTTCCTTCTCGCCGCTGTTGACGCCTTCGGCGTGGACGAACGTGACGTCGGTGATGCCGATGAATCCGAGGATCTTGCGCAGATACGGTTCCTGGAAATCGTAGTCCGTCCCGGCGACGAAGCCGCCGCGGGAAGTGACGATGAGCGCCTTCTTGCCTTTGACGAGCGGCACGACGCCTTCCTCGGTCACCTTGAAGGTCATGTCGGTCCGCACCACCTGGTCGATCCAAGCCTTGAGCGTGGCTGGGATGGAGAAGTTATGCATCGGTGAAGCGATGACCAGTGTGTCGCAGCCGATGAGTTCCGCCGTGAGGGCGTCGGAGTGATGCAGGACGCCTTTCATCGAAGGGTCGTCGTGGTCGGCCGGGGCGAAGGCCGCGCCCACCCAGGCGTCGGAGATGAAGGGTGGCGGGTGGTGGCCGACGTCCCGGTGCGTGACCTGCAGGCCGGGGAAGCGCAGGCGCAGGTTCTGGATGAAGCCCGCGGAAAGTTTCCGGGTCACCGAGCGTACCGTGCGCGGGGAAGCGTCGATGTGCAGGACTTTCATCCCCGCAAGGTATCCGTTAGCGGAGGGAAGTAAAGGGTAGGGCGGAAGTAACGAGGTAGGGACAGCACCACGTGCTGTCCTCATTGTCCTCTGCCGTGACGCGGTCCCGACCCTGCCTTGGATGCCTAGGACAGCACGTGGTGCTGTCCCTACCTCATTCAGCCCTCTCAGTTCGTCCCCTTGGCCAAGGTCGCCTTCAGCTCGGTCGCGATCTGGGCGTAGGCCGGATCTTTCGCGAGGTTGGTCATTTCCTTGGGGTCTTTCTCGTGGTCGTAAAGTTCGATGCCTGCGGCGCCATCGTTCCACTCCGTATAGCGGAAACGCTCGTTACGTACCGAGCGACCCACCTTACGGGCGGGAGCTTTCTTCTGTTTGCCGCCGGCGAAGGTGGCATCTTGATTGGCTGCTCCGAAGTCCACCTGGGTGTAGGCGACGTTGGCCCAGGGGCGGTCGGGGGCTTCGAGGAGGGGACGGAGGCTCTTGCCCTGGACGCGCTTGTCGGCCTGCAGGCCGCAGAGGTCGGCGACGGTCGGGTAGAGGTCGAGCAGTTCGGTCACGCGTGACGAGTTCCGGCCGACGATCTTGTTGTCCGGGTCGCGGATGATGAACGGCACGCGGGCGGAATCCTCGTAGAGCGAGCGCTTCTGCCAGAGGCCGTGTTCGCCGAGGTTGTAGCCGTGGTCGCTGATGAAGATGACGAGGGTGTTCTTATCGAGGCCTTGCTTCTTGAGTTCCGCGAGGACGAGCCCGAACTGGGCGTCCATGAAACTCATCGACGCCAGGTAGGCCTGCTTGGCCGTACGCTGCGTATCCTCGCTCATGCCGTAGTTGGCGACCGACGTATTGGAAAGGGCGACCTGAGGCTTGGAAGCGCGGTCGGCGGTGGGGTCGGGGACGAGCTCCACCTTGTCCTTGGGGTAGAGTTCGAAATACTTCTTGGGGGAGACGTAAGGCGTGTGGGGACGGAAGAAGCCCACGGCCAGGAAGAACGGCGTGGCGCGCTTCTCCTGCAGGAAGCTGATGGCCTGTGCGGCGATCTTGCCGTCGGTCTGCTCGGAATCTTCGCCATCGGCGGCGAGCCAGCTGAGCGTGCCCCCGTAGTTGCCCGTTCCGACGAGCACTTGTCCCATCTTGCCCTTGGCCTTGTCGGCCGAGGTGCCGGCGCCGACGCCGATCGAGAAGATCTTGTCCTCGTCGTCGCAGTCACGGCCGCGCGGATTCCAGACCTTGCCCCAAGACTGCGGGTCATCGAGGCCGTTCGTGCCGATCTCCTTCGGCACACCGTAATGGTAAAGCTTGCCGATGCGGGCGACCGAGTAGCCGTTGTTCTTGAACATCTCCGGCATCGTCACGATGTCGGGGACGACTTTGCGGAACTCCGTCGCGTTGTCGTAGACGCGCGTGACGTCGGGGCGGAGGCCGGTGAGGAAGGATGTGCGGCTCGGGTTGCAGAGGGCGTATTGGCAGTAGGTGCGGTCGAAGCGGATGCCTTCGCGGGCGAGAGCGTCGATGTTGGGCGTGATCCCGGGGCCGCCGTAGGTGCCCATCCCGGCGCGGCAATCGTCGGAGACGAGCAGGAGCACGTTCTTACGAGGTTCGGCCGCCAGGCCGCTGAGGCACAGGAGGAGCAGGAGGGCGGTGGGGAGGCGCATGGGGCCCATTGAGGGGACAAGTGGGCATGTGGGCAAGGGGGTAGCGAAGGAGGTGATGGTGGTAGGCGGTTGGCGGATAGCGGTTGGGGCCTTTGACGGATGAAAACAGAACAGGCGACAAGGTTTGATCCCTGCCGCCTGTTGTTTCTGAGCCGCCAACCGCTAGCCGCTAACCGCGACTACCTTGTTAGCTCAAACTTCCCAATCCTCGCCCTTGCCCTGGAGGACCTTGTCGATCGCGCCAAGGACGAGGTCGACGGCTTCTTCCTGGGAGGTCTTGTCGGTCTTGATGTGGACCTCCGGAGCTTCCGGGGCTTCGTACGGGGAGGAGATGCCGGTGAACTCGGCGATCTCGCCGCGGCGAGCCTTGGCGTAGAGTCCCTTGACGTCGCGTGATTCGCAGACGGCCAGCGGGGCGTCGACGAAGACCTCGAGGAACGCGTGGTTCGCGAGGGCGGCGCGGGCCTTGGCGCGGTCGGCGGCCAACGGGGCGATGAGGGTGACGAGGGTGATGTGGCCCGTGCCGGCGAAGAGGCCGGCGACGGCGGAGGCGCGACGGACGCTTTCGGCGCGATCGGCGGCCGAGAAGCCCAGGTCGCGGTTGAGCGAGACACGGAGGTCGTCGCCATCCACGCGGATGACGTTACGGCCGGCGTCGAAGAGACGACGCTCGACGGCTTCGGCGATGGTCGACTTGCCCGAGCCGGAGAGGCCCGTGAACCAGATGACCGCCGGCGGGTGGCCGGCGCGGGCGCCGCGTTCGGAGGCGGTGACCTTGCCGGAAGGCGCCTCGGATTTCGTGACGGCGTCGAGGATGATGCCGCCGCCATGGATGCGGCCGCCTTCTTCGAGGGCGAAGCGACCGGTGATCGGGCACTCGTGATGGAGGTCGAAGGCGATGTTGCGCGTGGCGCGCACGATCACTTCGCAGATCGAATCGCGGGGCACGCTGTCGGCTTCCTTCGATTCGAGCGTGGAGGCGTCGGTCACCTTGACGATCTTGGCGATGACCGCGTCGACGTTCTGGGTGAGCAGGCGCAGGCGGTAGGTCTTTTTCTGGACGAGGGGTTCCTTGCCGAGCCAGAAGATGCGGGCGCGGAATTCGCGGCCGACGCGGGGCTGGTTGTTCGGGTGGGCCGCGACCTGGCCGCGTTCCACGAAGATCTGCTCGGAGAGCGTCACGCTGGCGGAGCCGCCCGTGCCGACGACCGTGCGGGAGTCAGGACCCGGCCAGTCTTCGAACGTGCGCACCGTGCTGCGGCGACCGCCGGGCTGGAAGATGAGCTCGTCACCCGGGCGGATGGCGCCGGCTTCGACGCGGCCGGCGATGATGCGGCGATGGTCGAAACGGTAGATGTCGGAGACCGGCAGGCGCAGCGGCAGGCCGGTGAGGTCGTCCTCGTGCGCGAAGGCGTCGAGGGCTTCGGTGACCGTCGGGCCCTTCCACCAAGGCATCTTGGCGGCGCGCTGGACGACGTTCTCGCCGTGCTTGGCGGCGATCGGGATGAAGTGGACGGCGGTGAGTCCGAGGGTCTTCAGGAAGGCCGAGTATTCGGCGACGATCTTCTGGTACGTGGACTCGGAATGGTCGACGAGGTCCATCTTGTTCACCAGCACGACGAGCTGCTTCACGCCCAGGAGGGAGAGCAGGAACGCGTGGCGGCGGGACTGGTCCATGACGCCTTCCTTGGCGTCGATGAGCAGCAGCGCGGCGGAGGCGCTGGCGGCGCCGGTCACCATGTTCTTGAGGAACTCCTTATGGCCGGGGGCGTCGATGATCGCGTAGGCGCGCTGGGTGGTGCGGAAGAAGATGCGCGTGGTGTCGATCGTGATGTTCTGCTCCTGTTCCTCTATGAGGGCGTCGAGGAGGAAGGCGTACTCGAACTCCATGCCTTCGGCGGCGCAATTGCGGCGGACCTGCTCGATCTTGCCGTTGGGCAGGGAGTCGGTGTCGTTCAGCAGGCGG
>CANGRI010000071.1 GCA_947456525.1 Opitutia bacterium
ACGGCTCATCCGACCTTGGACAAGAAGGGCTACAGCCAGCAGATGGCCAAGCTCCAGGCCCGCCTGGGCCGCCTGACCCGCCTCGCCGCGCAGAAAGGCGTCGCCACGGTCGTGGTGCTCGAAGGCCCCGACGCCGCCGGCAAGGGCGGAGCGATCCGCCGCCTCTGCGGCATGCTCGACGCGGCCCACTACCAGGTCTTCCCCACCCCGGCGCCGACGCCGGAAGAAAAGGCCCGCCACTATCTCTGGCGCTTCTGGAACAAGGTGCCCGCCCCGGGCCATCTCGCGGTCTTCGACCGCTCGTGGTTCGGTCGCGTGATGGTCGAACGGGTCGAACATTTCGCCAAGGACGCCGAGTGGGCCCGGGCCTACGCGGAGATCAACGACTTCGAGGCGCGCCTCGCCGAAGCCGGCATGGTGGTGCTGAAACTCTGGATCAACATCTCCAAAGAAGAGCAGCTCCGTCGCTTCAAGGCGCGCGAGCTCTCCCCCCACAAGCGCCACAAGATGACGTCGGAGGACTATCGCAACCGCAAGAAGTGGGACGATAACCTGCGCGCGGCGGAGGACATGATCGCCCGCACGGACACGCCCCACGCCCCGTGGGTGGTGGTGTCAGGCGACGACAAGCGCTACGCCCGCGTGGCCGCCCTCAAGGCCGTCTGCCGCGCGCTGTCCGACCGTCTCGACTAAGCCACTCGCCGAGCCAGCGCCGGTGCGGACCGCTCAACGCGGCCCCGTCGAGCTCCTGCGCGGCGACCCACTCGAGCTCGCCATCCTTCGCCCAGCGCCGGAGGTCCGCCGGCTTGGGCTCGAGGGCGTGGAGTTTCTCTTCGTAAGTCACGGTGCCGATGGTGCGACTCCGCACGAGCGCGGGTTCACCCGCCGGCTCGACTCCGAGCGAGGCCAGCACGGGGATCTCGGCCATGCCGGCGAGACGCTTGGCGTCGTGCGGATTACGGCGCAGCAGGATCTTCCCCTCGCGGGCGACGAGCGCGCGTTCGACGACGGCTTCCTTGCGCTCCTTGGCGACGAAGCGCGGCAAGGACTGGGCATCGCCGTCCTGCTTCGCCTCGCACCATTCCGCCAGCGGGCACTTCGCGCAATCCGGCACGCCCTTGCGGCACACGGTGGCGCCGAGCTCCATCATCGCCTGGTTGAAATCGCCGGGCTGCTTCGGGTCCACGAGTTCGTCGGCCCGCGGGGCGAACAGCTTCGCGGCGGACGAGGCGTCGCGCAGCTTGGCCCGCACGCCGTCGAGCCGCGCGAGCACGCGCACGACGTTGCCGTCGACGACCGCGACGGGCTCGGCGAAGGCGATGCTGGCGATGGCGGCGGCAGTGTACGGCCCGACGCCCTTGAACTCACGCCACTCGGCGGCGGTCCGCGGCGGCTGCTTGAGCGCGGCGACCTGCTTGGCGAGGTTCAGGAGATTACGGGCTCGGGAATAATACCCCAGGCCGGCCCAGAGCGCGAGGACCTCCGCCTCTTCCGCCCGGGCGAGGTCCTTGAAGTCCGGCCACTTGGCGGTCCACCGCTCGAAGTACGGGATCGCGGTGGCGATCTGGGTCTGCTGACACATCAGCTCCGAGACCACCGTACGGTAAGCCGAGACCTCTTCCCGCCACGGCATCGGGCGGCGGTTACGCCCGAACCAAGCCAAAAGCGCCCGGCGCATCGCGGGGATGCTGGCATTACGGGCGGGTTTCGCGGCGGGCATGGATGGGGCTGGATTCGGAGGCCAACTCGGGTAGACCTTGGGACTCATGGCACGAAAGGCAAAGCAGGACTCCGACGACGAGCCGAAGAAAGTGGCGATGCACACGCTGAAGCTCGATGCGGCCCAGGCCGCGAAGCTCCGCGCGATCCTCGTCGCCAAGGGCTGGGTCTCCTTTCCGGTCGACCACTCGGCCTTCGCCTTCAAGGGCGAGAACCTGAACATCGTCCATTATAAGTCCGGCAAGTGCGTCATCTCGGGCAAGGGCACCGAAGACTTCGTGAAATTCACCCTCGAGCCCGACGTCACCGGCCAGGCGGTCCTGGGCTACGAAGCCGAGAACAACCCGGAATGGTTCGAAGAACACGCGGGCCTCGACGAGTCCGGCAAGGGCGACCTCTTCGGCCCGGTGGTCTCGGCCTGCGTCATCGCGACGGGCGAGATGACCCGCGAGTGGATCGAACTCGGCATCAAGGATTCCAAGAAGCTCACCGACACGAAGATCGCCGAGCTCGACCGCGTCATCCGCTCCACCCCCGGGGTAGCGGTGAAGACGACCTTCATGCGCATGGCGAAGTACAACGAGCTCCACTCGCGCTTCGGCAAGAACCTCAACCGCCTGCTGGGCTGGATGCACGCGACCTCCTGCGAGGAAGCCCTCAAGGATTTCGAGCTGCAGCACCAGCGCCGCCCGAAGTGGGGCCTGCTCGACCAATTCTCCGAAGAACCGCTCGTCCAGAAGGAACTCGCCCGTAAAGGCGTCGAGTTCGACCTCCGCATGCGCACCAAAGCCGAATCCGACCCCGTCGTCGCGGCCGCCTCCATCGTCGCCCGCGCGGCCTTCGTCCGCGAGATCGACCGCCTGTCCCAGGACGGCGGCGTCCAGCTGCCCAAGGGCTCCGGCTCCGAGGCCAAGAACGCCGGCATCGAACTCGTCGGCCGCCTCGGCCCGGCGATCCTCGTCAACTTTGCCAAGCTGCACTTCAAGACCGCCTACGAGGTCCGTGGGCTCGAGCCGCCGGAATCCAAACCGTTCGTCCGCCGCAAGAAAGCGGAGTAAGCCGTGGCCTCGCTGGCGTCATTCGACCGCAAGAAAGGTGCCGACCGTCCGGGCATCGCGGGCGTGGATGAGGCCGGCCGCGGTTCGCTCTGCGGCCCGGTAATCGCCGCCGCGGTGCTGCTCGACGCCGGCTTCTACGGCGAACCCGCCTGGCTGCGGAAGCTCTCCGGCGCGAATGACTCCAAGAAGCTGACGGCCGAGAAGCGGGCGGAGCTGCGCGAAGCCATCGCGAAGATGGAAGCCGAAGGTAAATTGAAGACCGCCTGGGCCGCGGGCTCGGTGATGGAGATCTCGGCGCACAACATCCTCGGGGCCACGCGTCTCGCGATGGCCCGCTGCATCGCCAAGCTGGCCGTGGGCCACATGGCTCCCCTCTTCGCCGCCGCCGGCACCGAAGGCGAACTCTTCGGCCGCACCGACGCACGCACCTTCCTCGTGCTCGTCGACGGCCTCCCGCTGCGCCCGTTCGCCTGGGCGCATGAATCGGTCAAAGGTGGCGACGGCAAGAGCCTTGCCATCGCGCTCGCCTCGATCGTGGCCAAGGTCGAACGCGACCGGATGCTCGTCGCGATGGACACCCGTTATCCGCAATACGGTTTCGCCACGCACAAAGGCTACGGCACGCCTGAGCACGTCGAAGCCCTGCGCGCGCACGGTCCCTGCGCCGAGCACCGCGATCTCTTCGTCCGCACCATCCTCGCCGGCGACCCTCCTCCCGCCGAAACCACGGACGGAGAATTCAGCTTTGAATAGTAGGTAGGGTCGGGACCGCGTCACGACATAGTGCATCGGGTAGGGCCGAGCATCCCTGCTCGGCCGCTGGGTAGGGACGCGACGGCGTCGCGTCCAGCCGCGGGAACCCGAAGCCGATGGCCGAAGGCTAAAAAGCCGACTCCTGAGGGGCCGATGCCCTGGTGGCCGTCACCCGTCACCTGAATTAATGACATGCCCGCAGCACCCTTCCCGGTTTCCGGTCTCCCTTTGAGTTCATGCCTCTGCCTTGGGTAGGGCCGAGCGTCCCTGCTCGGCCGCGGCCAACCAAGGATGGTTGGCCCTACCCGATGCATCCCCGGCCAACTGGCCAACGATTCAACCGGTCAAATGACGCGCACGCCTCAGCGTGCCGTCGCATCCACCAACAACCAAGCCCACGTGGCGACGACGCCGTCGGGGCGGGCGTTGAGGCGATCGTAGTCGCGGAGGAGCGACTTGAGCTCGGTGGGCGAGAAACGGGGATCACCGGTCACGCCGCTACGATGCAAGTGCCGGAGAAAATCCAGGGCGCTCGGGTAGATCTCTTCGGACTCGAGCACGCCGTGCGCATGGACCTCGAACTTCGCTCCTTTGAGCAAGGCGAGCCACTGGGCTTCGTCGCGCCAGCGCACGGGGCCTTCGCCGACGAGATCGCGGAGTTCGTTCAGGCAAGGGTCGCACGGGACGCCGAGCAGCAGCCGGCCGCCTTCCGGCAAAGCGGCCCGCCAGTGACGAAGCACTGCGGCCGGATCGGCGGCCCAATGCAGGAGGCCGGTCGAGGCGAGCGCGTGGGCTTTCTCGATCGGACCGAACGCATTATGCACAGACCAGTTGGCGGCGGGGACGGCCTGTCGGCCCAGTTCCACCATCGCCGGGGAAGCATCGGTGGCGTCCACGTTGACGCCCTGCGCGAGCAAGGCGGACGTCAGGAAGCCCGTGCCGGCGCCGAGTTCGGTGACTCGGGCGCCGCGACGGAACGGCGCGAAAGCGGCCAGCGCTTCGGCGAAGCGCTTCTGCGGCGCGGCATGCGCGTCGTAGCTCTCGGCTCGTTCGTCGAAACGCATGGGGTCAGGGGGCGAGGAACTCGCGCAGGTCGTGCCCGAGTCCCTCACCAATATGACAACCTACGATGGCTTGGCAAACGCCCTCGGGATTCAGGAGCGTGTCCTGGTCGCCGACATAGGCTTCCCAGCCGGGATTAAGCCCTTGGCGACCGAAGGTGATGAGTGAGATGCCTGCGGGCTGAGCGAGGAGGTCCAAGCCGGCCTGGAGGTATTCCTTCTCATAAGGCAACGCGTCGCCGACCATCGGGGCCAGCCCGGCACGCTTGCGGAAATCGGCCAGGGCCGCCGGAGCGTCGGTATCGATCCAACGGCGGAGCCACTTCACCTGGGTCTCGGAATGCTTCCCGCACTTGCCGTGCTCGGAGCAGAACGACGTGAACGGGGCGAAGAGCAGCACCTTGGCCGGGAACTGCACGCCACGGGCGCCGGCCTCGAGCACGAGGTGCGCGCCGAGCGACCAGGCGATGACGGCGTCGCAGCCGGCAAGGTTCTCCGCCGCGCCCACAACGGGCGGGTAGATCAGGTGCTCGGCGTCCGGCGCATGAGCCAAGGCGATGGCCTTCATCTCCTCGAGCGAGACACCCCATCCGCCGATCCAGCCGATCTTCATGCGGTGACGGCCTTCAAGGCGGAGATAAAGGAGGAAAGCACGGCGGGAGAAAGACCTCGGCGGAGCGAGATGCGGATACGACCGGTGCGCACGGGCACCGTCGGCGGGCGGATGGCCGAGACCATGAAGCCGGCGGCACGGAGCGCGGTAGCGTATTTCAAAGTGACGTCGGAATCGCCCAGGATGAGCGGGATGATCGGCGAGTCGCCCGAAGGCACGGCGAAGCCGGCTTCGACGAGGCCGTCGCGCCAGGCGTGCGACAAAGCATGGAGCTCGGCGCGCTCCGCCGACATCGCCTGCACGCGCTCGACCGCGGCGAGGGCGGCGGCGGCGCAAGAAGGGGCGAGATAGGTCGAATAGACGAACTCGCCGGCGAAGTTGATCAGGGCGTCGCGGACTTCCGGCGCATGCGAGAGGACGTAGGCGCCCTGCGAACCAAGGCCCTTGCCGAGCGTCCCGACCACGATGTCCGCGGCAGCGAAAGCGCCCTGGGCTTCCTGCAGGCCGGAACCCGTAGAGCCGTACCAGCCCGTGGCGTGGGCTTCATCCAATACCCAGCAGAAACCGAAACGCTTCCGCAGCGAGGCCAGGCGCTTCAGGTCGGGGCTGTCGCCGTCCATCGAGTAGACGCTCTCCGTGACGACGAAGATCACGCCATCCAAGGCAGGCTCCTCGTGGAGCATCAGCTCGAGCGCATCGAGGTCGTTATGGGCGAAGCGACGCAGGCGGGCGCCCGAGGCCATGATGCCATCGAGCATGCTGGCGTGGACGAGTCGGTCGGCCAGGATCAGGTCACCCTTCTTGGGCAGGCCGCCGAGAACCGCGGAGTTCGCGGCGAAGCCGGTGTTCATCACCAGCCCATGCTCATACCCCTGCCAGGCGGCGAGGGCCTGCTCGAGCTTCTGATGGATTTCGGTATAGCCCGTAACAAGTGGCGAAGCGGAGGAAGAGGCTCCCCATTCGTGAAGCGCGGCCACGCCGGCGGCGACCACCGCCGCATCACGGCAGAGACCAAGGTAATCGTTATCGGCCAGATTGACGCGAGTATCGGCCGCGGCGCGGGCGGTCAGCTTACGGCGCAACGAAGACCCTTCGCGCTGGGCGAGAGACTGACGTAGGCGCTGCAGCAGAGCCGCGTTCATCGCGGCAGGAAGTGGAAGCGGGCGGACTTCTCTCCGCGGCCGGATTCGCCGAGCAGAGGGATCCAGGATTCGGCCAGCCCGGCGCGATTGGCGGCGGCGACTTCCTTCGAAGGTTTCTTGATGGCGTTGAGCCAGACGCCGATGGGGCCGTCGTAACGGCGACGCAGGTAGGCGATCGAGAGACGCGCCTGGTTGATCGCGCCGAGGCGGTCTTCCACGACCACGATGGCGACGGTCGGCTTGATCGCCGCGGCGAAGTCAGCCCAGTCCTTGCCCTTCGGGTCGATCGGCACGGCCACGCCGCCGGCGCCCTCGACGACGCGGCAGGGTGCGTGCGGGACGGCCTTGTAGAGCTTAAGCAGCAGCGCGAGGTCGAGCGGCTTGCGGGCCTTCTTCGCCGCGGCGAGCGGGGCGATCGGGGCCGGCAGGGAGATCAACGTGTGGGCCTCGGCCCACTTGCCCGCGGCCTTCTTGGCGTCGGCCGGACGACCGGCACCCGCGCCCGACTCCACCGGCTTGATGGCCTGCGTGAAGCCGTCGCGGGAGAGACGACGCGCGAGCAGGCCGGCGACGTGGGTCTTGCCCACGCCGGTGTCGCTGCCGGTGACGAAGACGACGGCCATGTTACTTGCAGCCGCAACCGCCGGAACCGCAGGAATCTTCGACCGCGTTGGCGGCGGCGAACTCGGCGACGCTCGGCCATTCGGCCGGCTTGGCGGAGGCCGGGGCGATCTCGCCGCGATGGATGCGACGGGCCTCGTCCGGGTGCATCGGGTGGAGGCCGAGGCGCTTCATCAGGGTCATGTCTTCTTCGATGTCGGGATTGCCGGTCGTGAGGAGCTTCTCGCCGAGGAAGATCGAGTTGGCGCCGGCGAGGTAGCAGAGGGCCTGCGTCTCGTCGTTCATGTTGGCGCGACCGGCGGAGAGGCGGACCATCGCCTTCGGCATCAGGATGCGGGCGACGGCGATCGTGCGGACGAACTCGATCGTGTCGACGAACTCACGGCCTGCGAGGGGCGTGCCTTCGACGGCGACCAGGGCGTTGATCGGCACGGAGTCCGGCTGAGGGTCGAGCTGCGCGAGCTCGACGAGCATCTTGAGACGATCGTCGACCGTCTCACCCATGCCGATGATGCCGCCGGAGCAGACCTCGAGGCCGGCCTTACGGACGTTCGAGAGCGTCTGGAGACGGTCGTCGTAGGTGCGGGTCGTGATGATCTTCGAGTAGTGCTCGCGGGAGGTGTCGAGGTTGTGGTTATAGACGTCGCAACCGGCCTGCTTGAGGCGGGAGGCTTGGGCTTCGCTGACCATCCCGAGGGTGCAGCAGACTTCGAGGCCGAGCTCCTTCACGCCGGAGACGGTGTTCAGGACGCTGTCGAACTGCTTGCCGTCGTTCACACGGCGCCAGGCGGCGCCCATGCAGAAGCGGGTCGCGCCGCCGGCCTTGGCCTTACGGGCGTCGGCGAGGATCGCCTGGGTCTCCATGAGGGCTTCGCTCTCGAGGCCGGTCTGGTTGTGGATGGACTGCGGGCAATAGGCGCAGTCTTCGGGGCAGGCGCCCGTCTTGATCGACTTCAGCGTGCAGAGCTGCACGCCGGCCGGATCCTGGTTGGCCTGGTGGA
>CANGRI010000072.1 GCA_947456525.1 Opitutia bacterium
ACCACCATGCCTGCTCCTACCCTCCGCGAACTCGGCTCCGTCAAGGGCCAGCGTGTCCTCGTCCGTGTCGACTTCAACGTCCCCCAGGACAAGAAGACCGGCGCCATCACGAATACCCAGCGTATCGCCGCGGCCCTGCCGACGATCAAGTTCCTGCTCGATGGCGGCGCCTCCCTGGTGCTGATGTCCCACCTCGGCCGTCCGGACGGCAAGGTCGTCGAGAAGTTCTCCCTCCGCCCCGTCGCCGCCGAGCTCGAGAAGCTCCTCGGCAAGCCGGTCAAGTTCGTCGCCGACTGCGTGGGCGCCGAAGCCGAAGCCGCGGCCAAGGCCCTCCAGCCGGGCGAGATCCTGCTCCTTGAAAACCTCCGTTTCCACATCGAGGAAGAGGGCAAGGTGAAGCTCGAAGACGGCACCAGCCAGAAGGCCGACCCCGCTAAAGTGGCCGAATTCAGGGCCTCTCTCTCGCGTCTGGGCGACGTCTACGTGAACGACGCCTTCGGCACCGCGCACCGCGCCCACTCCTCGATGGTCGGCGTGAATCTCTCCCGCAAGGCCGCCGGTTTCCTCCTCGAAGCCGAGCTCAAGGCCTTCGACACCGTGCTCAATAACCCGAAGCGCCCGCTCCTCGCCATCCTCGGCGGCGCCAAGATCGCCGACAAGATCCCCCTCATCCGCAACCTCATCGAGAAGGCCGACGAAATCATCATCGGCGGCGGCATGGCCTACACCTTCCGCAAGGTCTGCGACGGCATGCAGATCGGCAATTCCCTGTACGACGCCGAAGGCGCGAAGATCGTCCAGGAGCTGCTCGACAAGGCCAAGGCCCGCGGCGTGAAGGTCACCCTCCCGGTCGACTTCGTCTGCGGCGACAAGTTCTCCCCCGATTCCAACACCCAGCCTGCGACCATGCAGTCCGGCATCCCGGCCGGCTGGGAAGGTATGGATTGCGGTCCCGAGTCCATCAAGCTGTACGAGGCCGCCATCGGCCGCGCCGGCACGGTGGTCTGGAACGGTCCTTGCGGCGTCTTTGAATTCGAGAAGTTCGCCGTCGGCTCCAAGGCCATGGCGGCCGCGGTGGCCAAGGCCACGGAACGCGGTGCGATCACCATCGTCGGCGGCGGCGACACCGCCACGGCGGCGAAGAAGTTCGGCGTCGATACCAAGGTCTCCCACTGCTCCACCGGCGGCGGCGCCTCCCTCGAGTACCTCGAAGGCAAGGTGCTTCCCGGCGTCGCGGCCCTTTCGGCCTGAACCTCGCGGGACCTACATAAACAAGCCCTCAAACCACTCCCATGTCCAAACGCACTCCTCTCATCGCCGGTAACTGGAAGATGAACAAGACGGCCACCGAAGGCACCGACCTCGTCAAGGCCATCGCCGCCGCCGTCGGCATCGAGTCCGCCGTCCAGGTGGTCCTCTGCCCGCCCTTCACCGCGCTCTCCGCGGTCAGCGCCGCCGCCGAAGGCACCCACCTTTCCGTGGGCGCCCAGAACATGCATGACAAGGCCAACGGCGCCTTCACGGGCGAAGTGTCGGCTGCCATGCTGCGCGACCTGCACGTCACGCACGTGATCCTCGGCCACAGCGAGCGCCGTAGCCTCTTCGGCGAAGACGACGCCTTCATCAACCGCAAGGTCAACGCCGCCTTGGCCGCGTCCCTCAAGCCTATCCTCTGCGTCGGCGAGCTGCTCTCCGAGCGCGAAGCCGGCACCACGAACGCCGTGGTGAAGCGTCAGGTCGAGCTGGGTCTCGCCGGCGTCCCCGCAGGCAAGGCCGAACAGGTCATCATCGCCTACGAGCCCGTCTGGGCGATCGGCACCGGCAAGACCGCGACCCCGGCCATGGCCCAGGAAGTGCACGCTTACATCCGCTCGCTGCTCGTCTCCCAGTTCGGCGCCGAGACCGCCGGCCGCGTCCGTATCCTCTACGGCGGATCGATGAAGCCCGACAACGCCGACGCGCTGCTCGCCGAGCACGACATCGACGGTGGCCTCATCGGTGGCGCCTCCCTGGAGGCCAAGAGCTTCGTCGACCTCGTCCAGAGCGCCGCGAAGTCCCTGAACCGCTAAGACTGAGCGTCCGAACCTTAGGCCGGCGAATGGATTAGTCCCTCTGGGGCTTTCCCTTCGCCGGCCTAATAGTTTGGAAACTGCTCAATGCTGGGCAGGGGAGGGTTTAAAGGACGCTATTCGCTCTTAAAATCTTAAGACATTGGTTATCAGTGTTTTATATCCTTAATTTACACCCAATTCACAGGCTCTTAGGCTAAAAACTCACAGGCTACCCCCGAAAAGCGACTAAAACCCCTTAAATTTGGGTTGCGAAGGGGGTCTGCCTTTCGTGCTTCTTCGGTCAAAAAACCCGCCAATCCATTCGTCTGAACGCGATGCGCAAGCTCCTCGAATTCCTCAACCGCCCGGCACCCCGTGGCAACTTCTTCTCCCGGGCCGTCAACGCCGCCCCGTTCCAGATCATCGTCTGCCTGCTCATCACGGGCGTGGTCGTCGCGGCCGCGATCAACGAGTACGCGACCAACAAGTATCTGAACGTCGGATACACGCCCGATCAGCCGGTCGCCTTCGATCACTCCTTCCACGCGGGTCCTGACTCCGTCCTGGGTCTCGATTGCCGTTATTGCCACAACTTCGTCGAGAAGTCCGGACACTCGAACGTCCCGACGACCAACACCTGCTGGAACTGCCATAGCCAGGTGAAGACCGACAGTCCTGCGCTGGCGCTCGTCAAGAAGAGCGTCGAGACCGGCGAAGCGATCCGCTGGGTCAAGGTCCACAAGGTCCCCGACTACGTTTACTTCAACCATTCCGTGCACGTGAACCGCGGCGTCAGCTGCGTCGAGTGTCACGGTCGCATCGACCAGCAGGCCGTCGTCGGCCAGCAGAAGTCCCTCAATATGCTCTTCTGTCTCGATTGCCACCGCAACCCCGAGAAGGCGCTCCGCCCGGTCGACAAGATCACGGACCTCGCTTACCACGCCGCGACTCCCGCCGCCCAGATCGAGCAGGGTTCCAAGTTCGTCCACGACTGGAAGGTCAATCCGCCCCAGAGCTGCTCGGGCTGCCACCGCTAATCCTCCACACCTTTTCCGATGAGCAAGAAAGTCTTTGAACACCCCGCGGCCCAGGCCGGCGAGCCGACCGGTCCCTCTTACTGGCGCAGCCTCGACGAGCGCAACAAGTCGCCCGAGTTCCGCACCCGCGCCGAACGTGAGTTCGTCGAAGGCGCCTCCGCCATCTCCAACGTCGAGCGCCGCGAGTTCCTGATGCTCATGGGCGCCTCGTTCGGCCTCGCCGGACTCGGCCTCGCCGGTTGCCGCGAGCCCCGCAACCACACGCTTCCGTACGCCAAGCAGCCCGAGAACACGATTCCCGGCGTCGCGACCTACTACGCCTCCTCTTTCCCCGGCGAGTTCGCCAACCAGCCGATCCTCGTCGAGACGCATCAGCATCGCCCGACCAAGATCGAAGGTAATCCGAGCCACCGCGCCAACGGCGGTGCTTCCTCGAAGTTCGCCCAGGCCAGCGTGCTCGACATGTACGATCCGGACCGCGCGCAGGCTTCCGTCGCCGCCGACGGGTCCGTACTCTCCGTCGCCGCCGCCCGTTCGTTCGTCCGTGGCCTCGCTTCCGCCGCCAAGGCGAACGGCGGCGCCGGCCTCGCCTTCCTCGCCCGTCCGTCCACTTCCCCCACGCGCGCCCGTCTCGTCGCCGGCCTCAAGGCCGCCTACCCGAGCGCCCGCTGGATCGAGTACACCCCGGTCGCCCAGAATCACGCCGACGCCGTCCTCGGCGCCCGCGCCCTGCCTGATTACGCCAAGGCCCGCCGCGTGCTCAGCCTCGACCGCGACTTCCTCGGCGCGCACGACGAGACCGTCGAAGACACCCGCGCCTATTCCTCCGCCCGTCGCGCCGACACCGCGGAAGAAGCCGAGAAGATGACGCGTCTCTACGTCGTCGAATCCACCTTCACGCTCACCGGCGCCGCCGCCGACCATCGTCTCCGCGCCTCCTCCTCGCACATCTCCGGCCTCGCGATCCTCTTCGCCGCCGAAGTCCTCGCGCAGACCGGCGGTTCCGCCGCTTCCTCCCTCAAGGGCAAGGTCTCCGGCATCAACGTCGACGCCAAGTGGGTGACCGAGTGCGTCGCCGACCTCGTCAAGGCCAAGGGCGAAGCCCTCATCGTCGCGGGCGACCATCTCTCCGCCGACGCCCAGCGCGCCGTCTATCTCGCCAACCAGGCCCTCGGCGCCGCCGTGAAGTACGTCGCCGCTCCGGCTCCTGCTTCGCTGACGATCGCCGCTCTCGCCGCGAAGCCGGCCGATACGCTCGTCATCCTCGGCGGCAACCCCGCTTACGACGCTCCGGCCGACGTTGACTTCGGCGCCGCCATCAAGGCCGCCAAGACCGTCGTCCGCCTCGGTTACCACGGTGCCTCCTTCGATGAGACCTCCGCCGCCGTGAAGGCTGTCGGCGGCACCTTCCTCGCTTCCTCCCACTACCTCGAGAGCTGGTCCGACGGACGTACCCTCAACGGTACCTACGTGCCGGTGCAGCCGATGATCGACCCGCTCTTCGCGACGGTCACCGAACTCGACGTCCTCGCTCCGTTCGCCGGCTCCGACAAGGATCCGCACGCGCTCGTCCGCGAGACCTTCAATTCCCTTTCGAAGAACGCTTCCGACGAAGCCTTCGCCGCCTGGCTCGCCGAAGGCGTCCTCGCCGGCACCGCCTTCGTCGCCGCCAAGCCTGCCGTCGGCGCCGAGCAGATCAAGGCCTTCGCCGCTCCGGCCCTTTCTTCCGACTCCCTCGAAGTACGCCTCGTCCCCAGCGTCCATGCCGGCGACGGCCTGTCCGCCAACAACGGTTGGCTCGCCGAGGCTCCGGATCCCATGACCAAGACGGTCTGGGAGAACGTCATTCTCGTCAGCCCCAAACTCGCCGCGAAGCTCGCCATCGAGCCCGAAGCGATGGTCATCAACAAGATCGGCGCGCTGAACCGTAACATCAACCAGCTCGTCGACGGCCGCCTCATCTGCCGCATCGCCACGCTGACCCTCGGCGGCAAGACCGTCACCGGACCCCTCTTCATCATGCCGGGCATGGCGGATCATACCGTCGGCCTGCAGCTCGGCTTCGGTCGTCGCGTCGGCGGCCGCGTCGCCATGCGCGTCCCCGAGCGCCTCGCCGGTCGCAACGTCGGCAACGGCTTCGATGCCTATCCTTTCGTCAGCGCCTCCGAGCCGGCCGTCCGTACGGGAGTCAAGCTCACCCTCACCGGCGATACCGTCGCCGTGGGCAATATGCAGGACCACTGGTCCATGGAAGGCCGCGACATCGTCCGCGAAGGCAACGTCGAGGACCTGAAGAAGAACGAGAACTTCGCCAAGCTCGGCATCGACGGCCACGCCCCGGCCGTTTACGGCAAGGACGGCAACATGTCGCCGGCCCTCAAGGCGACCACCACGCCGCGCGGTAATTCCGCTTACGAGCACCCGAATCACGGCGTAGCTCCGAACGTCGCCGTCTGGAAGGGACACGAATCCGAATTCCCTGCTCTTCAGCAGTGGGGCATGTCGATCGACCTCAATACTTGCACGGGTTGCAACGCCTGCGTCACCGCCTGTCAGTCCGAGAACAACATCCCGGTCGTCGGCCGCGAGCAGGTGCTCAAGGGACGCAACATGCACTGGATCCGCCTGGATCGCTACTTCTTCGACGGACGCGCCGCCGCCGGCAACGCCATCCCCGAAGATCCGCAAGTCACCTTCATGGGCGTCGCCTGCCAGCATTGCGAGACCGCCCCGTGCGAGACCGTCTGCCCCGCCAACGCCACCGTCCACGACGACCAGGGTCTCAACACCATGGCGTACAACCGCTGCATCGGCACCCGCTACTGCGCGAACAACTGCCCGTATAAGGTCCGTCGCTTCAACTTCCTCGACTTCAACAAGCGCGTCGACGGCCACTACTACGAAGGCCCGCTCGGACCCGAGAAGACCGTCAAGGACCCGGCCGACCTGCCGCAGATGCAGAAGAACCCCGACGTTTCCGTGCGCATGCGCGGCGTCATGGAAAAGTGCACCTATTGCGTCCAGCGCATCCAGGAGGCCAAGATCCACGCCAAGGTCCGCGCCCGCAATTCGGCCGACATCAACGTCCGCGACGGCGTCATCCAGGTCGCCTGCCAGCAGGCCTGCCCGGCCGGCGCGATCGAGTTCGGCGACATCACCGACCCGAAGTCCCGCGTGGCCAAGGCGAAGGCTTCGACCCGTTCCTACGGGGCGCTGACCTACCTCAACACCCGTCCGCGCACGACCTACCAGGCCAAGCTGCGCAACCTCAACCTCCGCATGCCCGGCGCCAATCTCGTCCCGCTTTCCCGCGTCGAGATGGCCGGACGCGAATCGCACGGCGCCGCGGCGCACGGCGAAGCCCACGGCTCCGCCGCCCATGGCGAAGCCCACGCCCAGCCCGAACACGGCGCCGAGCATCACGCCAAATAATCCTTAAACGACCATAAGTCCCATGGCTCACGCCCACGACAGCTCCTCCGAGCGCCCCGCGATCCTCGACAAGGTTCGCCCAGCCGAGCTTCCGCGCTCCCCGCTGATCCTCAACAACCGCGGCTTCCACTGGATCACCGACAAGGTCTGCGGCATCGTCGAAGAAGAGACCCCGCTCTGGTGGAAGGTGATGTTCTGCGTCGCGCTCTTCGTCGCGTCGTTCACGTTCATCGGCCTCGGCTACCTCGTCTCGACCGGCACCGGCACCTGGGGTCTCCGTTCGCCCGTCGGCTGGGGTTGGGCCATCGTCAACTTCGTGTTCTGGGTCGGCATCGGCCACGCCGGCACGCTGATCTCCGCGATCCTCTGCCTCCTGCGCCAGAAGTGGCGCACGTCCATCAACCGCGCCGCCGAGGCCATGACCATCTTCGCGGTCTGCTGCGCCGGCCTCTTCCCGCTCTTCCACGTCGGCCGCGTGTGGTTCGGCTGGTGGCTCTTCCCGCTGCCCAACCAGAACGGCATCTGGCCGCAGTTCCGCTCGCCGCTCGAGTGGGACGTGTTCGCCGTCTCGACCTACTTCACCGTCTCCACGCTCTTCTGGTACATGGGCATGATCCCCGACCTCGGCGCGATCCGCGACCGCGCGACGACCTGGTGGCGCAAGGCTTTCTACAGCCTGCTCGCCATGGGCTGGCGCGGCGGCAACCGCCAGTGGTCCAACTTCGAGATGGCTTACCTGCTGCTGGCTGGCCTTTCGACCCCCCTCGTGCTTTCCGTGCATACCATCGTCTCGTTCGACTTCGCCGTCTCGAACGTCCCCGGCTGGCACACGACCATCTTCCCCCCTTACTTCGTCGCCGGCGCCATCTTCTCCGGCTTCGCGATGGTGCTGACCCTGATGCTCCCCCTGCGCGCGATCTATCGCCTGCATGACGTCATCAACCAGTACCACATCGACAACATGTGTAAGATCATCTTGGCCACCGGCACGATGGTCGGCTACGCGTACGCCACCGAGTTCTTCATCGCTGCCTACTCGGGCAACTCCTTCGAGAAGTTCGCCTTCGTCAACCGCGCCTTCGGCCAGTACGCCTGGGCCTACTGGATCATGGTGTCCTGCAACGTGATCACCCCGCAGCTCTTCTGGTTCAAGAAGGTCCGCGAGAACCACTCCCTCGTCTGGATCATCTGCCTCTTCGTCAACGTCGGCATGTGGTTCGAGCGCTTCGTGATCACCATCACCTCGCTCGCCAACGACTACCTGCCGTCCAGCTGGGGTTATTACAGCCCGACGATCGTGGATATCTTCACCTTCTTCGGCACCTTCGGCTTCTTCTCCGTCCTCTTCCTCCTGTTCGTGCGC
>CANGRI010000073.1 GCA_947456525.1 Opitutia bacterium
AGGCACGAACGGCGAGCTCTTCGGTTATGGCTACCTCCCGATGCCGTTCGCGCAGGCCAAGACGAAGACCGAGGGCAAGGACGTCCCGACCGGCGACAACTGCTGGACGCTCTTCCTGAACTCCGCGAACTTCAAAGGGCCGGTCTGCTTCTTCACGCCGAACTTCTGGTCGCGCGCCGCCGTCCGCGATCCGGCCGTCGCGGGCCTGATGCTCGACTCGCGCGGCTCGGATCCGAACAAGCATTTCCAGATGGAGACCCAGTATGTCCCGGCCGCGCAGGCCAAGGACGACAAGGGGGTGACTTATGCGCGCGTGGCGCCGACGTCGTTCCCCGTCGGAGCGGACGGCACTACTGTCGTGCTGCATCGCCTGACGTCCTATGACCGCCGGGCGCTGTACGACGGCGTGAAGGCCTGGTTCGAAGGCGGCCCTGTGGCGACTGGCGCGATCGATCCCGCCGGCGCGTTCATCCAGAATTTCAAGAAGGACGGCGGTTCGACCTGGCGCATCTATCCGCAGAACACGGCGCGCGAGCAGAAGACCCCGCTCGCCTGGAAGTCTTTCGCCACGCCGCACTCGCCGGACCCGATGACCTACGGCTACAAGTGGAACGATGAGCTCGTCTCGCGCAGCGCGCCCGGGCTCGTGACGCTGCCGCAATATTTCCGCCTCAACGAAGGCCCCAAGAACAAGCAGTGGGTCGTCGTGAATCCCGCCGAGGTGCCGGCAACGACCGGTTTGGCGGACATGGCCTTCGATCGCCCGAAGGAGAAGCCGCAGGACCCGCGCGAGACGCCTGCGGGCGCGCAGACCTCTTGGAAGTCGCCCGGTCCTAAGGCCGGACCTTTCCAAGCCTTCCTTGGCGACGGCAGCGTCGTCACCTATTATTGGTATCGCTTCGCCGATCAGCCGGCTTTGCTCAATGCCGACCTCACGCCGGCCGAGCGCGAAGCCCTGCAGGCCAAGGTCGAGAAGCTTCATCACTCCTGGACCAAGGATCGCGACTACCTCGCGCCCCCGACCGTAGGCAAACTCGCCTCGCTCGATCCCGCGCAGGTCCTGACCCCGCCCAAGGGGCTCGAGATCGGCTACGTCCCCATCGCGACGCGCCAGGAGCTGGCACCTGCATCTAGGTAGGGCCAGCACTGCATGCTGTCCTGGTCGCCCTTGTCAGATGGGTTTAGGCCACGGCTAGGTCAGCACGCAGTGCTGACCCTACCTTATGTTGGGTCGCCTACCATGACTTCTGGAACGGCCAGTCCTCGGATCGCTCGACCAACTTGGCGCGGACGGGGTTCAGGAGGATGTAGGCTCGCTTGGCCAGATGCTGATCGTGGCCGCGTATGCGGTGGTCGAAAGCGTCCGACTGCCAGGCGGTCGGTAACTCGTGGGAGACGATGCGCTTGAATCTGCCGATGAGCTTGCCGATATCTTCTTCGCGCGGGATGCGAGCCAGCATGTGCACATGGTCGGGCATGGCTAACAGGAGCAACGGCATCCACTTGCTTTGGGCGCGCAGGTGTTCGGTTGAATGGATTAATGCCGCCCAAGCGTGGCTGGAGATGAAGTGCGAGACGCCGCGTTGCTTGTGGCAAAGCGTGATGAAAAGAGCGCATCGGTCGTCGACCCAATCGGGTCTGGCGTGTGGCAGTTACTTCCTGGTTCGGTAGTCCATGACCCCAGCCTAGGACTGCTGCGCGTTCTACCAATCGACCAAATTCCTCAGCGGATTGCTTCATCCTTCACCGGGTATGGTTCCCTGCATCGAGGTAGGGTCGGCACTGCGTGCCGACCTAGTCGCCTGGCGTGTCGGACGAGCTTAGGCCACGGCTAGGTCAGCACGCAGTGCTGAACCTACCTTATGAACGCTCGGCGCGGACGCGGGCGGCGTTGCGCTTGCCGTAGGCGAAGTAGATCACCAGACCGATCGCCATCCAGACGATGAGGCGGATCCAGGTGTCCTTAGGGAGCGCGAGCATCAGGTAGAAGCTGGCGGCGGCGCCGGCCGGACCGACGACCCAGATGAAGGGCGTGCGGAAGGGACGGTGCAGGCCCGGGTCGATGACGCGCAGGGCCATCACGCCGAGGCAGACGAGCGCGAAGGCGAAGAGGGTGCCGATGCTGCAAAGTTCGCCGACAAGGCCGATCGGGGCGAGGCCGGCGGCGACCATGATGCTCATGCCGGTCACGAGCGTGATGCGGGCGGGAGTACGGAACTTCGGGTGCACCTTGCCGAACGAGACCGGCAGGAGGCCGTCCTTGGACATCGAGAAGAAGACGCGCGTCTGGCCGAGCATGAGCACCAGAATCACCGAGCTCAGGCCGAGGATGGCGCCGAACTTGATGAACGGGGCGAGCCAGGGGAGGCCCATGGCGTCGATACCCTTGGCGATCGGCTGGGCGACGTTGAGCTGGTCGTAGGGGACGACGCCGGTGAGCACGTAAGCCACGAGGATGTAGAGCACCGTGCAGATGGCGAGGGAGCCGAGCATGCCGATCGGCATGTCGCGCTGCGGGTTCTTGGATTCCTGCGCGGCGGTCGAGACGGCGTCGAAGCCGATGTAGGCGAAGAAGACCACGCCCGAGGCGCGGATAATGCCGTCCCAGCCGAACTGGCCCTCGCCCAGGTGCGGCGGGATGAAGAGGCCCTGCGGGTTGCCGGCTGTGATCCAGTTGGAATGGAGGACGTGGCCGAGGCCGAGCGCGATGAAGAGCACGACGATGGTCACCTTGAGCACGACGAAGGCCGCGTTGACCTTGGCCGAGGCTTCGATGCCGACGACGAGCAGGGCGGTGACGATCGCGACGACGAGCATCGCCGGCAGGTTGATCACGGCGCCGGTGCTGACGAAGTGGTCGACGTGCGTGACCTTGTCCGTGACCCAGTCGAACGGAGCGGAGGAATAAGCCTCAGCGATCCGGATGCCGAAGCCTTCAAGGAAGCCCTTGAGGTAGCCGGCCCAGCCGACCGCGACGGTCACGGCGCCGACGCCGTACTCGAGGACGAGATCCCAGCCGATGATCCAGGCCATCAGTTCGCCGAGCGTGGCGTAGGAGTAGGTGTAGGCGCTGCCGGCGACGGGCACCGCGGCGGCCATCTCGGAGTAGCAGAGGCCCGCTAGGGCGCAGGTGATCGCGCTGATGACGAAGGAAAGGACGACCGCCGGGCCGGCGTGCGAGGCGGCGGCGTGGCCGGTGAGGACGAAGATGCCGGCGCCGATGATGCCGCCGATGCCGATCATCACGAGGTTCGTGGCCGAGAGGGAGCGCTTCAGCGTCCCTTCGCCCGTCGAGGCGGCTTCGTTCTGGAGGGCTGCGATGCTTTTGCGGGCGAACAGGCTCATGGTCAGTTTCTTAGGGAGTGGGCAGGGGAGTGCAATGCTGGGAAGCAGGGCTAGGCAGGGTGGTGGCGGTTGGCGGTGAGCGGTTAGGCGAGGCTGCATGCTTGTACCGAAGGAAATTCCCTCGGCTTCGGCGTTTGATGGGTGGTCTAACCGCTCACCGCCAACCGCTAACCGCTTTCCCCTTATGCTCGGTATCCCCCTATTCTTCTCGCCCTTTCCATTTCCTCTACTCACCTTGCGCTAATGCCGTTTGCATCCTTAGGCCTCGACGCCTCCATCCTCAAAGCCGTGGCCGACCAGGGCTACACGGAACCGACGCCCATCCAGAAGGCCTCCATTCCGGTCATCATCGAGGGCAAGGACGTCATCGGCGTCGCCCAGACGGGTACCGGTAAGACCGCCGCTTTCACCCTCCCTCTGCTGACCAAGCTGGTCCGCACGAAGTCCGGCGCCCACCAGGGTCGCGTCCGCTGCCTGATCCTGGCTCCGACCCGCGAACTGGTCGTCCAGATCGCCGAGAACGTCGCCGCCTACTCCCGCTACGCCGGCGCCACCGTCGCCACCTGCTACGGCGGCGTCTCCGAACGCCCCCAGATCGCCGCCCTTCGTCGCGGCTGCGACTTCCTCATCGCCACCCCGGGCCGACTCCTCGACCTCGGCGGCCAGGGCCATGGCGACTTCTCCGCCGTCGAATACCTCGTCCTCGACGAAGCCGACCGCATGTTGGACATGGGCTTCCTGCCCGCGATCAACACCATCGTCCGCGCGCTCCCCAAGGAACGCCAGACCCTGATGTTCTCCGCCACGCTTTCCCGCGAGATCGAGACCCTCACCAAGCAGTATCAGCGCGACCCCGCCCTCATCGAGGTCGGCCGTCGCTCCAATCCCGCCGAGACCGTCACCCAGCTTCTGTATGAGTGTCCGGGCGCGCTCAAGCAGGTCATGCTCCACCACCTCCTCAAGGACGAGGCCCTCAAGATGGTCCTGGTCTTCGCGCGCACCAAGCACGGCGCCGACCGCATCTGCCGGAAACTCCAGGGCGAGGACATCAGCTGCGCTGCCATCCACGCCAACCGCTCGCAGAGCCAGCGTCAGCGCGCCCTGCAGGCCTTCAAGAACGGCGAGATCCGCGTCCTCGTCGCGACCGACATCGCCTCGCGCGGCATCGACGTCGACGGCATCTCCCACGTCTTCAACTTCGACTTCCCTGACCAGCTCGAAGACTACGTCCACCGTATCGGCCGCACCGGCCGCGCCCTGGCCACCGGCACCGCCATCACCTTCGTCACACGCGAAGACCTTGGCGAGCTCCGCCGCCTCGAGCGCATCGTCGGCAAGCACCTCCACTGCGGTAAGCTCGGCGGTTTCGACTACACCCAGCAGGCCCCGCCCCGTACCCCGGAAGACTTCCAGCGCCACCAGGATCCCCGTGCCGGCGCGCACAACAGCGAACGCGAAGGCCGCCCTCAGGGGGGTCGTCACGGTGGCTTCCGCGCCTCCCAGGGCAACTACCGCCCCTTCGGTCGTCCGGGCACCCGTCGCCAGGGCGGACCTAAGTAAGCCGAGTTCCTCGCGATGACCCAGGGCATCCGCTACGGTGTTTTAGCTGCGGCTCTAGCCATAGGTTTCTTCATCGGTAGGATCTGGATGAAGAAGCGCCAGGGCCGACCAATGAATTGGTGGATCTGGTGAAAAAAGCCCGGCGACCCCGGGCTTTTTTGTGCCCGCATCACTAGGTAGGGTCGGGACCGCGTCACGACATAGAGGAGTTGTCAGGACAGCACGTGGTGCTGTCCCTACCTTGATACTCCGCTTGCCATCCGGCTCCTTAGTCCTCCCTTGCCGACGTGGCACACACCGTCCGTCTCATCCTAGGCGACCAGCTGAACCCCGAGCATTCCTGGTTCGGCCAGAAGGATGCTTCGGTGACGTATGTGCTCATGGAAGTAAGGTCCGAGACGGACTACGTGGTGCATCACGCCCAGAAGGTGATCGCGATCTTCGCGGGGATGCGCCGCATGGCCGAGTTCCTGACCAAGTCCGGCCATCGGGTCCGCTACTTCCGCTTGAGCGATAAGGATAATCGCCAAAACTTCGCCGAGAACCTCAAGCAGGTCTTCGCCGCGACCAAAGCGACGCGTTTCGAATACCAAGAGCCTGACGAATTCCGCCTCGACCAGGACCTGCGGACCTTCTCCCAAGGGTGCGGCCTCACGACGGCCTGCGTCAGCTCCGAGCATTTCCTCGACGGACGTGGCGGCGTGGCCGCGCATTTCCAGAAGGACGCCAAGCGCTGGCTGATGGAATCTTATTATCGCCGCATGCGGGTCCGCACACGCCTGCTCTTGGACGAAGACGGCGCCCCGCTCGGCGGCGAATGGAATTACGACAAGGAGAACCGCAAGCCGTGGAAGGGCACGCCGCCTCCGCCGAAGTCCTGGGACCTGGCCCACGATTACTCGGCGGTCTGGGCGGAGATGCAGGCGGCGGGCGTCAAGACGATGGGCTCGCCGCGCGCGGGGAAGTTTCCTTGGCCGCGCGACCGGAAGGAGGCACTGGCCCAGCTGGATGCGTTCATTGAGCGAGGTCTGCCGGAGTTCGGCGATTACGAGGATGCGATGCACGCGTCGTCGGACCGCCTCTTTCATTCGCGATTGTCCTTCGCCCTCAACGTCAAGCTGCTCGCTCCCCTCGAGGTCGCCCAGGCCGCCGCGGACGCCCACCTTCGCGACCCTTCGCGCTATCCGCTCGCCGCGACCGAAGGTTTCGTGCGCCAGATCATCGGTTGGCGTGAATATATCCGCGGCGTCTATTGGGCCAAGATGCCCGGTTATGCCGGTGCCAACGGCCTCGGCCATACGCTCTCGCTGCCTTCGTGGTTCTGGACCGGCAAGGTGAAGATGAACTGCCTGCGGCATTCCATCGGGCAGTCGCTCGACACCGCCTATGCGCACCACATCCAGCGCCTCATGGTCATCGGCTCCTTCTGCCTGACCGCCGGCGTGGATCCCGCCGAGGTCGAGAAGTGGTATCTCGGCGTCTACATCGACGCCTTCCAGTGGGTCGAATTGCCGAACGTGATCGGCATGAGCCAGCATGCGGATGGAGGCTTCCTGGCCAGCAAGCCGTATTGCTGCGCCGCGAGCTACGTCTCCAAGATGTCGAACTACTGCGGCGGCTGTCCCTATGACCCCAAGGATCGCACCGGCCCGCTGGCCTGTCCGCTGAACGCGCTCTATTGGGACTTCTGGCTGCGCCATCAGGATCGCTTCCTGAACAACCCGCGCATCGGCATGGCCGTGCGTCAGGCCGCGAACATGTCGCCCGCCGAACAGGCTGCGGTCCGCAAGAAGGCGGCGGAACTGCGCGAATCCATTGAAGAACTCTGAAGGTAGGGACGGTTCTCAGAACCGTCCGTCGGCGGGCTCGGAGAGCCCGCCCTACCATCGGCCGCTTATTCAATGAAGCGCATATGACTTTGGCCCCAAGGGAGAAGGTCGCTCAGGGTAGGGACGGTTCGCCGAACCGTCCGACGGCGGGCTCGGATAGCCCGCCCTACATAGGGATTGACTCACCCTTACTTCTTCGCCGCGGCCTTCTTCTTGCCCTTGCCGAAATTGGCCGGCGTCGGGTCGACCCCGATCAGCGGGAAATCGGAGTTCGGGACGCGCGCGGCGGCCATCTTGGCTTCGAGTTCCTTGACGACCTCGGGGAACTTGGCGGCCAGGTCGGTCGTCTCGTTCGGATCGGTGTCGAGGTCGTAGAGCTGGGTGACGACCGGGGCCTTGGCCTGGATCGCCTTGGCCATGTCGGTGCGGATAGCCTTCCACTTGCCGTCCCAGATGGCCTGCTGCGAACCATAGCCGGGGAACTCTCGGTAGAGCGGGGCGCGGCGCGGGGCGTCGGTGCCCTTGAGCGCCGGGACGAGGCTTTCGCTGGCGATGTCGGCCCCGCGTTCGAGTTTCACGCCGGCGAGCTCGGCGAAGGTGAGCAGCCAGTCTTCGAAGCCCGAGATTCGGTGCGAGCGCGTGCCGGCCTTGATGCCGGCCGGCCAGCGGACGACGGTGGGTTCGCGGACGCCGCCTTCGTGGAGCGACCCCTTGAGTCCCTTCAGGCCGCCGGCCGAATTGAAGTATTTCGTGTCGACGCCGCCGGCGTCGTGCGTGGCGCCGTTGTCGCCGGAGAAGACGATGATCGTATTATCGGCGATGCCGGCTTTCTCCAGGGCGGCGAGGATGCGGCCGACCTCCTTGTCGAGGCGCGAGATCATCGCGGCGTAGGTCGCGCGCGGGGTGCGGTTCGGCACGTAGCCGCCGCGGACGGGGACGTAAGGCGCGGCTTCGGTGATCACGCCTTCGTATTGCTTGAGCTC
>CANGRI010000074.1 GCA_947456525.1 Opitutia bacterium
GGTGCTGATAACCTGAACCTGATACCTGACGGCCGAGACCCGGGACCTGAGAATGAAATTACAGGCTATGTCGTGACGCGGTCCCGACCCTACCTAGATACAGAGGACAGCACGTGGTGCTGTCCCTACCTTTAGAACCGGAAGCTGGAGCTGACTTCGAAGACGGCGGCGACGATCGCGAAGGCGATGAAGGCGACGAACGAGAAGGCGGCGACGAGCACCGAGGCGGAGATCGTCTGCGAGATCGTGCCGAGCCAGCGGTCGAGCTCGGCGCGGTAGGAGCGGGAGATGTCGCGGAGGCCGGGCGCGAGGTTGCCGGTCTGTTCGGCGACGGCGACGCGGTCCAGGAGCAGGCGCGGGAAGTAGCCCGTGCGGCCGAGGGCCTTCGAAAGGCTGTCGCCCTCGAGCACGCGGTCGGTTGCTTCGCGGAGCTGCTGACGCAGGGCGCGGTTCGGGGCGGTCTTCTCGGCGAGGCGGAGCGCTTCCGCGGTCGTGATGCCGTTCTCCAGGAGCACCGCGAGCGTATGGCAGAAATTGAGGACCGAGACGCGCATCACGAAGGAGCCGGCGAGCGGCACCTTGAGCAGGAGCGCGTCGGAGGCCAGCTTGCCTTCCTCCGTCTTGCGCCAGCGGGCGACGCCGATGACGCCGAGGATCGCGGCGACGGCGAAGATCGGGCCGACGACCACGAAGACGCTGGCGAAGTTCATCAGCAGCTTCGTGGAGAGCGGCAGCTTGCCGCCGAGGGAGTTGAGCAGCGTCTGCAGGCGGGGCAGCAGGAAGAGCACGAAGAAGATGACGACGCCGATGGCGATGACGCAGATGAAGAGCGGGTAGGCCATCGCGCTGATCAGCTTGCGCTTGAATTCCTTCTGCTCCGTGAAGTGCGTGATCAGGCGCTCGAGGACGTCGCGGATGTTGCCCGTCGCCTCGCCCGCGGCGATGAGGTTGAGCGTCTGGCCGTCGAAGACTTTCGGATAGCCGCCCATCGCGACGGAAAGGCTCTGGCCTTCGCCGAGCTTGCCCCAGATGCCGGCGCAGAGCGCGCGGAGGCGGGACTTCTGCAGGCGGAGGGCGAGGAGGCGGAGCGCTTCGCCCGCGGACATGCCGGAGCGGACGAGGTCGGCCATCGCCTCGAGGAAAGGCAGGCACTCGGCTTCGGTCGGTTCGAGGTCCTTGTCGGAAGGACCGCCTTCGCGGACGGCTTCCTTGGCGCGCACGGCGGCGCCGGATTCCTCGACCTTGACCGGCTTCAGGCCGCGGGCCTGGAGCTTGCGCAGCGCCTCGCGGCGCGTCTGCGACTCGATGGTGCCTTCGGTCACGGCGCCGGCGGCGTCGCGCGCGGTGTAATTGAAGACGGCCATCGCGGCTTATTCGTTCGAGCTCAGGTTGCGGACGAGCTCGTCGATGGTCGTGAGACCCGCGACGACCTTGATCCAGCCGGCCTTGGCGAGGGGGCGCATGCCCTGCTCGATCGCCTTCTCGGTGAGCTCGCGGTTGGAGACGCGGCCGACGATGAGGTCATGCAGCGGCTTCGGGTGGAAGATCTCGAAGACGCCGACGCGACCGCGGTAGCCCGTGTTGCGGCACTTGCGGCAGCCGCAGGCTTCCTTGAGCGACGTGACGTCCTTCAGGAAGGATTCGTCCATGCCGAGCGCGTCGAGGGCCGGGAGCAGCTTCGCGCGGTCGACCGGGACGGTCTTCGCGCAATCGGAGCAGAGGCGGCGGACGAGGCGCTGGGCGATGACCAGCTCGACGGCGGAACCGACGAGGAAGGGCTCGACGCCCATGTCGACGAGACGCGTGATGGCGCCCGGGGCGTCGTTGGTATGAAGGGTCGAGAAGACCAGGTGGCCCGTGAGCGAGGCGCGGATCGAGATCTCGGCCGTCTCCAGGTCGCGGATTTCGCCGACCATGATCACGTCAGGGTCCTGGCGGAGCGTGCTGCGGAGCGCACCGGCGAAGGTGAGGCCGATCTCCGCGCGCGTCTGCACCTGGTTGGCGCCGGGCACCTCGTATTCGATCGGGTCTTCGATCGTCACGATGCGGATGTCGGGGGAATTGATCGCCTGGAGGAAGGCGTTGAGCGTGGTCGACTTGCCGGAGCCCGTCGGGCCCGTGACCAGGATGATGCCGTGCGGGTAGTCGAGGACCTTGCGGACCGCGGCCTGCTCTTCGGCGTTCATGCCGATGCGGTCCATGTTGTAGGCCTCCTTGCGCTGGTTGAGGAGGCGCAGCGAGACCGACTCCGCGTAAATCGTCGGGATCGTCGAGACGCGGATATCGAGGACGTTCTTACCGTCGCGGAAGTTGATGCGGCCGTCCTGCGGGAGGCGGCGCTCCGAGATGTTGAGGCGCGCCATGATCTTCAGGCGCGAGATGATCGCGTCCTGGAAGCGGGCGAGGTTGTCCGGGAGCGGGATGGCGATGAGGATGCCGTCGACGCGGTAACGGATGCGCAGGTTGTTCTCCTGCGGTTCGAAGTGGACGTCGGTCGCGCCTTCGGCGACGGCCTGCGTGAGGACTTCGGTGACGAAGCGCACCACCGCGGCGTCCTGGTCGGCTTCGACATCGGAGGAAGCTTCGGCGGCGGGGAGGTCGTCACCTTCGTCTTCGAGGCTGCCGGAACCCACGCCGTAGTTCTCGTTGATGAGGGCGCTGACGCGTTCGGGCGGAGCGAGGTACCATTTCGGACGGCGGGCGGCGAAGGTCGCGACCCAGTCGGCCGTGTCGGTGTCGGGCGGCAGGGCCGTGACGAGGCGGAGGCGGCCTTCTTCGCCGGGAAGGAGCGTCGGGACGACCTGGGCCTCGGAGGCAATGCGCGCGGGCAGCACCTTCATGCCTTCGGGATCGATGGCGGGTTCGTCGAGGACCTCGAGGCCCGTGAGGCGGGAGAGCTCGGCGAGGAGCGCGGCCTCGTCGAGGCCGAGGGCCTGCGCGAGGAACTTGAAGCGACCTTCGCGCGGGGTCTCCGCGAACGAAGCGCGAACTTCGTCGGTCAGGCGCTCGGCCAGGGCCGAGGGCAGTCCGTGCCGGTCGACGGTCAGCATGTTACTTCTTGTCGGGAGCGGCGGGGGCGGCGGGCGCCTTGCCGGGGACGTTGTCGATGATCTTCTTCACGGCGGGCCCGATCTCGCTGCTCGTGGCGCGGCTGAGGGCGTCGAGGTTGTCGACGGCCGTGCTGTTGAGGACGTAAGGACGGAGGAAGATGATGAGCTCCTGCTTCTCCTCGGTGTTGGTCGAAGAGCCGAAGATGTCGCCGATGATCGGGATCGGTCCGAGGCGAGAGGTGGACTTCGTGGTCACCGTGCGCTGGAGGCCGCCGAGGACGACGATCTCGCCGCTCATCGCGCTCACGTAGGAATCGGTCGTGCGGCGGCCGATGATCGGCTGGTCATTGCCGTCGAGGATCGTCGTGCCAAGGATGTCTTCGACCGACTGCGAGACCTGCAGCTGGACGGCGCCGTCCTTGCCGATGAGGGGCAGGACCTTGAGCTGGATGCCGATGTCGCGCTGCGAGACCGTGGACGTGACCTGGCCCGTCGTGGCGGCGGTCGTCGAACCCGTGATGACCGGGCGGGATTCCCCGACGAAAATCGTGGCTTCCTTATTATGGGTGGTCGTGATGGCCGGCACCGAGAGGACCTTCAGGTCGCCCTTGCGCGGGGTGGTCACGAGGCCGATGGTGGCGCTCAGGCTGTTGTTGGCGCCGAGCAAGCCCTGGGAAGCGTTGATCGGGGTGGAGTTGGCGCCGACCGTGCCGTTCACCGTGGCGGGAGTGCCGTTGACGTTGAAGCCGCCGCCCGTGCCGCCGATGCCGACGAGCTTGCCGTTGGTGACCGTGAGGCCGAGGGTGTTGAAGCCGTTGGTCTCGTTGTCGGAAAGCTTCACTTCGGCGATCACGACCTCGATGCGGACCTGCGGGAGGACGATGTCGACCTTGTCGATCAAGTCATGGAGGAGACGGAGGTCGTCGTTGGTGCCCGAGACCACGATCGAGTTGCTGCGGATGTCGGGGAGGACCGTGACGCTGTTGCTGAACTCGTCGGCGCCCATCTGCGAGGATCCCGCGGCGCCGGCGGCGGCCGCAGGAGCGGCGGCGACGGGGGCAGGGGTACGGTTGAGGGTGGTCGAGCGAGCCGTGTTGCCGGCGCGGGCGGCGGCGGTGGTCTGGCCGGTGACGAGGGAGGTGACGAGCGTCGCGACCTGCTGGGCGTCGGCGTGGCGCAGGAAGATCACGTCGGTCTTCGTGTTCGGGTTGGACTTCTGGTCGAGCGTGTCGATCAGCTTGTCGAAGAAGTCATGCTGGTCGGCCGAGCCCATGAGCAGGACGCGGTTGGTGCGTTCGTCGGCGAGGAAGGTCGTGCCGGTGCTGAGGCGGAAAGGCGCGCCGCCGGAAGCGACCTGCGGGGTGCGGAGCATCGCGGTCAGCTTGTTGACCAGGTCCGTGGCCATCGCGTTCTTGAGGGTGTAGCTCTTGGTCACGACGAGATCGAGCTGCGGGCGGTCGAGCTGGGCGACCAGGCTTTCGATCTTCTGGAGGTTCGTGATCGAGTCGGTGACGAGGAAGGCGTTGTTGCGGCCGAAGTAGACGGGCGGCGAGGCCAGGGTCGCGTTGAGGTTGGCGGTGATCTGCGTGATGAACTCCTGCGCGTTGGCGTGCTTGAGCGTGTAGATCTTCGTGGCGATGCGGCCGCTGGGAGGAAGGGTGAGGACCGAGCCGACGATGAGGGCGGGCGACTCGGACTTCGCGACGAGGTTAGGGACGACCTTCAGGAACTTATCGCCCTGCTGGATGACGGCGATGCCGTTGAGGTTGAGGAGCGTCTCGAGGGCGAGGAGGGCTTCGTCGCGGGTGATCGAAGCCGGCAGCGAGAGCGTGTAGACGCTGGCGGGAAGCGCCTGGGGGCGGAGGATGGACTTGCCCGTCCAGCGCTGCATCAGGTCGAGGACCTGGGCGACGGTCTCATCACGCAGGATCACCGGGCCGACCTGATCGGTTCCGCTGAGACCCGGGAGCGGGACGGCGGCGGCGACGGCGGCGACCGGAGCGGGCGAAGCGGCCGGCGCGGCGGCGGGAGCCGGAGCAGCCTGAGCAAAGCTCAAGGACGGCGCCATGGCGGCGGCGACGAGCAGGCAGAACAGAGGCAGGGAGGCCCGTCCTTCACGTTGGGTCGATAGGGTGCTAATCACTGGAATAAGGGGTACGACTTGGATAACACCAAACTCCGAGAATAGTTCGACGAAAAATCCGATTTAATGAGGTTATTTTGAGATGTATCCCCTTGGGGCATAGGGAGCAGACCCTAAGAAGGTGAACATTATTTCACCTTTTACTTGCCGCGAGGCCAAAATAGGGCATATAAGGCACAAAAGCCCCGAAATATGCGCGAAGACCTCCCCGACTGGCTGGGCAAGCCCCCGCTCCGCGGCACCGACCAATGGAACGTCTGGCTGGCCAAATGGCGCCGCTACGCGAAGACCGAGCTCCGGGACACTGCGGCGGACGACCCGGATTACGACTACGGCCTGCTGACCGTCGACGAACGCTGGCGGGTCGCCCTGCGCCTGCAGGTCCAAGCCCAAATCGAAGCCGGCCGTCAGAACGGGCCGCTACCCGCCTCCTTGGTCCTTGGCCGCAAGGTCAGCGACCTCGACCACGCCGGCGTCGTCGCCTGGCAGGTCGGCCGGTCGGTCGTCTCCCCAATCCCGGACGAAGCCTTCACGCGGGCGCTCGAGTGGAGCAACCAGCGCGAGAACCCGCGCCGCCGGCGCATCTCGCACGGCATCCGGTACGGCTTCATCGCCGGACTGGGCGGAGAGGCCGCCGCGCCCGCCTGGTCCTCGCCAGACTACGTGGCCGCGTACGAAGCCGCGTGGGAACTCGGCAACGCGATCGCGATCGACGGCGACCCGCGGGGATAAGTTGCGGAAGGCCCGCGCCCGGGCAGAGTGTCTTTCTCTTAAACAATGGAAACCTTCGTCATCTGTGCCTTCGTCCTCCTGAGCGCCGGCGGACTCGCCTTCTTGCTGATCAACCAAAAGCGCGGCGCGGCCGTCTCCCCGGAAGAACAGGCCCGGCTGGCGGAACTCATCGCCCGCACCGTCCGCGACGACATCGCCAAGGAGACCGAGCGCCTGCGCAGCGCGCAGACCCAACAGGCCAACGACATCCGCAAAGAGCTGACGGACGGGCTGCGGGAATCCCGCCAGGAGATCGTCGCCTCCCTCTCCGAATCTCGCAAGGAGTCGGCTAAATCCGTGGCTGATTTCTCGGCCGAGAACATGAAGAAGACGGAACTCCTGCAGGCGAACGTGGAGAAAGCGCTCGAGACGATGCGGGCCGACAACGAAAAGCGCCTCAATGAGATGAGGGAGGTCGTCGGCGAAAAACTGCAGAAGACCCTGGAAGCCCGCCTGGGCGAAAGCTTCAAGCAAGTCTCCGAGCGCCTCGAAGCCGTGAGCAAGGGTCTCGGCGAGGTGCAGCAGATCACTTCCAACATCAACGACCTCAAGCGCGTCATGGGCAACGTGAAGACCCGTGGCGTCTGGGGGGAGACCTTCCTGGAAAGCCTCCTGGCGGACTCACTGGTGCCGGAAAAGCAATTCGTGAAGAATTTCCGCCCGAAGGAACGCAGCGGAGACACGGTGGAGTTCGCGATCATCCTGCCCGGCAACGAAGAAGGCCCGGTGTACCTGCCCGTCGATTCGAAGTTCCCGCGCGAGGACTACGACCGCATCGTGGCGGCGGCGGAGATCGGCGACACGGCCGCGCTGCTCCAGGCCCAGAAGGACCTGGCGGCCACGGTGATCAGCTTCGCGACCGACATCACGAAGTACATCAACCCGCCCCGGACGACGGACTTCGCGATCCTGTTCCTCCCGACGGAAGGCCTTTACGCCGAAGTGCTCCGCTTCCCGGGGATCGAGAAGACCCTGAAGGAAAAGCGCGTGGTGGTCGCCGGCCCCTCGACGATGATGGCGCTGGTCAATTCCCTCCGCGTCGGCTTCCAGACCTTGGTCGTCCAGAAGAAGTCCGCGGAAATCGCCAAGCTGCTCGGCGCCGTCAAGAAGGACTTCGGCAACTTCGGAGACCTGCTCGAGAAGATCAACAAGAAGCTCGAAGAGGCCAGCTCGGTGGTCACGGATGCGACGGACCGCCACCGCAAGATCGCGAAGAAGATGACCAAGGTCGCGGAGCTACCCGACGCCGAGACGCGCCTGCTGCTGAACCTGGATGCGGCCGACGAAGCGGAAGAGGCCGACGGCCAGGGCAACTGACCGGAAGTCCTGCTGGTGGAGCCGATGAGGTTCGAACTCACGGCCTCGTCATTGCGAACGACGCGCTCTACCAACTGAGCTACGGCCCCAAACAGCAGGAAGGTCAGGGAAGCCGTCCCCGCTGAGGCGGTCAAGGTTTAGATGCCTGTCGCCTTGCTTCGGCTTGGTTTAGCCCTAGGTTCGACGCTCCGAATCACCATGCGCGTAGCCAAAGAAACCGTCGTCGCCATCGAATACACCCTGAAGGACGACCAGGGCAACATCATCGACGCCTCCGGCGATCGCGGCCCGATGGAGTACCTCCACGGCGCCCAGAACATCATCCCCGGCCTCGAGCAGGGCGTCGAAGGCCTCGTCGCCGGCGACACCAAGA
>CANGRI010000075.1 GCA_947456525.1 Opitutia bacterium
CCGCGTCGGCTCTCGGCCGAACAGGTCGTCGACTCGATGTTCGCCACGACCGGCAAGCCCTTCCGCACCGAAGAGGCCAGCCTGGACATCGACAGCATCCGCGAGCAATCGAACTCGCTGACGCTCGGCCAACCCCGCCGCGCCTGGATGCTCACGTCGACTTCCAACGAACGCGACCGTCCCGCCCTCGCCCTGCCCCGCATCCAGGCCGTCTGCGACGTCATGGCCGCCTTCGGCTGGCGCGCGAGCCGCCCCGATCCGGTGACCGACCGCGAAAGCTCGGCGAACTCCCTGCAGCCCGCCATCCTCAGCAACGGCACGATGGGCACGTGGGTGACGCGCCTCAGCGACGACCATGGCGTCACGGCCCTGGCCCTCGAAGCCAAGTCGCCGGAAGAGCTCACCGACGCGCTGTTCCTCCGCCTGCTGACGCGCCGTCCGACCGACGCGGAGAAGGCCCGATACTCGGCCTATCTGGCCGAAGGCTTCGCCGGCCGCGTGCTCACGCCCGCCTCCGAGCCGGTCGTCTTCCCTCGCAAGCCGGAGTATTACGTCTCTTGGTCGAACCACCTCAACGACCTGGCCACCACGGTGCGCATGCAGCAGGAAGCGGCCGCCCGCAAGGGCGACCCGGCGACCCGACGACTGATAGCCGAATGGCGTCGCCGCGCGGAGGACGTCGTCTGGGCCCTCGTCAACTCGCCCGAATTCATCTACCACTGACCTCATGGACCGCCGCTCCTTCCTGACCGCCCTCGGTCTCGCCCCCTTCGCCGCTTCGCCGCTGCTCGCCGCATCCGGCAACGGCATCAAGGGAAAGGCCGAGCATTGCATCTTCATCTGGCTCGGCGGCGGCATGAGCCAGGCTGACACCTTCGACCCGAAGGCCCTCGGCGACAACCAAGCCACGAAGAAGAAACCCGGCTCGCTCTACCCTTCCATCGAGACATCGGTCTCCGGCGTGCGCCTCTGCGAACACCTGCCGCGGACCGCGAAGCTCATGGAGCACGTCACCGCGGTCCGCTCGGTGAACCATAAGGTCATCGACGAGCACGCCTTCGCCACGAACCTCGTGCACACCGGCCGCTTCATCAGCGGCAACGCCGTCTATCCTTCCATCGGATCGATCGTGGCGAATCGCCGCGGGGCCGCCGATACGACCGTCCCGGCCTACATGCTCATCGGTTACCCGAACGTGAGCCGCGGACCGGGCTTCCTCGGCATCAAGGACGGCTACATCTACCTCGTCGACACCGAGACCGGCCCGAACGGTTTTTCCACCCCGGCCGACGTCGATCCGGCCCAGAAGCTCCGCCGCCAGCAACTCCTCGATTCGCTTGGCGGCAAGGCCCCTGACGGCTCCGCCCTGGCCGAATACGCCCAAGCCCAGCAGGAGGCCTTCCGCCTGGCCGGGCCTTCGTTCATGCGCCACTTCGACCTCAGGAAGGAAGCCGCCGACACGCGCCTTTCCTATGGCGGCGAATTCGGTCAGCGCTGCCTGCTCGCCCGCCGCCTCATCCAGGGCGGGGTGCGCTTCGTCGAGGTCTCGCATAACCTGAACTTCATCAACGGATCCGGCTGGGACGTGCACAACGACGGCATCAACAACCAGCACATCCTCATCCGCGAGCTCGACCACGCGCTCGCCGCGCTGATCGAAGACCTCCGACGCACCGGCATGCTCGACAAGACCCTCGTGGTCGTCGGCACCGAATTCGGCCGCCCGCCGGAGTTCGACGCCAAAGGTGGCCGCGGCCACCAAGGCACCGCGTTCTCGATGATCCTCGCCGGCGGCGGCCTCAGGCATTGCGGCGCCTACGGTCAGACCGACGATCTTGCCAAGACCGTGGTCAAGGACCCCGTCAGCATCCCCGACTTCCACGCCACGATCCTCGCCGCCCTGCAGGTGGACACCTCGCGCGACCTCATGGCCGGATCGCGCCCGGTGCCCGTGACCGACGGCGGCACGCCGATCGCGAGGTTGTTTTGAGAAGGCATAGGGGGAAGCGGTTGGCGGTTAGCGGATAGCGGTTGGGCGAAGAAGAGGGCTGAATCGATGACGAATGACAGATGACAGGGGCAAGATGGGAGGACTGAATTGAGGGCTGCGTTGAGGACTGCGTGGAGGACTGAATGGATAAGTCCCGCCACCTGCCACCCGAGGCTGCCACCTGCCACCCGAAATGGGGCGATGACTGAATCGATGACGGATGACAGAGGGCGGATCGCAGATTTCCTGAACCTGCAGCTGAGCCTGGTACCTGACGGACTAGACCTGAGACCCGAAAGAAATGCCCGGTCGAAATCTCGTGTCCTGGGGGCCACGAGTCCTCGTGCCCTCGATCATGCGTGATTGCCATCACGTCCGTGGGCGGACGCACGTAGGCATGTTCAATAGCTTGCCCGGCGGGCTTGCATGCCAAGGCGAACGGCGGCCATGGCAATGGCCGCCCTACCTCAAGGCCACTGATCTATCCTGCCCTCGATTCAGTCCTCAATTCAGCCATCGATTCAGTCCTCCGGGGAGGGCCATAGCCCTCCCCTAAATTGACATCCCCGCGTTATCTCTTCCTGCTGTGGGCATGGCTCGTAAAGGCATCCTGCTCCTCAACCTCGGTTCGCCGAAAAGCACCTCGGTGCCCCACGTCCGCGAGTACCTCCGCGAGTTCCTCGGCGACGAGCGCGTGATCGATTATCCCGCCGTCTTCCGCTTCGCCCTGCTCGAAGGCATCGTCCTGCGCACCCGCCCGAAGAAGTCCGCCGCCGCTTACGCGACCGTCTGGACTCCCGAAGGCGCCCCGTTGCTCGTCACCACCGAGAAGCTCCGCAAGAAGCTCGAGGTCGCGACCGGCCTGCCGGTCATCACCGGTATGCGCTACGGCACGCCTTCGTGCGCGGAAGCCGTCCAAGAAGTCCTCAAGCAGGGCATCGACGACCTGTTCGTGATGCCGCAGTATCCGCACTACGCGATGTCCTCCTACGAGACCGTCGTGGTGAAGATCCAGGAGGAGCTCGCCCGCCTCGCGCCGAACCTGAAGTACCACGTGCTCCAGCCGTACTTCAACGACCCGGCCTACATCGACTGCCTCGTCGAGTCGGCCAAGCCCTGGCTCAGCAAGCCGTTCGACAAGGTCCTGTTCTCCTACCACGGCGTCCCGGAACGCCACCTCCGCAAGGGCGACGCCTCCAAGGCCCATTGCACCAAGGTCAAGGACTGCTGCCTGCAGGCCAGCCCTTCGCATGCCAACTGCTACAAGCACCAGTGCGTGCAGACCACCCTGCTCTTCGCGAAGCGGGCCGGCCTTTCGCCCGACAAGTTCGAGATGTCCTTCCAGTCGCGCTTCGGACCGGAGAAGTGGGTGCCGCCCTACACCGACGAGCGTTTCGAAGCCCTGCCGTCCGAAGGCGTGAAGAAGCTCCTCGTGATGTGCCCGGCCTTCACCGCCGACTGCCTCGAGACCATCGAGGAGATCAGCGAGGAAGGGAAGGAGGACTTCCTGCACGCCGGCGGAGAATCCTTCGAACAGATCCCCTGCCTCAACGACCAGGACGTCTACGTGAAATACCTCGCCGACCGCGCCGCCGCGTGGAAGCCGAATCACGTCTGAGCCCGAAGAACAGAGGACTGAATCGAGGGCAGCATCGAGGGCTGCGTCGAGGACTGGATTGATTTCAAGGCAGGGATAGGCCGTCCCTGTGAGTCCGCAGGTAGGGACGTGATTGCCATCACGTCCGTGGGCGGACGGAGTTTTGTCCGGCCGTAAGCATTGTCCGGCTCATCGCACGCGCGACTGCGAACGGCGGTCATGGCAATGACCGCCCTACCCAGGCAGGTGGAAGGAAATCCGCCCTCTGTCATCTGCCATCGACGCAGTCATCCACGCAGCCCTCTACTCCGTCCTCCGTTCAGCCCTCAATTCAGTCCTCAATTAAGTCCTCAACCCTAGCCCTTCACCACGGCGTCGACCACGGCCTGGAAGGTCTCGATGCGGGCCTGCGGCGTGATGCCGTGGCCGAGATTGAAGATATGTCCGAGGTCGCCGGCGTTGTCGGCGAGGACGGCCTTGGTCGCGGCGGCTGCCGCGGCGGGCTCGCCGGTCATGAACTCAGGATCGAGGTTGCCCTGCAGGCAGATCGGGCGACCGGCGAGCTGCCGCACCTGTGAAAGCGGCATGGTCCAGTCGACGCCGAGGCACGGGACGCCGGTCTGCGCGAGCGCGGCGGCCTGCGGGGACTTGCCCTTCGCGTAAAGGATGACGGGGGCGCCGGCGGGCAGGCGCTCGAGCACCGCACGAATATAGCGCAGCGAGAACTCCTCGTAATCGGCGCCGGTGAGCGCACCGGCCCAGCTGTCGAAGATCTGGATCGCGTCGGCGCCGGCGGCGAACTGGCGCGTGAGATACTGCGCGACAGCGTCGGTCAGGATCTCGAGGATGCGGTGCATCATCTTTGGGTCGGCTTTGATCAGCGCCTTGGTCTTGGGGAAATCCTCGGAACCGCCGCCTTCGACAAGGTAGCAGGCAAGCGTCCAAGGCGAGCCGGCGAAACCGAGCAGGGTCTTGTTCAGGCCGAGCTCCTTGCGGAGGATGGTCAGGGCGTCGTAGACATACTGCAGTCGGTCGGCGGAGCCTTCGAGCTTCAGCGTGGCGACGTCGGCCGGCGAAGCCAGCGCACGCTCCATGGCGATGCCGCCTTCGTCGCGGAAACGGTAACCGACGCCCAGGGCCTCGGGGATCACCAGGATGTCCGAGAAGAGGATGGCCGCGTCGAGCTGCGGGAAGCGGCGGAGTGGCTGCAGCGTAACCTCGACCGCGAGGTCGGGCGTGCGGACCATCGTGACGAAGTCCGACTTCGCCTTGAGGGCGCGGTATTCGGGCAGGTAGCGACCGGCCTGACGCATGATCCAGACGGGCGCCCGGTCATGGGGCTGTCGGCGGAGGGCGGCGAGGAAACGGTCGCGGGAGTTCATCAGGACCCCTTCAGCCAAGCCTGCGGTTTCAAATAATGCGAGAGCAGACGTTCTTCCGGGGTGCCGGCCTCGGGCTGGTGGCCATAGTGCCACTGCACGCGGGGCGGGAGGGACATCAGGATCGATTCCGTCCGGCCGCCGGACTGGAGGCCGAAGATGGTGCCACGGTCGAAGACGAGGTTGAACTCTACGTAGCGGCCACGGCGGACCTCCTGCCAGGAGCGTTCACGCTCGCCATAAGGGGTGTCCTTGCGACGGCGCAGGATCTCGGCGTAGGCCGGACCGTAGGCGTCGCCGACCTTCTGCATCATCGCGAAGGCCGCCTCGAAACCGCCCTCGGTGAAATCATCGAAGAACACGCCGCCGATGCCGCGCTGTTCCTGACGGTGCTTGAGCAGGAAGTAGTCGTCGCACCAGGTCTTGAACTTGGCGTAGTGGGCGCCCGTGGCCTGCGCGGACGCGCCGTGCCAGGAGACCGCATCTTCGTCGAAGCCGTAGTAAGGCGTGAGGTCGAAGCCGCCGCCGAACCACCAGACGGGGTTCGGGCCGTCGGTGCAGAAGAAGCGCACGTTCATGTGCGACGTCGGGCAATAGGGATTGAGCGGGTGCTGGACGACCGAGACGCCCATGGCGCGGAAGCCTTTGCCGGCGAGGTCCGGACGGGCGACCGTGGCGGACGGAGGCAGCGCGTGGCCGCGGACGTCGGAGAAGGCCACCCCGCCCTTTTCGATCACGGCGCCGCCGGCGATGACGCGGGTCCGGCCGCCGCCGCCTTCGGCGCGCTTCCACTCGTCGGTGATGAAGCGGGCCTTGCCATCCACTTCCTCGAGGGTCGCGCAGAGGCGATCCTGCAGGCCGGTCAGGTAGTTTCTGACGAGATCGGGATTCATCGTGGAGCCATTCAATCCGAGGCCCGCGGGCGGGTCAACGAAGCCCCGGCGGCCCGGCGACGAATCCACGTCCGCTTATCCCCCTTATGCGGGAACTACTAGGTAGTCCTTGATGGGAACCTGCAAATCGGCAGGGTCAGACCACGTCATGAACCCGGAATTCAAGCTCATCCTGCTTTTCTGCTTGGGCGGGGTGTGCGCCTTGGGGTTGCCATGGTGGGCATGGCGGCGCGTCAAGAGCCTCGAGAAGAAGTACGGCCGGATCCTGCTCGTCCGCGGCGTCACCGGCGCGCAGGCCGCCCGCATCGTCCTCCTGCGAGGCGAGATCCCGCAGGTCGACGTGGACGAGAGCACGATCGCCGTGACGGATTTCTACTCGGCGCACGAACCCGCGATCAAGCTCTCGAGCGAGGTCTACTCCGGCAAGCGTCTCTTCGACGTCGCCCGGGCGGCGCGCCTGGCGGGTCACGCTTTGCAACATCGGGACCGTAAGCTCGGCGGAGGCGCCGCCTGGGATTCGTTCATGATTCTCTGGGGCAACGCCTGGCCCGTCCTGGTGGTGATGCTGCTGTTCAGCGGCAAGGCCCGGCCGTGGTCGCTGGCCGCCTTCTCGATCCTCGCGGTCTTCCTCGCGATCTGCCATCTGCTGAAGCACACCCACGTCCAAGATGCCGCCCGCCGGGGGCGACGCGAAATGGACGGCGCGAAGTTGCTCGACGGGCACCCCGACGAAGAAGTCGACGCCGCCTTCCTGGCGGCACGATTGGACCACATGGCGCTGCCGTATTCGAAAACGTGGCTTCGGCTGCTGTTTTCCTGAGCAGGCGGGCTTCAGAAGCCTGTCGGCTGGCCTAATTCCTAAGTCCCCGAAAAGTTCTTCCTTCCGAGCGACCGGAGTCAGGTCAGTATTATCTACCTCATAAGACCGCAGCCTTGGCGGTCGCTCAAAGCACGCACATGAAACCCAGCCGACTCCAGACCGTCCTCCTGATGATCCCCACCTGGGCGTTCTCCCACGCGGTGCTCGTCTTCCGGGTCCTGCCCCTCGACCCTAAGGGCACCGCCCTCATCCCGGACAAGCTGCTGCCGTTCGCCGTGCTGATCGGGCTGGCGGTGAGTTGCGGTCTCCTGGCCTCCTACGTCGCCGCCCGTCGTGCCAGCGTGATTGGCTGGAGTCTCCCGCCGATCATCGGACTCCTCATCCATGTCCCGTTCGTGGGCGCCGGCTTGACGCTCTGGCTCGCCGCGACCGGCGACGAACTAGAGCGAGATTCCGCGGCGCCGACCGTCGTCGCAGGCCGGCTCATGGCCCCCTTCCTTCTGGGAATCGCCTTCTGCGTGGCGCTGACCTGGGGTTTCGATCACCTGGAGAAACTCGGCAAGATTCCGCTCGGACTGAAGCAGACCGGAGGCTACTTCGGCGTGGCGATCTTCGCCGGCATCCCCTTCGCGACCGGCGTCAGTACCGGCGTGATCACCCGCCGGGCCGGGGGTAGCTTCGGTCAGGCCATCGCCGCGGCGATGACCCTCATCGGAGGCATCATCCTGACCCTTTGCGGGATGCTGATGGAAGGTATCATCTGCGTGGTCATGGCGGCCCCGTTCGGCGCAGCCCTCGCCTTCGTCGGCGTCGTCGCCGGATATTTCCTCGCGAAACGGCGGGTCGCCGACGG
>CANGRI010000076.1 GCA_947456525.1 Opitutia bacterium
CGACGCCGCGCTGATCGCCTCGATCCTCTCCGGCCTCGGTCAGACCATCGACCTTCCCGAAGACATGTTCAACGCTGTCACCGCCGTCTCCGGCAGCGGCCCTGGTTTCTTCTTCGAATACGTCGCCGCCTACGAAGAGGCCGCCGTCGCCTTGGGCTTCACGCCTGAGCAGGCCAAGCTCCTTGTCCGCCAGACCTTCTCCGGTTCGCTCGCGCTCCTCGCCGCCACCGGCGAGACGCCCGTGAACCTCCGCATCCAGGTGACCTCGCCCGGCGGCACGACCAAGGCCGGCCTCGACGCGCTGGAAGCCGGCAAGTTCCGCGCCATCGTCGCCTCCGCCCTCATCGCCGCTAAGAACCGCGGCGAAGAGCTCGGGAAGAAATAAGCGGCATCATCAGGCCGCCGCAGGGCGGCCGAGGGTAGGGGCGTGGCTTTGCCGCGCCCTTTCTCTTAGGGGTTCAAGGCTTGTTGCCTATTCACCTGTTTCCAGAGGTGCCAGGTGTTCAGGCTCGCCAGGAAAACGAGAGGTGTTCCGATCAGGATTAGTGGTATGAGCGTCTTAATCGGGCTATCCAAGAAGGGTGCGATTAGGGTTGGTCGGGCGATGATTCCATGGACTGAACTCCAGAGTAATTCCAGCAGGCTGGAGATCGTCCCGAAAATCGCCATGCCGATTATAAGGCTGAGCGGGGCTTGCCATAGGGCCACTCCTTCTGTGCGTCCCTTCAGGCGACGGCGCATGATCGCTGCCACAGCAATTCCGGTGATGAGGGCAGATATGAAGAACGTCCATTTTAATTCAGGATATACATGGAGCACGCCTGACAAAAGACGGATGGCGATGATGGCCCAAATAATGCCGTAGACCACACCGTAGCGGTGGTTTTTCCAGAAGGCCGATAGCTTCGTCATAAAGCAGCGAGTGGCTTAGGTCGCGAGACCCTGTGAGTCCGAATTATTGGACTGCTGGTTCACTGTTTTCCAGAGGTGCCAAGTATTGAGGCAGGAAAGAGGAAGGAAAAAAACTGCGAAGAAAGACATGAAACTCGCGAAGGGAAAGGTCAGGGTCGAGGTCAGGGTCAGAAGCCATTCCGTCACGGTCCAGTGTTTGCTGACAGGGCCATCAAACATGAGTCTCATCGAAAAAAGCAGCTGTGACTGCGGGAGGAGGAATCCGAACAACGCCGCGCCAATGGCCTGGCTAAGCAAGCCCCAAGGGAAGAAGCTTTGTTTCCCCTTCAGCCATTTGCGGAACAAGGCGGTGACGATCATTCCGGTCACTAGGCAACATGCGAGGGTTAGGACTATCTGACCGGGTTCGAAAAGATACTTATTCGTCATCCATAGCGAGAAGAAGGCCGTCATTACGAAGAACCACAGGAACCCGTAGATCATCCCGAGACGGTGGTTACGCCAGAAGGCCGCTAGCTTCGTCATGGGTAAATTCTTACCCAAAACTGGATGCCTGCCAGCCTTCTAATCGGATTATATAGGCAAGTCGGTCAGGTTATGCCGGCCATTAGGAGTTCACGGAGGATCGGAATGGGCGCGTTTGGGGCCACGATGCGGGTAGGGTCAGCACTGCGTGCTGAACTAGGCTAGGTCACGACGCAGTCGTGACCCTACCCATTAACCCTCGATACTCCCCGCTCACTTCCCCGGAAGGGTGAAGGGCGGGAGTTCGAACTTCACCGGGCTCGGGCCGACGCGCGGGTCGTTGACCTCCTTGAGCGTGGTGAGCAGCTGGCCGGAGAGTTTCTTGAGCGTTTCGGCGTAGGCCGGATTGGCGGCGACGTTATGGATCTGGTCCGGATCCTTCGCGAGGTCGTAGAGCTCCTCGGCGGGGCGCTTGCCGAAGGCGTAGTCGTAGACCCACTTGTACTGGGCGTCGTCGAAGTGGTGCACCACCCAGGCCTTGGTCGGGCTGGCGTCCATGTCGGCGAAGGTGACGAAGGTGTTCTTCTCGATGTCCTCGAACTTCGGGAGGTCGGCGCGTGACGTGAAGTTCGGGCTGCCCATCGGCCAGCGCTCGGGCGCGAAGTTACGGACATAGAGGAACTCCTTCGTGCGGAGGGCGCGGTGCGGGTAGGGGAGGTTGCCCTCGCGGGCCGAGCCGACGTGGCGTTCGCGTCCGGTCACGACCCAGGTGCGCGACGGGTCGATCTGGCCGGCCTGGTCCGACTTCAGGAGCGGCACGAGGCTGCGGCCGGTCATGACCGCCGGCGGCTGCACGCCGCCGATCTCGAGGAACGTCGGGGCGAGGTCCATCAGGTTCACGAAGTCGTCGATGACCCGGCCGGGCTTGATGCCCGGGCCACGCACGATGAGGGCGACGCCGACGCCGTGGTCGTAGAGGTTGCACTTGCCGCCGGGGACGCCGGGCATGCCGTGGTCGCCGCTGATGACGAAGATCGTCTTGTCGAGTTCGCCGCGCTTTTCGAGTTCGGCGATGATGACGCCGACACCGGCGTCCCAGGCCTGGGATTCGCCCATGTAGTCGGCCACGTCGTCGCGGACCTCCGGTACGTCAGGCAGGAAGGCGGGTAGCTTGCCCTTGAGGTCGTCGGGGTTGATGCCCCAGAGGTTCACGCCGCTGTGCTTCTCATAGGCGCGGTGGGTGAGCGTCGGTCCGAACCAATAGCAGAAAGGCTTACCATCTTTCCGGTCGCCCAGGAACGTCTGGAAATTACCACGCACTTCGGCGAGGAGCTGCGCCTTGGCGTCGGGGAAGGTGGCGCCCGCGGCGACCAGTTCCGTGGCGTTCTTCGAGAAGCGGTTGAAGCGGCGACCGGATTTCTCGTACGCGTATTTCTGGCCACCATAGGGGGCGTCCGCCGGCGTGCCCGGGCTCCAGACCTTGTAGCTCTTGCCGATGTGATAGCCCGCGTCGCGGAGCAGCAGCGGGTAGGTCGGGATGGAGGAATCCCATTTCGCGCCGCTGAGGATCGCACCCATGTGGGTGCGGAAGAAATACTGGCCTGAGAGCAGGGAACTGCGGCAAGGCGTGCAGCTGGGGGCTGTGACGAACGCGTGGCGGAAGAGGGCGCCTTCGCCGGCGATACGGTCGATGTTCGGCGTCTTGATGATCTGGTTGAGGCTCGGTCGCGTATCGATCCTGGCGTAGGCGCCGGCGTGGCGGCCCCAGTCGTCGGCGAAGCAGAAGACGATGTTCGGACGTTCGGCTTCGGCGGCGGCCGCGGAGACGACGAACAAGCTCAGGAGGAGGGCGAAGTATCTCATCGGCTTATTTCAGTGGTTCTTTCTCGAAGTCGTCTTTCTTGACCCAGTTTACCTCGAACGGTTCTCCGGCCATGTAGCGTTCGTAGAAGCGCAGCTTCTTGGTGTCGCCGGAGGGATAGGCTTCGTATTCGGCGCCGCGGCCGATGGCGCGCAGGTCGCCTTGTGCCTTGAGTTCGGCCCACATCTGCGTGCGGAGCTTGTCGATGTCGGTGGTACGGGCGGAAGCGAGGTTCTTCACGCAATCAGTGTCCGTGGAGAGGTCGTAGAGCTCCTGGCCCGGGCGCAGGCCGAAGCAGAGGCTCCAGAACGGATCAGAGCCTTTTTCGCGACGGGCACGCAGGATAAAGGATTTCGTGGGGCTGGCGTCGGTGTCGAGATAGCCGGTCTCGGGGTTGCAGGCCGGCCAGCGGGAGGGCTCGCAGTTCTCGAGGTAGGCCAGACCGTCCTTCACGATGCCGCGGACAGGGTAGCCGACGTCGCCAGGGCGGCCGAGGTCGTTACGCTCGCGGCCGATCAGCGTGTGGTCGCGGGCCGGGTTGGAGCGTCCGTCGACGCCGCTGCGGAAGATGTCGGTCAGGCTGAGGCCGGAGGTCGGCGCGAGGCCTTTGGCGGGCCAAGCGACGCCGGCGACCTCGAGGAAGGTCGGCGCGAAGTCGGCGAAGCTGACGTAGTCCGTGACTTTGCGACCGGGCTGCTTGATTCCCGCCGGCCAGCGGATGGCCATCGGCAGGTGGTTGGCGTCTTCATAGGCCGAGCCTTTGACGCGGGGGAAGGGCATGCCGTTGTCGCTCGTCACCACGATCAGCGTGCGGTCCAGTTCGCCGCGTTTCGCGAGTTCGTCGACGATCAGGCCGAGGTGGCGGTCGCAGTGTTCGACCTCGAGGGCGTAGTCGAGCATGTCGCCCCGCACGACCGCGTTGTCGGGCCAGTAGGCCGGCACGCGGTCGATATCCGTGAGCTTCTTGCCGAGGCGGAGGCCGCTGCCTTCCTCGTAGTCCCGGTGCGGCTCATGGAAGCCCATCCAGAAGAACCACGGCTGGCCGGCTTTCGCCTGCTGCAGGAAGTCGTGGAAGTTCGCGGCGTAGTCCGTCTTCGCCATGCCGGTGGCCGGGGGCGTGGCGAGGCGGCTATTGAAGAGCTGGCCGGCCATGCTGCGCTTGGAGCCGTCGGCTTTCAGCGAAAGGCCGGGCGCCCAGACCTTGCCGCAGCTCGCATAGGTGTAGCCGTTGCGCTCGAGAACGTCGGGGAAGATCTCGTGCTCAGGCGGGAAGACGCACTGATGGTTGGCGGCGGCGCCGAGGAGCCACGGATGGCGGCCGGTGAGGATCGTGGAGCGCGAGGGCGTGCACTTGGCGGTGGGCGTGTAGGCGTTGAGGAAGAGCAGGCCTTCCTTGGCGACGCGGTCGAAGTTCGGCGTCTTCACCCACGGGCAGCCGTACGCGCCCGCGTGGCCGTGGCCCCAGTCGTCGGCGATCACGAAAAGGACGTTGGTACGGCGGGGCGCCTCCTCGGCGGCCAGCCCGGCGAGGGCGGCGAAGAGGGCGGCGAGGAGCAGGGTGGGGCGCATGGCTCGGGGGTGACCTTACTAAGCCTCGTCGGCGGACGCATGCAACGCCTCAGCCTGCCGGCCAAAGAAAAGGCCGGGCGACTTGCGTCGTCCGGCCTTCGCGGGAACTGCGGAGCAGGCTTACTTCTTGGCGTCGGCGTCGGCCTTCTTGGCCGGAGCCTTCTTGCCGCCCTTCGCCGGGGCCTTCGGGGCCGGGGCGAGGTCGCGGAGCTTCACGTTCTTGAACCAGACTTCGTCGCCATGCTCCTGGAGGAGGATGTGACCGTCGGCCCACTCGCCGAAGTTCTTGCCGTACTTGGGGTCGGCGTACTTCGACTTCGCCACGAGGGCGCGGAACTCGTCGGTGTTGCGGTCATAGGAGACCACGAGGCGGCCGTTGAGCCAGTGTTCGACCTTGGTGCCCTTGGTGATGACGTAGGCGTTGTTCCATTCGCCGATGCGGTTGGGGCGCTTGTCCTTGGAGGCGGTGATCAGGTCGTAGAGCGAGGAGATCGTGCGGTTGCCGTCGCGGCCGAGCTTGGCGTCCGGGTGGACGGCGTCGTCGAGCATCTGGAACTCCAGGCCGAAGGCCGAGCCGGCGCCCTGGTTGAGGTCAGGCTGCACGTAGTACTTCAGGCCGCTGTTGGCTCCCTTGGTGAGCTTGAAGTCGACGGACACTTCGAACTGCTTGTAGCGTTCGATCGTGATGATGTCGCCGGCGGCGGCGGATTCCTTGCCGCCGGAGGCGGCGGTGTGGAGCTGGCCCTTCTCGACCGTCCAGCCTTCCTTCGGGAATTCCGGGCCCTTGGCGGAGCGCCAGCCCTTGCTCGTGCGACCGTCGAAGAGGAGCTTCCAGCCGTCGGCCTTCTCGGAGTCGGTCAGGCTGTTGTCCGGGATCTTCGTGAGGGAGATGTTGCGCCACTGCACGGTGGTGCCGGCCTTGGCTTCGTCCTTGCCGATGCCGTGCACCTGGAAGGCGATGAAGCCGTTGGTGTGGCCGTCGTCGCGGATATCCACGCGCTGCACGCCGTTGAGCCAGGTGCGGATGCGGTTGCCGTTGGCTTCGACCTTCACGTGGTTCCATTCGCCGACCTTGGAGATCTCGCGGCCCTGCTTGGAGAAGGCGAGGGCGTCGCCGCCGCCGAAGCCGGGGAAGATCCAGCCGCGACGGCCTTCTTCGTAGAGACCGGCGGACCACATGCGGGCCTCGGTGTCGGGCTTCTTCACGTTCTTCGGATCGGTGTCGATCTCGGCCTGGTAGCCGTAGACGCGGCCGGCCGGGATCTTGATGGTCTTGCCCGAGGCGACGTCCTTGAAGGAGGTGTCCTTCGCTTCGACGTGGCTGCGGATCTGCACGCCGGAGTTCAGGCGCGGGTCGTTCAGGAAGTCGTATTCCAGGACGAAGTTCGCGTAGTTCTTCTCGGTGGCGAGGAAGGTGTTCGGCGTGTTGAGCGTGGACGTGCCGACGAGGTGGCCTTCGGGGCTGACCGAGTAGGCGGCGTCGCCGCCGAGCTTCTTGAGCCCGGTGAGGTCCTTGCCGTTGAAGATCTCGACCTTGTTCGGGTTGGCCTTCGGGGCGGCGGTGGCGGCGGGCTTGCCGGTGTTCTTGTCGTCGGTGGCGCAGCCCGCGAGGAGCAGGGCGGCGGCCGTGAGGCTCAGGAGGAGCAGGTTCTTTTTCATGGGGTTCGTGATTTTGTTTAGAGATGAAAAAGCGGAGCGGCCTTGCGACCGCTCCGCTTCGTCGGGGGAGCTTAGAACGTGGTCGGGACTTCGAAGCCCTTGCGGCCGGCGCGCTTGGCCACGAGGTCGCGGTTGGCGGCCTCGGCGTTGGCGCCGGTGAAGAGTTCGGTCTTGGTGTCCACGGTGAGGGCGGCGCCGAGGGTGGCCTTGGCTTCGTCCAGGTTCACGCCGTTACGGCCGAGGTGCTCGGCCATCCGGCCGAAGGCTTCGGCCAGGCCGGAGCTCGCCTTGATGGCTTCCTTGATCTCGCCGGCGCTCTTCTTGGCGCCGACGCGGTAGGAGATGTTGGCGGAGTGGACGAGGGCGGTGGAGATATGGCACTCGCGGACCGGGGCGTTGATGCCTTCGGCGGAACCCTTGCGGATGCAGGCGACCCAGTTGGCATGGTGGCCGGAGGCGCCGCCGGTGAGGTCGACGGTGTCGACGGTCTTGCCGTAGGACTTCACGAACTTGCCGTCCTTGTCGTAGACCTGGCAGGAGTTGTAGTCAGGGACGACGAGGGTGGCGGTCTCGCACTCGATGATGATGCCGATGTCCGGGGACTTGGCCGACTTCTGGTCCTTGTTGAGCTCGGAGAACTTGCCGAACTTGTTCATCGGACCGTCGATCTTGCCGTCGGAGGTGAGGCCGTAGACTTCGGTGATGAGCGGGGCGGCGGCGTAGTTGTGGATCGAGACGAAGGTGTTCGGGGTCTCGGCGCAATCGGTGTAGCCGAAGCGGCCGCCGACGGAGACGACCTCGGGGGCGACTTCATGCGTGCCGAGGAACCAGCGGGCGATGTCGATCTCGTGGATCGCCTGGTTGCACAGGTCGCCGCCGCCGTAGTTCCAGAACCAGTGCCAATCGTAGTGCACCGGGCCGTTGTTGGCGGCTTCGTTGACCTTGTCGGATTCGTTGCCGCGGACGGATTCCTGCGGGTCGGCCGGGCCGTGCCACAGGTCGTAGTCGATCTCGGAAGGGATGGCGTTCTTCTTGGCGGCGCCGATGGACTTGCGGCGCTTGTA
>CANGRI010000077.1 GCA_947456525.1 Opitutia bacterium
AGGAAGTCATAGATGACGTTCTGGCTGGCCTGCCAGCGCGTCACTTCCTGGCGCGGCGTGCTCATGTCCAAGGCCATCATCGACCAGGAGAGGTCGACCACCAGCATGATGTCGAGACCCTCGGTCTCCCGTTCGACCTCCTTGTTCGCCGTGCGGGGGCCGGCGATCGCGATGATGAGGAAGGCCGCGGTCAGCAGGCGCAGGAAGGCGCGGAGCCTTCCGCTGCGTTCGCGGACCGGCCGGCCGAGCCCGTCGAGGAGCGAGGTGTCGGGGAAAGTGAGCGCGGCCGCCTGGCCGACGCGGCCGCGGAGCCACGAAAAGAGCGGCAGGAGCGCGAGCAGGAGCAGCGCCCAAGGGTATTGGAACTCGAAGCCGAGGTCCATCAGGCGTAATCCCTCCTCGGCAGGGGCGGCGGGCCCGGCAACGGCGGAGGCTCGACGGGAGCGACCGGGCGGGGCGGGGTCGGGATGAGCGGCGCGACCACGGGTCTGGCGAACGTCCGGCGCGCATCCTCGATACGGCGCGCGGCTTCGCGGATGCCGGCGATCAGCAGGGGGGCTTCGCACGAAGCACCCGAGAACTTGGCGGCGTCGGCGCTACGCAGGGCGGCGTGCAAAGGCTGGCGAGCCGGCAGGAAGACCGGCAGGCCGGAAAGCACCGCGATCAGCTCCTCGGTGGACAGCGACGTCGCGGCGCGCGGCTCGACCGCGGAGAGGTAGGCGCGGAACGCGCCGGAGATACGGGCGACGGCTTCGACGCCTTCAAACGTTTCCGCCGCCCGCAGGGAGAGTTCGAGCTGCGCGATCGGGGCGATCGTCGTCAGATTGCGCCGCAGGAAGCGGCGGATCGCGAAGACGGCTACCGCGATGAGCGGCAAGGCGACCAGCGCCACCAGGCCGTAGGTCTCCCAGGCCGACGGTGGGATCGGGGGCTTCGGTCCCAGCAGGACGAACGGGGTTTCTTCGGCGGCGAGGAACATCAGCGGCGGCGTCGGCGGCGTTCGAAGAAGCGGGAGAGCGTGGGCGCCACGGCGGCGTCCGCGTCGAGTCGGGCGACATCCATGCCCGCGCGAGCCAGGCCGGCGGCGGTCTCGGCGAGGCGGGCTTCGGCGTTGGCCGCGAAGGCGCGGCGCACGCGTTCGGAGCCCGTGTCGACCTCGCGGATCTCGCCCGTCTCGGCGTCCTGCAGGGCGACCACGCCGACGTCGGGGAGTTCGCGCTCACGCGCGTCGACGAGTTGCACGCAGGCCGTGTCGTGGCGGGCGTTGAGTTCGCCGAGGGCCGCGGCCATCGCGTCGGCGCCTTCCGATCCGGCGAGGAAATCGGAGACCACGAAGACCATCGAGCGGCGGCGGAGCGCGCGGCCCAGTCGGCGCATCGGCTGCGCGAAGGAGGTACGGCGCGAGGCCGGGCGGAACTCGAGCACGTCACGGATGAGCCGTAGGACATGGCGACGCCCTTTCTTCGGGCTCACCCAGAGCTCTTCCCGGTCCGTGAAGAGCAGCAGCCCGACCTTGTCGCCGGCCTTGAGCGCGGAGACCGCGAGGCAGGCGGCGACGTCAGCCGCGCGTTCGCGGAGCGTCTTTTCGCCGGAGCCGAAGGCCGACGAGCCGGAGATGTCGACCGCGATGACCATCGTCAGCTCGCGCTCCTCGCGGTGCAGGCGCACGAAGGGCTTGCCCGTGCGCGCGGTCACGTTCCAGTCCATCGCGCGCACGTCGTCGCCCGGGACGTATTCGCGCAGTTCCTCGAAGTCGGTGCCGCGGCCCTTGAAGCGCGAGAGGTACGCGCCGACCATCGCGTCGTTGACTGTGCGCGCGGCGACGACCTCGACGCGCTGGGCGCGACGGAGGGTCTCCTGCGGGTTGGTCGGGACGGGCGTGGCCACGGTCGCCGGAAGGCTCAGGGGACGACGACGGCGTCGAGCACGCGGCGCACGATGGCGTCGGCGTCGACCCCTTCGGCGTCGGCTTCGTAGGTGAGGATCAGGCGGTGGCGGAGGACGTCGGGCGCGATGTCCTTGATGTCCTGCGGGGTCACGTGGTCGCGGCCCTGGAGGAAGGCCCAGGCCTTGGCGGCGAGGGTCAGGTTGATGGTCGCGCGCGGCGAGGCGCCGAACTGGAGGAACTTCGCGAGGTCGGGGCCGCCGGGGTGCTGGCCGCGGGTGGCGAGCACGAGCGAGACGATGTAGTCGCGGATCGGTTCGGCGACGTGGATGGCGTCGACGGCCTTGCGCGCGTCGAGGATCTCCTGCTGCGAGATGACCGCCTCGACGTCGAGCTTCGGCGAGGTCGTGGCCATCGCGTCGAGGATCTTGCGTTCTTCTTCGCGCGTCGGGTAGCCGATGTTGAGCTTCAGCATGAAGCGGTCGACCTGGGCCTCGGGAAGGGGGTAGGTGCCTTCCTGGTCGATCGGGTTCTGCGTCGCGAGGACGAGGAAGGGAGAAGGCAGCTTGTGCGTCTCGCCGCCGAGGGTGACCTGGCGTTCCTGCATCGCCTCGAGGAGGGCGGACTGCACCTTGGCCGGGGCGCGGTTGATCTCGTCGGCCAGGACGAAGTTGGCGAAGATCGGGCCGCGCTTGGCGTTGTACTCGCCCGTCTTCGGGTCGTAGATGAGCGTGCCGACGATGTCGGCCGGCAGCAGGTCGGGCGTGAACTGGATGCGCGAGAAGTCGGCGCGGACGGTCTGCGCGAGCGTGCGGACCGAGAGCGTCTTCGCCAGGCCCGGGACGCCTTCGAGGAGGACGTGGCCGTTGGCGAGGAGGCCGATCAGCAGGCGGTCGACGAGGTACTGCTGGCCGACGACGACACGGGCGACCTGTTCGCGTAGGCGCGGCACCCATGTGCCGGCGGCGTTGATGGTGGTGGACATAGGGGTGGGGAAGGGGCGCGCGGGGAAGCGCGTTCGGCGGATCTCCGCCCACTTGTCAGCGTCCGGCGGGGCCGGATTCGTCTCTGAATTAGCAGGACAGCCGGGACTTCTCAACCGCCGCCTTCACAAAAGCGGCGAAGAGGGGGTGGGCGCGGTCCGGGCGGGACTTGAATTCGGGGTGGTATTGGACCCCGACCATCCAGGGGTGGTCCTTGACCTCGACGATCTCGACCAGTCCGCTCTGGGGATTGACGCCCCCGACGATGAGGCCGGCGGCCTCGAGGCGGGCACGGTACGCGTCGTTGTACTCGAAGCGGTGGCGATGGCGTTCCTTGATGCTGTCCGTGCCGTAGGCGGCGCGGGAGCGGCTGCCCGCGGTCAGGGCGCAGTCATAGGAGCCCAGGCGCATCGTGCCGCCCTTGGTCACCACGCTCTTCTGCGATTCCATGAGATGGATGACCGGGTTCTTGGTCTCCGGGGCGAACTCGGTCGAGTGGGCGTCCTTGAGGCCGAGCACGTTGCGGGCGTATTCGATGACGGTGATCTGCATGCCGAGGCACAGGCCGTAGTAAGGCACCTTGCGCTCGCGGGCGAACTTGGCGGCGATGATCTTGCCTTCGATGCCGCGGTTGCCGAAGCCGCCGGGGACGAGGATGCCGTCGAGGCCTTCGAGCTGCGCGGTGCCCTTGGTCTCGAGGTCTTCGGCGTCGATGCGCACGACCTCGACCGCGGTCTCGTTGGCGATGCCGCCGTGGGTGATGGATTCGTAGACGGACTTGTAGGCGTCCTGGAGCTCGATGTACTTGCCGACGACGCCGACGCGCACGCGGTGCTTCGGCTCGAGGAGGCGACGCACGATCTCGCGCCACGGCGTGATGTCCATCGGCTTGCACTGCAGGCCGAGGCGCTTGACGACGACCTCGTCCATGCGCTGCTCGGCGAGCTGCATCGGGAGCTCGTAGATGGAGTGCTCGACGTCGCGGCATTCGAACACGCAGTCGGCCCCGACGTTGCAGTAGAGCGAAAGCTTCTGGCGGTTGTCCTCGCCGATCGGGCGGTCGGTGCGGCAGACGAGCAGGTCGGGCTGGATGCCGATCTCGCGCAGCTTCGCGACGGACTGCTGCGAGGGCTTCGTCTTGAGCTCGCCCGCGGCCTTGATGAAGGGCACCAGCGTGCAATGGAGGAAGGCCACGTTCTCGCGGCCGGCGTCGTGCTGGAACTGGCGGAGCGCCTCGAGGAAGGGCAGGCCTTCGATGTCGCCGGTGGTGCCGCCGATCTCGGTGATGAGGACGTCGACGCCTTCGCCGCCCTTGAGGATGCGGTCCTTGATCTCGTTGGTGACGTGCGGGATCACCTGCACGGTCTTGCCGAGGTAGTCGCCGCGACGTTCCTTCTGGATGACGGTCTCATAGACCTGGCCGGAGCTGAGGCTGTTGAGGCGGGAGAGTTCGCCCGAGGTGAAGCGTTCGTAGTGGCCGAGGTCGAGGTCGGTCTCGGCGCCGTCGTTGAGGACGTACACTTCGCCGTGCTGGTAGGGGCTCATGGTGCCCGGGTCGACGTTCAGGTACGGGTCGAACTTCTGGATGCGGACCTTCAGGCCGCGGCATTCGAGCAAGGCGCCGAGGGCGGCGGCGGTGAGGCCTTTGCCGAGGGAGGAGATGACGCCTCCGGTGACGAAAATATACTTCATGGAAAAGGGTCGGGTGGGCGGGAGATCGGGTAAAAAAGATAAGACCGGCAGGTCCTGTGACGGAGAGCCGGTCTGGACTTTCGAATTGCACGGCCGAAAAAAACCAAGGCAAGCGGTTTTTCCGGCCCTGACGTCCCTCTACGGCAACCGGCGTCGGCCCCTGGCGGGGGGTCGGAACGGGGCCTATGAGGGTTTTTCACACCCCGGGGCTTTCCCGCTAATACCTCCCCTTTTACCCGCCTCTGGGGTGGGAAGGGGAGGGACTCCCTATTTGATGCCTTTTGCATCCCGTCCTCGCTCCGCCATGTCCGCAAGCTCCTGTTGTTCCTGCTGTCGTCCCTCTTCCATCGGGAAGAAGGTCGTGATGGCCCTCACCGGCATCGTCCTCGCCGGCTTCGTGCTCGGTCATATGACGGGCAACCTGCTGATGTTCAAGGGTCCCGAGGCCATCAACGCCTACGCGGCCTGGCTGCACGCCAACAAAGGACTCCTCTGGGGCGCCCGTACGGTCCTGATTATCAGCGTTTTCGCCCATATTTGGGTGGGTATCCAGCTCGCCTTGGAGAATCGCGCCGCCCGTGACGGCGGTCCGGCCGCCGACGCTACCCGCCGTGCGACGGTCGCCTCCCGCACGATGCCCTACTCGGGCGTGGTCATCCTCGGTTTCATCATCTTCCACCTCCTGCACTATACTTTCCGCACGGTGGCCCTCGGCGGTGTCACCTTCGGCGACGACGTCTATAAGATGCTGATCGCCGGCTTTTCCAACAAGCCCGTCGCGGTCTTCTATATCGTCAGCATGCTGCTCCTGTGCCTGCACCTCAGCCACGGCGTGAGCAGCGTCTTCCAGACCCTCGGCCTCCGCAATGAACGCTGGCGCGCCCGCCTCGACGGCCTGGCCCTGGCCTATGCCTGGATCATCGCCCTCGGCTTCATCTCCATCCCTCTCGCCGTGCTCACCGGTTGCCTGAAGTAATCCCCAGCGCCTGAAACCACCATGAATCTCGACTCGAAGATCCCCGCCGGCCCGCTGGCCGACAAGTGGAACAACCATAAGGCGAAGCTCCGCCTGGTGAACCCGGCCAACCGCCGTAAATACCACGTCATCGTGGTCGGCTCCGGCCTCGCCGGTTCCGCCGCCGCCGCCTCGTTCGCCGAGATGGGCTACGAAGTCTCCTGCTTCTGCTATCAGGACAGCCCGCGCCGCGCCCACTCGATCGCCGCCCAAGGCGGCATCAACGCCGCGAAGAACTACCAGAACGACGGCGACAGCGTCCGCCGCCTCTTCCAGGACACCATCAAGGGCGGCGATTACCGCGCCCGCGAAGCCAATGTCTACCGCCTCGCCCAGGTCTCGACGAACATCATCGACCAGTGCGTCGCCCAGGGCGTGCCTTTCGCCCGTGAATACGGAGGTCTCCTCGCCAACCGCTCCTTCGGCGGCGCCCAGGTCTCCCGCACCTTCTACGCCCGCGGCCAGACCGGCCAGCAGCTCCTCATCGGCGCCTATTCCGCGCTCTCCCGCCAGATCGGCCTCGGCACGGTGAAGATGTACACCCGCCATGAGATGCTCGACCTCGTCCTCGTCGGCGGCAAGGCCAAGGGCATCGTCACTCGCGACCTCGTCACGGGCGCCATCGAGTCCTGGTCTTCCGACGTCGTCGTGGTCTGCACCGGCGGCTACGGCAACGTCTTCTACCTCTCCACCAACGCCCAGGGCTGCAACGTCACCGCGACGTTCCGCGCCCACCGTCGCGGCGCCGGCTTCGCCAATCCCTGCTATACGCAGATTCACCCGACCTGCATCCCGGTCCATGGCGAAGACCAGTCCAAGCTCACCCTGATGTCGGAGTCGCTCCGCAACGACGGCCGCGTCTGGGTCCCGAAGAATAAGGCCGACTGCGCCAAGCCCGCCTCCGAGATCCCCGAAGAGGACCGCGACTACTTCCTCGAACGCAAGTACCCGAGCTACGGCAACCTCGCCCCGCGTGACATCGCCTCGCGCGCCGCCAAGGAAGTCTGCGACGAAGGACGCGGCGTCGGCCAGATGGTCGACGGCAAGCGCCTCGGCGTCTACCTGGACTTCTCCGCCGCGATCAAGCGCCTCGGCGAAGGCGAGGTCCGCGCCCGCTACGGCAACCTGTTCGACATGTACGAGAACATCACCGGCGAGAACGCGTACAAGCAGCCGATGCGCATCTTCCCGGCCGTGCACTACACCATGGGCGGCCTCTGGGTGGACTATAACCTCCAGTCCAACATCCCCGGCCTGTTCGTCGGCGGCGAAGCCAACTTCTCCGACCACGGCGCCAACCGCCTCGGCGCCTCCGCGCTCATGCAGGGCCTCGCCGACGGCTACTTCGTGCTCCCCTACACGGTCACCGACTACCTCGCCGGCGAGAAGCCTGGCAGCCGTCCGTCCCAGGACGCCCCGGAATTCAAGGCCGTCGTCAAGGACGTCAACGACCGCGTCGCCAAGCTCCTCTCGATCAACGGCACGAAGTCCCCGCGTTACTACCACAAGGCGCTCGGCAAGATCACCTGGGAGAAATGCGGCATGGCCCGCGACAAGGCCGGCCTCGAAGGCGCGATCCGCGACCTCCAGGCGCTCCGCGAGGATTTCTGGAAGAACGTGAAGGTCGTCGGCTCCGGCGACGCCCTCGCCCCCGAGCTCGAACGCGCCGGCCGCGTGGCCGACTTCCTCGACTTCGGCATCATGATGTGCCTCGACGCCCTCAAGCGCGAGGAATCCTGCGGCGGCCACTTCCGCACCGAACACCAGGACGCCGGCGAAGCGAAGCGTGACGACGCGCAGTTCGCCCACGCCGCCGTCTGGGAATGGACCGGCGACGGCCAGCTCCCCGCTCGTCATGTCGAGCCCCTCGTCTACGAGGAGACCCAACTCTCCACCCGCTCTTACA
>CANGRI010000078.1 GCA_947456525.1 Opitutia bacterium
CCGGGGATGAAGTGGAGCACGCTGGCGAACAGCATCGGCATGTTATGCACGATGGTGAAGACGAAGATGGAAAGCAGGCCGTCGCGGAAAGTCTGCACAAGCGCCATGAACACGACCAGGTAGACGTAACGAGCAAAACGCTGCATCGGGCCGGCGGCCGCCTGCAGGCAGTACGCCGTCAAGACATAGCCCATCAGCAGCGGGATGAGGAAGAGGCCGGCGTAACCGAAATTCAGGTAAGACTCCCCGAGATAAGTCGTGATACGGCCTTCGACCGCATAGTTTCGGCCCGACGTCGAGATTTCTTGGATATGATCCGCGAGGCCAGGCTTCTTGGGCCACCACGCACGCGGAATCGGGAGCGTGATGATCGCCAAGTAGGTCGAGCCCCAGAACTTGCGGTCATTGGTATCAGCCAGCGAAAGCGTGCCGGCATACTGGTCCAGAAAGTCTTCGCCGGTCGCGACGTCCTTGTCCTTGTCCTTCGAGCTAAAGGTGAAGGATGCGGTGAATTGCGCGACGGCTTCTTGGGTGTCACCAAACTGGAGGGCCTGGCCGATGTATTTCAACCGCGGGAAGACGAGCGCCACAAGCAAAGCTCCGACCAAGATCGGCCAGGTCGGCCAACGACGCCGGGTGGTCTGCAGGTAATAAGCCGCAAAAAACAGGAGCGGCAGGACGAGCATGAACCGGTGGTAACCTTGCAACGCGACGGTTCCCAGGAAGAGCGAGATCAGTCCAACGAGATACCAGCGGAAGCCGAAGGCGAAGACGAGGAGCCCTAGGGCGCCGATCGGCCATAAGGAGACGGCTTGGATGTAACTGGTGCCGGCACTGTCTTCCGAGAGTGTAATCCCGCCGGTCTTGATGGCAAAAAGGAAGTAGGCCCCGACGGGTAGGCAGAGGATCCCGATGGTCCGGGCGATATTCGGATTCATGACCCGACGGACGACCGGCTGCGCCGCTTTGGCTTCGAAGCGAAGGTGTGCATACCAGACCGCCAGGGTGAACATGATCAGGGCGATATCGGCCCAGAGCATGGCGCGGTTGATCTCGTCGATCGTGATGACCTCCGCATTCGCCTGCCCGTCATACAGCAAGGGCGCGCCGCCGTAGATCTTGAACGCCCGATAGCTGAAGCTGTAGAGATGGAAAAATAGGTAGGCCGTCAGCGGATGCCAGAACGACATCCGCCGGAACATCAGGATGACGACCGATACGACGACGAGGACGTCGAACAGGAGGAATGGGAGGAGGGAGTCCAATGTGACGAGAGTATAGAGTATCGAGTATGGAGTATCGACGATACAGGCAGGCTCAGGGCAGGGTCAGGGTTGATCGGTTGATCAGTTGGCCGGAGGAAGGCAGAGGGGCGGAGCACATTTCAGGTCCCGGGTCTCGGCCGTCGGGAGCCAGGTTCAGGCGTTCAGGTTCGGGTACAGGTTCAGGGTCTGCATTTTGCCCGGCACCCGTACCTGCACCAGATAACCCGCACCAGAGACCTGAGGGCCGAGACCTGGGACCTGAGAATGTCTCTTGGTAGGGCTGACCATCCTTGGTCGGCCGCGGTCGAGCAGGGATGCTCGACCCTACCCAAGGCAAGCACTCCCCCGATACTCCATACTCGATACTCAATACTCTAATTTTACCTCATCTTCTTCATCCTCTCTCCGCTGACGGAGGGGACGAAGGTGACGCGGGTCGGAATCTTGTGGCGGGCGAGGCGTTCGCGGCAGGCGGTCCGGATCGCCGCACGCAAGGCTTCCTGATCGGCGCCTAGGGCGACGACGTCGACGACGACGGTCTGTCCGGTCAAGGGGTGAGGCTCGCCGCGTACCCGACAATCGGCGACGCCGGGGATACCGAGGACGACGGATTCGACTTCGGCGGGCATGAGCTTCTCGCCGCCCACGTTGATCATCTCGCCCATGCGTCCAAGGACGCGCAGGGTGCCGTTCGGTCCCTGCTCTACTTTGTCACCGGTGCGGAACCAGCCGTCGACGGTGAAGCGCTCATTGCTGGCGTTGAGATAGCCGGCGATCTGCGTCCGACTACGCAACCAAAGCTCGTCCTCGATGACCTTCCATTCGAGTTGCGGGTCTTCGAAGCGGAGGAACGTGGAGCCGGCGACAGGGCTCTCGGTACGGGTGATGCCAGTCTCGCTCGTGCCGAAGGTCTGGATGAAACGGACGCGCGGAAAGGCCGTCTTCAGGCGGAGCAGGAGGCTCTCCGGCATGGGCTCGGTGCCGTAAGTGATGACGCGCAGGGACGAAAGGTCGTGCGCCGTAGCCTCACCGGAGACGAGGAGGAGATTCAGGAACGTCGGCGAAGCCGGCAGGACGGCCACGCGATGACGGGCGATCGCCTCGGCGACGACCGCGGGAGAGTTCGCATCCGGCACGACGAGCGGGGCGCCCGCGGCGAGGCAGCCGAAGAGCGTGTTGAGTCCGCCGATGTGGTCGAAGCCGAGCAAGGCGAGGACGGGCAGGCCGTTGGGGCGGCGTTCCGCATAAGTCGCGAGCAAGGCCGAGAAATCCTGCACCATCGCCTTGGGGTGACCGCTGGTACCGCTCGAAAACAGTACGAGGCCCGCGGCCTTCCGGTCGCGCAAGGCTGCGAACAGCGGGTGCTCGGAGGCTTCGTCGATCCGCGGCAGGAGACTCCAGTCATAGCCTTGGGCGGTGACAATCCACTGGGCATTGACCTGCGCGAGGCGCGCGGGGTGCTCGGCAGGATTGCCGGCGAGCGGGACGGCGAAATGACCGGCGGCTTCCAGCGCGAGCAGCCAGGCGGTCGCGGCCGGACCATGGCCGCCGACGACGGCGACGGCGGCAGGACCGGGCAGGCGCAAGCCCGCGAGAGCGCGAGCGGCTTCATCCGCCAAGGCGGCTAGCTCTCCATAAGTCACCACGCCCCAACCGCCGGCCAAGGCGGGCTTGGCGGAGTAGGAGGAGATGCGGGTGAGGAGAGACATGGCCAGCTAGAGGGCTGAATCGATGACTGAATCGAGGACTGCGTTGAGGACTGAATAGACAGTGCAAAAGTGCGAATCGGAGCGGAGCTCCTGTGCAAAAGTGCAAAGGTGAAGCTTAATTAGGTGTTAGGTAGGGCTGACCATCCTTGGTCGGCCGCGGTCGAGCAGGGATGCTCGACCCTACCCAAGACAGAGACATTTTCAGGTCTCGGGTCTCAGCCGTCGGGAGCCTGGCTCAGGTCTTCAGGTTCGGGTACAGGTTCAGGACCTGAACTTTGCCCCGCACCTGCACCTGACAACCCGTACCTGAGACCTGAGAGCGGAGACCTGTGACCCGAAACTTTCTCTTGGTAGGGCTGACCATCCTTGGTCGGCCGCGGTCGAGCAGGGATGCTCGACCCTACCCAAGACAGAGACATTTTCAGGTCTCGGGTCTCAGCCGTCGGGAGCCAGGCTCAGGTCTTCAGGTTCAGGTACAGGTTCGGGACCTGAACTTTGCCCCGCACCTGCACCTGACAACCCGTACCTGAGACCTGAGAGCGGAGACCTGTGACCCGAAACTGGCTCTTCCTTGTCAACTTGCCAACCGATCAACGGTTCAACCAGCCGTCTGACCGAGATACTCCACGCTGCCGGATTTGAGGTCCGCATCATGGATGCGCGAGAGGATAAAATCGACGGCCTGATCCAGGCTCGTGCCTTCAGGGCGGCCGATGGCTTCGTTGATCTTGGCGAGAGATGCGGGCGGCACGGCCCGTGTCAGCCGGGTGTCCACGGGTCCGAGGCCGAGGGCGACGATACGGACGCCTTGAGGTGCAAGCTCCTTGGCGGCGACCTTCGTCAGCGCTTCGACGGCGGCCTTGCTGGCGACGTAGGCGGCTTCGCCTTCGAGGGCGAGGGGTACGGCGACAGTAGTGACGTTGATCACGCGGCCGGCACGCTGCCGGACCATGACCTTGCCGACAGCCTGCAGGCAGTGGAAAGTGCCGAGATAGTTCACGCGCATGAGACGCTCGGCGGTCTCGCCCGGCGTCAGGAGCAAGGCGTTCATCGACGCCGTGCCGGCGTTATTGACTAACAGGTCGATCTTACCGCCTTCTGCTATCGTCGCGACCGCGGCGCGCACGGCGGCTTCGTCCGTGACATCGACGGCGTGCGCGGTGAAACGCTCATGAGACAGCGTCTGCGACCCACGGGCGAATCCATGCACGGTCCAGCCGTCGGCCAGCAACCGTTCGGCTAAGGCGAGGCCGAGGCCCTGGGAGGTGCCGGTGATGAGAGCGGTGTTCATTTTAGTTTAGGGGACAAGCGGGCACGTGGGCACGTGGACAAGGGGGGACGAATCGTTTCGGGTGGTGAGTGGCAGCCTCAGGTGGCGGGTGGCGGGAGAAAGATGGCAGCCAGGGGGAGCTGGAGATCGCATAATTGGCTGGGGCATTTGGTAGGGCGGGCTCTCCGAGCCGGCCGAGCGGACGGTTCGGAGAACCGTCCCTACCTAAGATGCAGCTATGTCGTGACGCGGTCCCGACCCTACCCATTGCAGTCGCGGAAACCCGGAGCCGGCTGCCGATGGCTGAACGGCTGACTTCCGAAAGGCCGATGCCCCGGTGGCCGTCACCTGTCACCTGAAAGAAAATGGCCCAAGCTAACATTCCGGCTTCCGGTCTCCCCTTGAGCGAGCGGATGCGATGTCATCGCGTCCCTACCCGTTGCATTCCTTGTCAACGTGTCAACTCGTCAACCTGTCAACTAACGGTTCATCTCTCCAGCCCACCGGCCAACTGATCAACTGGTCAACTAACGATTAGCTACTTCCACCACATACTCCGCGAGTAAATCCACGCGGCGGAAAGGCGAAGTGAGTCGGCTCATGGCTTTTTCATCCGCGAGGGTGACGGTCTTGCCGGTGGCGACGCGGATGTCTTCCTCGAGGTCAGCGATGAGGGTCACGAGGCCGATGCTATCGAGCGCGGCGGCTTCGCCGAAGAGGCGGGTCGAGGCGTCGGCCTGCTCCAAGGCAGGCTTGCCGAGTTCGCGACCGAGGGCGGCGAGACGACGGAGGACGAGGGCGAGGGCTTGTTCGCGGGTCATGTCAGATTCGAAGGCAGGCCATTAAATCGGTCATATCTGGACGGACGATATCCGGCGATCCGGCGGGGGCGTCGGGCTCGGCGGCGTAGACACCATCGACGCGCCGGATGCGGACCGACACCCAGCCGAGCGCTCGAGGCGCGATGAAATCTTTCGCCGGATTATCGGCTACATACGCGAAGCGCTCACCGGGGTGTCGTGCCATGAGCAGCTCGAAAGCCCGGGGCGAAGGCTTCCAATCCTGTCGGCCTAGTTCTTCGGTGAAGGTGGGGCGGGGAATCCATTGCTCCAGACCTAGGGCTGCAGCCTTGTTGCGCTGCGTCGGCAGATAGCCGTCGCTGATCAGTTCCAAAGGGAAGCGGGAATGTAACGAGCGGACCGCCTCCAGTGCGTCCGGATACCAAGGGAGCGCGGCCGGACGATGCTCGCGATAGCAGGCCAAGAGGCCGGCCAGCTGCGTCGGTGACATCATGCCATGGCCTAGCTCCTGTGCCGCCACTTGGAAGAGTTCGGTGCGGCGGCCAGCGGCATGGAGCTCGGCGAGCTTTGCGCCGTAGTCGGCCCAACCGTACGCTTGGGCCGCCATACGTCCGACCGCGGCCAAGGCCGAATGCGCGAAGGCGGACTCGGGAAAGAGCGTGTCGTCCAGATCGAAGACGATGACCATCGGCTAGGGGCGTGGCTCGCGCACGAAAATGGCGGCGTCATAGCGCAACATGAGGACGCCCTCCTCCCAGGCTGAGGTGGCGGTCGACGGCAAGCCGGCGGCCTCCTCGAGAAGCCACTGCGTAAAATGCGCCCCGGCTTCGTGCGCCAGGGGATACCCACCACCGAAGCGGGCATTGACCTCGAAGATGCCCACGCTGCCGTCCGCGCGAACGATTGCCTGAAAGCAGGCCGGCCCGCGTAATCCAGGCAGCGCGAGCGTCAGACGTTCGGCGGCAGCAAGCAGGACCGGCTGCCGGGCCGTTCTTCCTTGGGATACTTCTCCCGACCGGACGCTCATCCGTAGGTGCGGCACGGCGGTGACCACCCTGCCAGCCTGGTCGACGAAGACATTCACAGTGTACTCTTCTCCTGACCAGCATTCCTGGACGACGTAGCCGTCCGGCGGTAGGCATGCGAGTTCGTCGAGCCCGCGCGGGCGAATGATTCCAGCCGACGAACTACCCGCGATCGGCTTGGCGATGATCGGGCCTTGCAGGGCGTTCGGGTCCGCAAGGAAATCGCGCAGCAGCAAGCTGCGCGGAGTCGGCAGTCCAGCCTTGGCCAAAGCTTCCGATGTCGCGAGCTTGTCGCGGGCAATCCGCACGGCTTCCGGATGAGAAACCGCGACCTTCGTGCCGATTCTAGCAAACTCGGCGACCGCCTGGCTCAAGGGCCCTAGCTCGGGGTCGATAGTCGGGACCAGCAAACCTACTTTCTCGCGTTGGCAGATTTCCAACAAAGCGTCGACGTATCCGGACGAATCACACGCGGGCACCGCGAAGACCTCATCGGCGGCGCGACAAGCCGAGCTGAGATGGGGACGGAGTTCGGCCGCCAGAACCTTGAGGGGCATCCGCATGGCGGCCGCCGAAGTGCGGAAGCACTCCAAGAGCTGGTTTCGGCGACCAGCCGAAGTAAGGAGAAGTTTCATGAAAGGTTGATCAGCAGACCTGGGCTTCGAGGGTGACGATGAAACGGCCGGCCAGAAGCGGGCGGGCGAATTCTTTTTCAGCGAGCTCGCGCGCGGCTACGCCCATGGCACGGCGACCGGCCGGGTCGGCGGCCAGGCGCTGCAGCGCATCGGCGAAGGCGGAGGGGTCGCCCGGAGGGACGACGATGCCGCATTCGTTATCCCGGATCAGGCCGGCCAGCCAGCCGTGGTAATTATTGATGACGGGGAGGCCGGCGGCGACGTAGTCGAAGAACTTGTTCGGTGACGTGCCGCGGTAGAAGGCGGGGATATCGCGGAGCACCATCAGTCCGCAGTCGAGGGAAGCGGTGATCGCGCCAAGGTCGGCCTTCGGCACCGGCGGGAAGAAGAGGCAGTTCGTGAGGCCGAGTGCGGCGGCCTTGGCCGCGAGGCGTTCCTTCTCCTTGCCGTCGCCGATGAAGACGAGCTTCACGCGACGGTCGCCGCGGCGTTTCAATTCCTGGGCGACGTCGAGCAGCGCATCGAGTCCGTTGGCGACGCCATGGGCGCCGGTGAAGCCGGCGACGAAGTCATCGGGCCCGATGCCGGGAAGGGCGAGCTTGGCGCGCTTAGCGGGATGGAAGACCTCGAGGTCGCAGCCGTTTGGAATCATCGCGACCGGCAGCCGCGCATCGGAACGGGAGCGGATGCCGTCGACGATGCCCGGAGAAAGACCGACGCACGCGTCAGCCGAACGGTAGCCGAGGAATTCGAGCAGCGA
>CANGRI010000079.1 GCA_947456525.1 Opitutia bacterium
CGGATCAAATACGAACGCTGCCCGTTCCTGGCCGACGACCTCGCCCATGCGGCGCTCGCGGACGACGTCTTCCGCCGCCACCTCGCCGGGTCCGTACTGGTGCCGGTCCCCGTGCACGCCGCCCGCCGGTTCGACCGCGGCTATAATCAAGCGGAACGGATCGCGACGTTCCTGGCCAAGCACGTCGCGGGGTGTCGGGCGGAGTGCCTCCTCCGCAAACAGCACGAGACCCTCTCCCAGACGCGCCTCGGCCGGCAAGAGCGCCGGAAGAACGTCGCCGGGTCCTTCGTCGTCGCCGACGGAATGACCGTCGATCCGAACGTGCGTTACGTCGTCATCGACGACGTCCTCACCACCGGCGCGACCTTGCATGCGTGCGCCGTGACGCTGAGGGAAGCCGGCGCGACGTTGGTCGATGCCGCGGCGCTCGCTCACGGGTAGGGACAGCACCACGTGCTGTCCTAAGTGCAAAAGTGCACGCAACCTTAGTTGAACCGTTGGCCCGTTGGCCAGACCGATACCCCAGGTAGGGTCGGGACCGCGTCACGACATAGGTAACCCCAGCCAATCATCCGGTCTCCGGTTTCCCTTTGAGTCATATCTCTCTCTGCCTTGGGTAGGGCGGCGATTGCCATCGCCGCCGTTCGCCGTGGCACGTGCCGATCGCCGGGTAAGTTAATCGGCCCGCCGACGTCCGTCCGCCCACGGACGCGATAGTGATCACGTCCCTACCTCGATACGGAGGAAGAGCCAAGGGGAGACCGGAAACCGGGAGGTTTGCTTCGGGCATGATTAATAACTCCAGCCAATCATCCGGTTTCCCTTTGAGTCCTGTCTCTCTGACTTGGGTAGGGTCGGCACTGCGTGCCGACCTAGCCGCCCGCGTCCGCCGCAGAGCGGAAATCACGTGCCCGGCGGATGCGCAACCGGGAACGCCCATTGGCCCCCGCGAAGCTCCAGCACCTGAACGAGTCGGCCGTTTTCGACGAAGCGGACGCGAGTGTAATCCTTTTTCGGCACGTACACGTTGAGGGTATCCTTCAAGCCGCTGATCAGGTCGGTCCGGCCGGCATAAGCGTACGTGATCGTGACTTCGTCATCGGCCTCCGCGACGCCCTGTAGGGTGAAAAGCGTCCCGGTTAAGTCACCTGGCGAGGTTCGGCAGACCAGCAACATCTGGCGGTCAACGAAGAACGATTCCGGCGGTGCGTATGGCTTGGTCGCGAACATCACTCCGGCCGCTCGGTAGATGCGGTCATATTCGCCCATCGTGCGGATGCAGGCATACTGAGCCGACGAGACCCCGTCGTCCCAGTTCGCGACAAAGTTAAGATAGGGGAAGTCCTTCTCGCGTTCGTGCGGAACCTGACGGGACGGCGATCCGACCTGCGCGCATCCGGAAAAAAGCAGGGCGAACAAGCAGACGGTCAGTCCCAGACGAGGCATGCGTACAGACTGTGATCACAACTTCCGAAGGCAAGACTCGCCCGTGAAGCGCACGGGTAGCGACAGAATGGAGGACTGAGTTGAGGACTGCATCGAGGGCTGAAAGGAAGATGCAACCCAGGGTCATGGGTAGGGACAGCACCACGTGCTGTCCTAAGTGCAAAAGTGCAAATCGGCCTGCGGCCGGTGCAAAGGTGCAAATGTGAGAAACATTTCCAGGTGACGGGTGACGGCCACGGGCATCGGGAACTCAGGCTTCGGCTTTTCGGCCATCAGCCGCGGGAACCCGGAGCCGGCGGCCGAAGGCTGAACGGCCGACCCCCGGAAGGCCGATGCCCTGGTGGCTGTCACCCGTCACCCGATATGCGCATCCCACCTTTGCACTTTTGCACGCGGCAACGCCGCAGTTGCACCTTTGCACGGTCTTGGCTCGGCGGCTACGCCGTCAATACCGCATCGAGTTCAGCTTCGCTGAACCCCATCTTCTTCTCCACGAACTCTCGCATATCCGGCGCGAGCGGCGCGGTGAAGGTCCGCGTGATGCGCGGCGGGAAACGGAACTCGAGCTTCGCGGCGTGCAGCGCCTGGCGGCCCATCTCGAGCGCGGCGCCCAGGCGCTTGGTCCAGCCGTGCGCGACGAATTCCATGTAGAGCGAATCGTCGCCCCCGTAAAGCTTGTCGCCGATGACAGGTAGCCCGAGCCAGAAGGCGTGGGCGCGGATCTGGTGCTTACGTCCGGTGTGCGGCTGCACGCGCGCGAGGGTGTAGCCATTGCGAACGAGCACGGGTTCGAAGAACGTCGCGGCGGGCAAGGTGCCGGGGCCTTCGCGCACGGCGGTCTTCACGACGACCTGGCTGGTCTCGTCGGGCCCGAGCGGCTGGTCGACCATGACGGGCTCCTTGAGCTCGCCCTTGAGCAACGCGTAGTAGGTCTTGAGCACCATGCGTCGCTCCATGGCGGTCTGCGCGGCGGAAGCGGCGTCGTAATGCTTGGCGATGAGGATCACGCCGCTGGTCTCGCGGTCGAGACGGCTCACGAGGTGCGAGACCTCCATCTGCTTCCATTCCTTCACCGCGCCGACGAGCGAGGACCACGGGCCGTCCTTCGACGGATGACAGACGAGCCAACCCGGCTTATCGAAGACCATGTAGTCGTCGTCTTCCTCGATCAGCCACTTCGGCAGCTCCGCCGGATCGACCTTCGGCGTGGTGCTGCTGGGCGGGACGAAGGAATAGTCGGTCATCGGGCGGAAGGCAGGCGATCCTGCCAGGCGTCGGGGAGTCCGTGGCCGCGCAGGCGCGCGAGGACTTCGCCGACGAGATAAAGCGAGCCGAGCACGACGACCGTCTCGCCTTCGGCGGCGCACCTGGCGGGCGACGGGAAAAGTTCCGCGACCGACGCGCAACGTACCTCGCCACGGAAATCCGCCGGCACGAGCGCGGCGAGCTCCTCGACGGAGCAGGCGCGTTCGTTATCGGGACGGACGAGCACGAGTCGGCCGGCGGCCTTCGCCGCGGCGGCGACGAGCGGGCGGGCGCGGTCGACGCCGAGCGCGCCGACGATTACGGTCGGTCCGTTCAGCGCCTCGAGCAGCGGCGCCACGGCGCGGATACCTTCTTCGTTGTGCGAGCCGTCGACGATCAGGCGACGGCCGTCGGCGAGGCGGAACTCCTGCCAGCGGCCGGCCCACTCGACGGAGCGGAGCGCGACGCGCGCCTTGGCGCCGTCGATAGGGAGACGCGTCGCCAGCTCGCAAGCGAGCAGCGCCGCGCCGGCATTGCGGCGCTGATGTTCGCCGACGAGGTTCGTCTCCGGCAGGCCGGCGGCGAAACGCTCGCGGACGAAATGGAGCGGCGCGCCGACCTCGCGGGCGCGGGCGACGATGATCGCCTCGGCTTCGGAGGGGACGTCGCCGACGACGCACGGGACCCGGGGCTTCAGGATGCCGGCCTTCTCGGCGGCGATGGCGGCGAGCGTGGGGCCGAGGTATTCCTGGTGGTCGAGCCCGATGGAGGTGATCACGCAGACTTCCGGCGCGCAGACGTTCGTGGCGTCAAGGCGACCGCCGAGGCCCGTCTCAAGGATGGCAACGTCGACCTTGCGCTCGGCGAATTCCAGCAAAGCCGCAGCGGTGATCAGCTCGAAGAACGTCGGGGCGTCCTCGGAATCTTCGGCGCGGATCGCCTCGTAATGCGGACGGAGGCGTTCGGCTAGGGCGACCACCGCCGCGTCGGAGAGCGGCCGGCGGTCGACTTGGATGCGTTCGCCGATCGCGACCAGGTGCGGGCTCGTGTAGAGGCCGGTGCGGCGGCCCTGTGCGCGTTGAATCGCTTCGATCATCGCGGACGTCGAGCCCTTGCCGTTGGTGCCGGCGACATGGAAGCAAGGCTGCGCCCGCTCCGGATTCCCGATACGGGCGGACAGCAGGCGCATGCGGTCCACGCCGAGGCGCGAACCCAGGTTACGTAGTCCCGTCAACCAGCGGAGCGTCTCTTCAGGAGTCATCTCCGCGAAGGTCGCGCTCAGGCGCGGCTCTTCACGGCCTTCACCTTCACCTTGCGGTGGGCGAGGGCGCGAAGGAGGCTGGCGAGCTTCGACTTCATCTCCTTGCGGTGGATGATCATGTCGATCAGGCCACGCTTGAGGAGGAACTCGGAGGTCTGGAAACCTTCGGGCAGGTCCTGGTTGGTCGTCTCCTTGATCACGCGGGCGCCGGCGAAGCCGATGAGCGCGCCGGGTTCGGCGACGATGACGTCACCGAGGGTCGCGTAGCTGGCCATGACGCCGGCCATCGTGGGATTGGTGAGGACGGCGATGTAAGGCAGGCCGGCCGCGCGGAGCTTCGCGAGGGCGGCGCTGGTCTTGGCCATCTGCATCAGGGAGAGGATGCCTTCCTGCATGCGGGCGCCGCCGGAGGCGCAGACGACGATGCACGGGCACTTCAGCTTGATCGCGCGTTCGATGGCGCGGGTGACCTTCTCGCCGGCGACGGAGCCCATCGAGGCGCCCATGAACGAGAAGTCCATGATCGCGAGGGAGACCGGGAGGCCGTCCATCAGGCCATGGCCGCAGACGACTGAGTCGCGGAGGCCGGACTTCTTCTGGTGCTGGGCGAGACGCTCGGGGTAGGAACCGCCGGCCGTGAACTTGAGAGGGTCCTTGGAAACCAGCTTGCTGTCGGTCTCCTTCCAGGAGCCGTCGTCGATCAGCAGCGCGATGCGGCGCTTGGTGGTCAGGCGGTCATGGTAGCCGCTGACCGGGAAGACGTTCCAGTTGGCCTCGAGGTCCTTGGTATAGACCATCTCGCCCGACTGGGGGCACTTGGTCCAGAGACCGGCCGGGATATCCTTCTTCTTAGGAGTCGGGGTGTGCGTACGCTTGCGGAAGACGGCCATGGTGAATGCCCTACAGGTTTAGGACTTTACGGCCGTGAAGAAAGGGAAAACGCCCTCCGGAGGCCGAAGCAGGCCTCAAGCCGCGGGATTTGACTTAAGTTTCGCCCAAAACCGCCATTTTCGCTCCTGCCGATGTCGGAAAAGCCTCAGCTTCAGCATCTTTAAAGTCGTGGAAAAACGCCCGACATAAAGTAATTTAAGGGTGCAGGAAAGCCACTCAGCCCAGGGGTCGCGACGCAAAGAGCTCGCCTCTAGGGCCCAACTTCGATCTTCGCGCAACGCGGCCACCTTCAGTCGCTGCGCCCTTACCCAGGAAATTAACCCAGCCTCGCGGGCCAGCATGATGTCCTTCAGCCACTGCTCGGAGAATGTCGCGTGGCTTTCCATCCATGCGAGATGACGACGGCGCCATTCGGCGTCGCCCAGATGCGACGTGAAATTGGAAAGGTTGCCGGCATGCTGACGCCAATGGACGAAGACGGCGGGGTCCCAGTAGATTTCGCCCACCAACAGGGCGCGGATCCAGTAGCAGTTATCCTCCCCGTGATCGCCTTCGGCCATCGGGCCGAAGACATCGAAAAGGCGGCGCCGATAGGCGGCCGAAGCGCCGAACGGGGAAGAGTTTGCGTATATACGGGTCATCGGCGCGGCATCGTAAGAAAAGAACCGCGGCCCTTTATCGCCGGGAATCGCAGCGTAAGCCTGTCCGGCTTCGTCGATTTTCAGGCACTCTCCGTAGACCAGCTGGACCGACGGGAGATCGGCGAAGGTGCGCAGGGACCTGGCCAGCCGGCAAGGCATTGAGATATCGTCGCCCGCCATGAGCACGAAGATTTCGCCGGCCGCCAAGGCCATGGCATCGTTAACGGCGGAGATAAGGCCCGCGTTCTTGTCTTTATAAAGCCTGCGGACCGTCACGCCGGGAGGCGTCTCGCGGGCCAGGACTTCCTCCATGATCGCACGGGTACGGTCCGTCGAGGCGTCGTCGACGACGACCAGCTCGAACATGCCGACATCCTGGCGAAGCGTCGAGAGCAAGGCCTCCTCAACGAAGGCCTCATGATTATAAGCGAAGAAGAGTAGCGAGGCCACGGGCCTCGCGGCGGGGTCCGCGGGGCGCACGCTGATCAACGATTGCCGCGTTCGGTGCCGGCGAGACGCTCCAGGAGCTTCTCGTAGGCGTTCACGGCGCGCTCGGCCATGACGAGTTCGAAGTTCTCGTTCGGCGCATGCAGGTGCGACTCGGGCGTGAACAGGCCGATCATGACGGAATCGAGGCCGGTCTCGCGGCGGATGTCGCCGATGATGGGGACGCTGCCGCCTTCGCGGAGGTAGAGCGGACGCTTGCCGAAGGCTTCGCCGATGGCCTTGTCAGCCTCGCGGAAGGCCTTCGCCAAAACGGGATTCTGTCCGGCGGGGGTGTTCGGGCGGTCGGGCGGGCAGACGAAGTAGGCCGCGTTGCCCTGCATCTCGATGATGTCGACGCGCACGCCTTTCGGGGCGCGGGCATGGATGGCCGCGGCGACTTTGCGGTGGATGTCGGCCGGATCCTGTCCGGGGACGAGTCGGCAGGTGATCTTGGCGAAGACCTTCGAAGGGATGACGGTCTTGGAGCCCTTGCCCTGATAGCCGCCGCCGATGCCGTTGAACTCGAGCGTCGGGGCGAAGCGGACGGCCTCAAGGCCGTCGAGGCCGGGGGCCGGGTGCAGTTCGTCGACCCCGAGGGCGCGACGATAACCGTCTTCGCTCAGCGGCAGCTTGCGGAGCTCTTCGCGCTCCCAGCGCGTCGGCTGTTCGACGCCGTCGTAGAAGCCTTCGACGGTGACGGCATTATCGGCGTCGTGCAGCGAAGAGCAAAGTTCAGCCAGCGCCTGGATGGGATTATAGACCGCGCCGCCATGCAGGCCGGAGTGCAGGTCGGACTTCGGACCGGTCAGGCCGACTTCGAGGCCGATGATGCCGCGCAGGGCCGTCGTGATGACGATCTGGTCGGATGACGGCGAGGCGGTGTCGGAAAGGATGACGCAATCGGCCTCGGTGAGCTCGGCCTTATGGTTATGCAGGAATTCCGGAAAGCTCGGGGAGCCGATCTCCTCTTCGCCTTCGATCAGGAAGGTGATGCGCAGGGGCAGGTTCGGGCAGCGCTTGAGCAGGCGGGCGAGCGCGGCGACCGCGACCAGATGCGGGCCCTTGTTGTCGGCGGTCCCACGACCCCAGATCTTGCCGTCGCGCACGACCGGCTCGAAAGCCGGCGAAGTCCAAAGGTTCAGCGGATCGGCCGGCTGCACGTCATAGTGGCCATAAAGGACGATATGAGGCCATTCCTTCGGGCCGCGGCGACGGCCGAGCACGATCGGATGGAGGGGGGTCGGGACGACTTCGACCTCCAGCCCGGCCTGCTTCAGCAGCCCGCAGATATGCTC
>CANGRI010000080.1 GCA_947456525.1 Opitutia bacterium
AGGGCGGCGCGAGCTACGTCCCCCACCTGATCGACAACGACAGCGGCGTCGGCACCCAGTTCTGGACCGGCGACCTCAACAAGGACGGCAAGACCGACGTGGTCGTGGCGAACAAGCACGGCGTCTTCGTCTTCACCCAGAAGTAAGCCAATCCTCGATTCCCCCATAATGGGGTCAGACCCTATCAACGTGGTCTGACCCCATTGTTTTTGCACCCTCTGCAAATTACGCCCAACTTACCTCCACCCCTATGCGCCCCCTGCTCTGCCTGCTCCTCGTTCTCACGGCCGTCGCCGCCGACAAGCCTGCCCCGGTCGAGACCGACAAGCGCGTGCAGGCCGACGGCAAGGGCTGGCGCATCGAGAAGGCTGTCATCAAGGACGCCAAGCTCCCGCGCGTCCTGCTCATCGGCGACTCGATCCTCAACGGCTACCAAGGCCAGGCCACCAAGCTGCTTGCCGGCAAGGCCAACGTCGACCTCTGGGTGAATCCCTACAACCAGTCCGAATACGTCAACAAGCTCCTCGCCGAAGTCCTCGCCAACGGACCCTACGACGTCGTCGTCTTCAACATGGGACTCCACGGCTGGCAAGAAGGACGCATCAAGCCCGGCACCTTCGAGCCGCTGATGAAAGCCTACGTCGAAGTGCTCAAGGCCAAGCTCCCCAAGGCGAAGCTCCTCTGGGCGAGCAGCACGCCGGTCACGGTCAAAGGTAAGCCTACCGAGATCAACGCGGAGATCAACCCGAACATCGTCGAACAGAACCGCATGGCCGCCAAGGTCATGGCGGAGATGGGCGTCCCGGTCGTCGACTTCTACGGATTGCTCATCGACAAACGGGAGCTCGCGCGTGGTGACATGTTCCACTGGACCGCCCCGGCCTACGCCCTCATCGCTCATGCCGCGGTCGACGCCATCCTTCGCGAACTTTCCTCGAAATAACATGCGCTCCCTGCTTCTGCTCTTGATCGCCGTCACGCTCGGCGCCGAAACTGCCGCCGACCGCAAGGTCGTGCTGGGTCTCGTCGACACCTGTGCCCAGGCCCCGAAGACCTACGAGGCCGAGGGCTTCAAATCCGACGGAACGGTCCACGCCATCTTCTACGACGCCCTGCCCTACGGCGGAAAGCCCACCCGGGTCTTCGCCTGGATCGGGCTTCCGGCGAAACGCGAAGGCAAGGTCCCTGCCATAGTACTTGTCCACGGCGGCGGCGGCACGGCCTTCAAGGAGTGGGTCCAGAAATGGAACGCCCAAGGCTTCGCGGCCATCAGCATCGCGGTCGAAGGCCAGACCGACGTGAACATCAGCAAGGAGAAGGGGCGCTCTACCTGGGCGCGCCACGCCTTCTCCGGCCCAGCCCGCGACGGCACGTTCGCGGACACGAAGCTCCCGCTCAAGGAGCAGTGGATGTACCACGCGCTCGCCGACACGATGCTGGCGAACTCGCTCCTGCGCTCCCTGCCCGAAGTCGACGCCACCAAGGTCGGCGTGATGGGCATCTCCTGGGGCGGCGTCATCACGAGCACCGTCATCGGCCTCGACGAACGCTTCGCCTTCGGTATCCCGACCTACGGCTGTGGCCACCTCTTCGACGCGGAGAACCACTGGGGCCAGGCGCTCCACGACAACGCAGGCTACAAAGAAGTCTGGGACGGGATGAACTACGCCGACCGCGTGAAGATGCCGGTCCTATGGCTCTCCTGGCCGCAGGACGCGCACTTTCCCCTCGGATGTCAGGCTGAGAACTACCGCAAGGCTCCTGGACCGCGCATGGTCTCCCTGATCACCAAGATGGGGCACAGCCACCCCGCCGGCTGGAATCCCCCGGACAGCTACGCGTTCGCCCAGAGCATCGTCGAAACTGGCAAGCCTTGGGGCCGTTCGACGTCCGCCGTCACCGAGCAAGGCCGCGCCATCGCGACCTTCGCCTCGACCAAGCCCCTCGACCGCGCCGTGCTCGTCTCCACGACCGACAAAGGCTTCACCGGCAAGCGCCAGTGGGTCGAAACGCCGGCAATGGCCGCCAGCGGTGGCGGCGGCACGACGACCTCCGCTCCGTTGCCCCCCGGCACGACGGCCTGGTACATCAACGCTTACGCCGACAAACTGACCCTCACCTCCGACTACCAAGAAATCAAATGATCCGCACCCTCCTCTACCTGCTCGGCGCGACCCTCGCGCTCAACGCCGCCGACCAGCCTGCCGGCCGATCATTCCTCATGCTCGGCGGCTTCACCCAGATCGTCGATGCATCCGGCAAGGCGACCTGGAAATACCCCGTGGTGACCCGCGACGGGTATGTCCTACCCAACGGCAACCTGCTGCTTACCCTCTCCAAGAACAAGACTTACCCCGGTGGCGCCGTCGTCGAAGTGACCCGCGACCAGAAGGTCGTCTGGGAATACAAAGGCACGCAGTCGGAAGTAAACACGGCCGTCCTGCTCGACAACGGCAACATCCTGTTGACCGAAGCGGGGAATAAGCCGCGGCTGCTCGAGGTCGCCCGGGACGGTTCGATCAAGGTGGAGATCCCGCTGGGTTGCCAGGTCACCAACCACCACCTGCAGAGCCGCATGGCCCGCAAACTGTCCAACGGGCATTACCTCGTGCCACAGGACAAGACGGTCCGCGAATACGACGGCTCGGGCAAGGTCGTCTGGGAACGCAAGAGCCCGGAGTCAGACCAGGACAACCGTTCCTTCTGCTGCCTGCGCAACGCGGCCGGACACACGCTCATCAGTCTCACCGTCGGCAATCACCTCATCGAGGTCGACGCCGAAGGAAAGATCGTCTGGGAACTCCGCGACGGCGACCTGCCGGGCGTGCCAGTGAATCGCACCACGGCCCTCTCCTGGCTGCCCAACGGCAACATCGTCTTCAGCAACTACGCCGCCCGCGCCCCGAATCCCAAGCTGGTCGAGATCACCCGAGAAAAGAAAGTCGTCTGGACCTACGTCGACGGCACCAAGGAAGGCGTGCACGAGTTCCAGCTGCTGGATGATGCTGGCAAACCCTTGCCCGGAGTGCTTCGCTGAGGCGACGTGCAGTTCACCGACCCCCAGGCGGCCCTCAACCATGCGATGGATCTCCATCGCCAAGGAAGGCTCGCGGAAGCCGAAGAGCTCTACCGGCAGCTGCATGCGAAGTTTCCGACGGCCGCCGACCTCACCCACCTGCTGGGCCTGGTGACGATGGAACTCGGGCGGCATGCGGAAGGCGAGCTCCTGCTGGTCGAGGCCATCCGTCAGAACCCAAACGTCGCGCACTACCACGCCAACTTCGGCACCAAACTCATCGACCGGAGAGAGACCGCGCGGGCCGTCGCCCTCCTGGAGCGGGCCGTGCAGCTCGCGCCCGAGGCCGCCCAGCATTACTATAATCTCGGCAACGCCTACGTCCAAGGCCAGCGCTACGCCGACGCCATCCATGCCTACCAGCAGGCCTTGGCGCGCAATCCGGGCTACGCGATCGCCGAACTCCAGCTAGGCATGGCCTTGCACCTGGGGGGCAGCACGGACGCAGGCATCGCCTTCTACCGGCAGGCCCTCGAACGCCGGCCGACGGATTTCGCGATCGCGACCAACCTCGGGGCGCTGCTGCAGGCCGTGTGTGACATCGACGGCGCCATCGCCGCTTTCAAGCAATCGCTGGCCATCGACCCCCGGAATTTCTTCGCCCTGAACAACCTGGGTATCATGCTCAAGGAGCGCGGCGAGATCACCGAGGCAGTCGAATTGCTGCGACGCTGCCTCGAACTCAACCCCGGTTCTCCGGAGGTGCGCAGCAACATCATCCTCACGATGCACTACGACCCCGCGGTCTCCGACGCTGAGCTGGCGGAGCAGCATCGGGAGTGGGATTGTCGCCATGGCTCGCCGAAGACCGGGAGCATCACGGCCCATCCCAACTCCAAAGAACCGGGCCGTCGACTGCGCGTCGGCTACGTCTCCGCCGACCTCCGCGACCACGTCGTCGGACGCGCGCTCCTGCCCGCCTTCCGGCACCACGACCATGCCGCCTTCGAGATCACCTGCTACTCCCTGTGCCAGGCTCAGGCCATGACCGACGAGTTCAAGTCGCGCGCCGATCGCTGGCGCGACATGGCCGGCACCAGCGACGCCGAGTTCGCCCGTCAGGTCCAGGCCGACGAGATCGACATCCTCATCGACCTCAGCCTGCACACCTCCGACAACCGCCTGACGGCCTTCGCCCTGAAGCCCGCACCGATCCAAGCCACCTGGCTGGGTTGCCCTGAGAGCTCGGGACTCAGCGTCATGGACTATCGGATCAGCGACCGGCACCTCGAGCCCACGGCAGGCAACCCCTTGGCGGCGGCCGACGAGAAGGCCTGCCTGCTGCCGGACAGCTGGACATGCTACGAGGCGCCCGCCGGCTACCCCGAAGTCAACGAGCTCCCGGCCAGGCGCAACGGGTACGTGACCTTCGGCTCGTTCAACAACTCCTGCAAGATCAGCGGCGAAGTCCTCGCGACCTGGGGACGCATCCTCCGCGCCGTCCCGAACTCGCGTCTCATGCTCCTCGCCAAACAGGGCGGACACCGACGGCGCATGACCGAAGTGATGGAGAGCCATGGCATCGCCGCCGAACGTCTGGTCTTCGCCGACTACCTGCCCGCCACCGACAACCTCGACCAAGGCCGGCTGCTTTCCCGCTATCATCACGTCGACATCGCGTTGGACACTTTTCCCTATAACGGAATGACGACCACCCTCGATGCCCTTTGGATGGGCGTTCCGGTCGTCAGCTTGGTCGGACGTCGCAGCCTAGGCCGGGCCGGACTCAGCCTGCTCACCACCCTCGGACTGCCTCGCTTCGCCGTCGAAAACATCGACGCCTATGTCGACCTTGCCACGAAGACCGCGCAAGACCTGGACGGCCTTGCCGCCCTCCGCGCCGGCCTTCGTCCGAAGATGCAGGCCTCCCCCTTGATCGATGCTCCCGCGTTCACGCGGAAACTCGAGGCCGGCCTGCGCGACATGTGGGTTGAATGGTGCAAGCGATAGGGTACGGTGGGCCGAACCCCATGCGCCCCCTGCTCACGCTCTTCCTGCTCAGCCTATCGCTCGTCGCCGCGGACCCGGCCCACTATGCGCTGCCGGCGCCCGAAGCCGAGGCCACGCTCCCCGGCGAAGGCGCGCTACGCCGCTATGACGGATACGTGAAGCGCTGGAACAGCGTCCGGCCGCAGTGGGCCGCCGACGTCACCAAGGACCAAGGCGCCGTCGTGTTCCTCGGTGATTCGATCACCCAGGGCTGGGGAGCGGACTTCAAGAAGTCCTTCGACGGACTGAGGCTCGCCAACCGCGGCATCGGCGGCGACACCACCCGTGGCATGCTCATCCGCCTCCAGGAAGACGTACTGTCGCTGCATCCGAAGGCCGTCGTGCTCCTGATGGGCACGAACGACATCGAGACCGAAGTGCCGGCGGAGGCCATCGGCCGGAATTTCCAGAAGATCGTCGCCGCCCTCAAGGCCCACGACGCCAAGATGCCGGTCATCGTCTGCCGCATCTTCCCGAGCTCGGCCTCGAAGAAACGGCCGAAGGAAACCATCCTTGCCGTCAACGAACTGATCGCCGCCGCCGTGAAGAACGACCCGCAGTTCACCGTGCTCGACACCTACGCCCTATTCGCGAACGCGGAAGGCGACGCCATCCCTGCCCTCTTCCCCGACCTGCTCCACCTCAATGCCGCCGGCTACGCCAAGTGGGCGTCCGCCTTGCGTCCGATCTTCGCGACGCTCGGCTACCTCGAGACGCAGGCAGAGGAGTTCAAACCCGACCCGGGCTTCGTGAGCCTCTTCAACGGCAAGGACCTCACCGGCTGGGGCTACCGCGTCACCCCGCCGCGCAAAGCTCCGAAGGTCCCCAAGCCCAACGCCCCGCTGTTCGTCGAGATCAAGCAGACCGAGAACTTCGACGGTAAGGCCGAGAGTTCGGACGGACGTTACCGCGCGATCAACGGCCGGCTCGTCGTGACCACCCCCGCCGAAGGCCGTCGCATCCAGGAACTGGACACCCTTCGCGACTACCCCGAAGACTTCATCCTCAAGCTCGAGTTCCGCGCCACGCCTAACGCCGACAGCGGCGTCTACCTGCGCAAACCGCAGCTGCAGTGCCGCGACTACCTCGTCGCCGGCCCCTACAAGGACCTCAAGAAATACAAGGCCCAGGACTGGAACGAACTGATCGTCACCGTCAAAGGCGGCGTCTCCCATGCCGAGTGCAACGGCGAAGTGCTGGAAGACGCCCTCAAGGTACCCGAGACCGGCCCCATCGGGCTCGAGGGCGATCGCGGCCAGATGGAATACCGCCGCCTGCAGATTAAGACGCTAACCAAGTAAAAGCCCTCAGCCAAAGGGGTCAGGCCGCACCCACGCATTGGGTGAACCTAAACTCGCCACTTTAAAGCGATTTTAGGTTCAGCGACGTCAAGGTACGGCCTGACCCCTTTGGCTGAGTGGTTCTACGGAACACGCTCGCCCGCTGAGTCGGATTCAGGCTCACTGCGGCCGATGCTCGACTGGATCCATAGCCATACCCTGCTGCCCGCCGACGGCTGGATCCTGCTGCTCGCCCTCTTCGGTGCGCTCTGCATCGGGCTCTCGAAATCCGGCCTCGCGGGCACCGCGACGCTCAATGTCGTCCTGATGGCCAAGATCTTCGGCGCGAAGCCCTCCGTGGGCATCGTCCTGCCGATGCTCATCGTGGCCGACGTCATGGGCTTCCTGATCAACCGCAAGGGCGGTAGCTGGAAGCAGATCCTCCCGATGGTGCCGGCGGCGATCGTCGGCGTGTTCGCCGGCTGGTTCCTGCTCGACCATGTCGACAACGGCACGGCCCGCATCGTCATCGGCGTCCTGATCCTCGCCCTGCTCGCCTTCAACGTCGTGCTGCACCATCGTCGCGAGCAGCTTCTCGCCCTGACCCGCCACCGCACCTTCACGTGGGGCATGGGATTCGTCTCGGGCGTATCCACCATGCTCG